>NZ_CP156084.1:2531512-2836018 GCF_040687965.1 Methylocystis echinoides
CGCGCACGTCGACGCCGCAGCTTTCGAGCGCGGCGCGCGGTCCGATGCCGGAGAGCATGAGCAATTGCGGAGATCGCACGGCGCCGGCGGATAGAATGACCTCATTCGCCGCACGAGCGCTCTCCGCAGCGCCGAGGCGCAGATAGTCGACGCCGAGCGCGCGTCGGCCTTCCAGGCGTATCTTCAACGCGCGCGCATGGGTGAGGACCGTGAGATTGGGTCGCCGACGCGCCGGGGAAAGAAAGGCTTCAGTGACGCTGCAACGGGCGCCGTCGGCAAGCGTGGCTTGCAGCGGCCCGCACCCATCTTGTGAGCATCCGTTGAAGTCCGGATTGAAAGGAAGCCCGATCTCCTGGCCGGCTCGGAGATAGCGCTCCACGAGCGGGTTGGGCTTGTGGCTTGAAACGATTAACGGACCATCGCTGCTGTGAAAGCGATCGGAGAGGCGCCTGTTGCCTTCCGAACGGAGAAAGTAAGGCAAGACCTCCTCGTAAGACCAACCCTCCGCGCCGCGCTCGGCCCATTCGTCGTAGTCGAAGCGGTTGCCGCGAATGTAAATCATGTAGTTTATGGCGCTCGAGCCGCCCAGCGTCCGACCTTGCGGCAAGAAGATGCGTCGGCCGTTCAGTCCGGTCTGTGGCGCAGTGCGGTCGCCCCAGTCGTACGGGCTGTCTTGAAGCTCGCCATAAAGCGCCGGCGTCGACGCAATCGGCGAGCGGCACTCGCCTCCCGCTTCCAGTAGGAGAACTTTAGCCGCAGGGTCTTCGCTCAACCTGCTCGCCAAGACGCATCCAGCCGATCCTGCGCCGATGATGATGTAATCGTAAAGCTGCGTCTTCATTCTTGATGCATTCTCGATCGTTCTCGGCGGACGCCGATTCAATCGACGGCGGAGCAAACGTAAGGGGCGGGCGAGGCGCAGCAGAGGCAGTTCGCGCCATGTCCCTCTTCCCACGGATGCGCCTGGACAAGCTTGGAGGCGTCAAGTTGCGCGCGTCTTCCGCCGCAGGCGCCGCAAACCCATTCGCTCGGCATTTGGCATCCCGCCAGAACCAAGGTCGGGGAGACGTTTCCGCAATCGGGGCAAGCGATCGTATAGACAGGCATGCCGGCGTTCCCGCGTGAGAGGCGCGTCGCCTGGCGACGCGCCAAATCTTGACTACTCCGCGGCGACGGCGCGTCCTGCCTGCTCGCGCACAAGCTTGACGCCCTCCACCAAAGCGTGAAGCTTGTCCTGCGCAATATAGCGTTGCAAGAGGATGAGGCCGCAGTCTGTCGTAACGCCGAGCCGGTCGGCGGGTATGACTTTGAGGAGCGCGTTGATCCGGTCGGCCACCTGCGCCGCCGTCTCGGTGATGGTGCTTTTCACGTCGATGACGCCCGCCCAGAAATCCACATTGTCGGGCAAGGGAAACTCTTTGAATGCGTCGAGGCCGGACATGTCGTCGACCCGGCGGCCGCAGTTCTCGAGATTGAGGACGTCGAACCGCGCTTCATAGGCCTTCGGCACGATCGAGCGCGTCGCGGCCGGGGCCCTGGCGTCTGTCTTGCGCTTGGCCAGATCGTAGATTTCGCCAGGCTTGCCGGTCTCGTCGGGATAATAGGCTGGCGTCCCGCCCCAATTTCCCCAGCAGACATGCACCACGATGCGCGCGTTCTTGACGCCGTCGACGGCCGTATTGAAGGCCTCGATCGCCCAGTCCTCAAAGAAATAAGGCCAGGTGAACTCATCGAGCTGTATGAAATCCACGCCAAGCGCGTCGACTTCGCGGATATCTTCGTTTATCGCCTTCGCAATGGCGAGCGCGCGGTCACGAGAACTCTTGTAATGGAGATCGTTCGTGCATTGCGCCAAAACCTGGACGCCCGTGTATTGCACCTTGGTTGGCTTGGTTGTCGCGCGTTTCAGCGCCCGCGCCTGTTCGACCATGATCGCGCCGCGGCGCTTGATCTCATGCTCGATCGTTCCCGTATGCAGACGGCTGTAGATCGGGAAGCCGAGATGGCCGCCGCGCAGGTCGTAGCCCAGTCGCCTGAAATAATGGTAGACCGCCGTGTCAGCATAGTTGTCGCCGTGGATACGTCCGTCTGAGACGATATCCAGGCCGGCGCGCTCCTGATCGAGCGCAATGGAGCCAATGGCGTCTTCGAGAGCTTCGCGGCTCAAGGAATCCGGCGGCTCGCGATCTCCCGCGAAATAGCGCGCAAAAGAGGCGTCCCACCAGCGCGGATTCGGGTAGTTGCCGACCATGCTGGTTGGTATGAGAATGTCTTTCCCGGCGATCTTCATGCTCTCCCCTTTCAATTTCTTTTTTGCGCTTGAGCTGACCGGCCCCCCTGTGACACGTAATATCTATGATGAACGTCCTGAATCTTCCCCGAGTTCCACACAACCTGGCAAGCGTTTACGTGGCAATGCGTTGGCGATGCGCCACTATCTGAGATTAGTTGCTTAGACCCATGACCATCATCATCCAAATGGGTGAAGCGAACGGCGGTCTTTCGTGCCTAGACCGCGCTTTGACCTAGGCGTTCTTTGAAAAATTCAATGACCCGAGCCTCGGCCATTCGCGTCTCGCCGCGGGGATCGTCGTCGCGCAGATGGATTGTGAGAACGGAGTGGGCGGGCTTTGGCGCATCTTGCTTTGCGCTTTGCGGGTCGAGTTCAATCGCTTCGAAGCGATCGCCGAAGGTTCGACGAAGCGCGTCGAATCTTTCTTGCGGAACGTAAGGGTCATCCTTAAAGCGCAGGCCGAGAATGGAGAGGTCCTCATTAGCGAGCCTCTCTTTGACGCAAGCAATTTCTTCGGGCGAGGCTCCAAGGGCGGCGCGACGCGCGGCGCCGAGCGGAAGCGGCAGCGAGGGCTCGGCGAGAACAGGCGCCACAACACTGGGTTCGGTCGTCATGGCGAGGGCGAAGTTCCCCGTCAGACACATGCCGATTGCGCCGACTCCGTTTCCCCTGCAATCTTCATGCGCCTTACGAGCCAGCGCGCGCAGCCAATCGACGATGGGGCTCGAGCGATCCGCGGCCCAAAACGAGAATTCCCGCCGCAAGCACAGCGTCGAGGCGAAGGACGAAAGCGCATATGCAGACGAAACCGGCCGTCCGGGGTGGCCGAACAGGCTTGGCAGATAACATGTAAACCCGGCGTCGACGAGGCGATCGCCGAAACGGACGACGAGCGGATGAAGACCGGGCAGTTCATGGATGACGATGACCGCAGGGCCTGCGCCGCGCTTGAAGACGGCGCGCGTCCAGCCGCCATGTTGGAACTCGAAGCAATTGTAGCGATCAAGAGAAAAGGATTGCATCTGGCTGCCTTTCTAATTGCTAAGGCCAGCGTTCCAGCTTCAATCAAGGACGCGACCCTTTGACGTTTGGCGGAAGGACATATTAGGATCGGATGCGGCTTCTGAGGTAACCCTCAACGAGGCTTTATGGATGAGGACTTGCTGGCTCTCATTTACGAGAGCGCTTTTGAGCCGGCGCTATGGACGAAAGTTCTCGACAGCCTTTCGGATGTCGCCGGCGCCAGAGGAGGCGCGCTTTATTATCCAAATTCCGAGGGCCTGCGCTGGATGGCGTCTGAAGGCCTAAAGGAGCTCGTTGCTGAATATGTCGCGGGAGGCTGGGTCGGCCGCGGACGCAGACGGGCGCGAATTCGCGCCGCGCGGCAAAATGGATTTGTTGGAGAAAGGGAGCTGTTTTCTCAAGACGAACTCGACGCAGACCCCATCTATCGCGATTTTCTCCGACCGCGGGGATATGGCTGGGGCGCGGCGACGCTCCTGCCCGTGGCCTCGGGCGCGAATGTGACGCTTGGGCTCGAGCGCGATTATGCGCGCGGCCCGGTCGAGCCGTCGACCTTGCGGCGCCTAAATGAACTTCATCCCCATTTGGCGCGTAGCGCGCTCGTCGCGAGTCGTCTGCAGTGGGAGCGGGCGCGTGTCGCGAGCGAGACGCTTGCTGTCATCGGTTTGCCTGCGGCGGTCGTCGATCGCCAGCGTCGCGCGCTCGCAGTAAACCATCTCGCCGAAGCTCTGTCGGACTTCGTGCAGCTGCGCGCGAAGGACCAGTTGGGATTGAAAGACAAGACAGCCGACGCCTTGCTGAGAAAGGCGCTTGCGGATGTCACGTCGACCAATCCGGGCGCTGCGTGCGCGTTTCCGGCCCGCTCGGAGGCGAATGGCCTCATGGTTGTGAATGTCGTTCCCGTCACGGGCATGGCCCGGGACGTGTTCGCGGCCGGCGTCGCGCTCGTGCTGTTTTCTCCGCTCCAGGAGGCGAGGACGCCGCCAGTCGAGCTGCTCATAACGCTCTTCCGTCTTACGCCGAAGGAGGCGCGCGTCGCGCATGGTTTGGCCGCCGGAGCCACGCTGGATGAGCTGGCCGCTATTGGAAACGTGTCTCTCAATACGGTCCGCTCTCAGCTCCGCGTGGTTTTGGAGAAGACCGGATGCGCGCGCCAGGCGGAACTGGTCTTGCTGCTCAGCCGCGTTCGGCTTGGTCTCTGAGGATGGAGGGTCTCATGGCTGAGCCAGGGCGGAATCGTGCGGACGCCCTGTCGGTTGCTCAGTGGAAGGAAAAAATCGAACGCGCGCTTGCCTGTCCTCAAGCGGTTGGCCCGATCAGAAACATAAAGGACGAAGATCCCCGCCCGTTCGATGCGATTTTCATTGGGGGAGGCGCTGCGGGGCGATTTGGCTCCGCCTATTTGCGTGCAATGGGCGGGCGCCAGCTCGTCATTGACTGCTGGCCGTTTCTCGGGGGTGCGTGCCCGCATAGTGCTTGCGTGCCTCATCATGTGTTTTCAGACTGCGCAGCTGAGCTGATGTTGGCGCGCAGCTTTTCCGGGGAATTGTGGTTTCCGGATTTGCGCGAAAAGCTGACCTCGATCAAGGAGGTCGTCGACCTGTTCCGCAAGGGCCGCACGGGCCCGCACGCAGTGATGAATTATCAAAGCAGGGAGCAGCTCGATATCGAATTCCTCCTCAATGCGCCTGCGCGCATCCTCGATCGACATACGGTCGAGGCGGGCGGCGAGATCTTTCGAGCCAGACATCTCGTTTTGACGCTCGGGGCCGAGGCGGCGCCCCTCGAGGCGCCGGGAAGCGAACTCGTCGGCGTCCATAATTATGCGACCCTCGTTGAGACGCTCGACCGCGAACCAGGCGCAACCGTCGTCGTGATCGGCGGCGGCAAGACTGCGGTCGAATATGGCTGTTTCTTCAATGCGACGGGCCGCCGCGTCATCATGCTGGTGCGCAATAGGCCGCTCGATATGATCCCCGATCGGGAGACGCGCGCCTACGCCCTCGAGCGTATGCTGCAGCAGGGGATCGAGATCATTGAAGGCGCCGATGTCGTCGAGATTGTGGGCGACAGCGCGCGTCGTGTCGCCCGAGTGGTCGCCGCGACGCCGGATGGACCGATCGAGATCGAGACGGATTTTGTCTTTCATGCGCTCGGCGAGCGACCGCGCTCACGAATGGCGGTCGAGGCCTTAGGGGTCGAGATCGACGCGAAGGGCGCGGTGATTGTCGACGAGGCTCTGCAAACGTCTGCGCCGGGCGTTTTTGCTGCGGGCGATCTCATCGGCTCGCCCATGGAGATGTTCAAGGCGCGCAAGAGCGGAGCCTATGCGGCGCGCGCGGTCATGGGCGAGAAGGTCAGTTACCGGCCGCGCGACTGGCCCGACTTTTTACATACCCATTACGAGGTGAGCTGGCTTGGCCTCGGAGAGGAAGATGCGCGCGAAAAATTCAAGAACGTCGTGGTTATGAAGCTGCCGCCGGACAACCCCGACGGTCTGAACATCGGCTTGCCGGCAAGCGATCGAACCATGCTATACGCAATGGCGCGGCCGCATATGTCAGGCTTTCAGAAGCTTATTCTGGATGGCGACAGCAGACGCGTCCTCGGGGCGCACCATGTGGGTTATGGGGCCAAGGATGGTTTTCAGTATTTGAATGCGCTCGTTCGCGGCGGGCTCACGATCGACCAGCTTGCAGAGATGGACGAGCTGTTTCTCAATCCCACTTATTTCATCCAGCTCGCGCGGCTCAGGGCAGGCCAGCCGAACCTAACGAATCTAGCTTAAGAGAAGTCGCGAAAGGCAGCGCGTGACGAAAGGATTGTCCGACAGAGTCGTAATGGTTACAGGCGGCGCGTCGGGGCTTGGGCTCGCTATTGCGCGTGATCTCATGCGCGAGGGCGCCACGGTCGCCATCGTTGACATAGATGGCGCATGTGCGGAGCGAGAAGCGCAAGCGCTTCGGGCGGCGGGAGGCCGGTCCCTCGGCGTCGGCGCGGACGTTTCAAAGTGTGGGGAGCTTTCGGACGCTAAGAAACAAATCGAGGATGCGCTCGGTCCTATAGAGGGGCTTGTCAATAATGCCGGCGTCGCCGTTCTCGGGGCCGTCCATGACACGGATGACGGACTATGGCGCCGCGTGATGGACGTCAATCTGGACGGTGTGTTCTATGCCTGCAGGGCGATCCTTCCCTCCATGCAGGCGCGCGGGCGAGGCGCCATTGTCAATATCGCGTCCATCGCTGGTTTGGTGGGCGTTCCCAACATGGCGGCCTATTGCGCTTCGAAAGGGGCGATTATCGCTCTCAGTCGCCAGATGGCGATCGATTACGCTCGATCAGGCATCCGTGTGAATGCGATTGCGCCGGGCACGATTGGTTCGACGCGCATGGGAGCGGCGCTGCTCGGGAGCGATCTCACGCCAGAGGCCCAGGCCCGCCGCTTGGCGAAATATCCGCTGGGGCGATATGCAGAAGCCGGAGAGATTTCGAAGGCGGCAGTTTTTCTTCTATCAGATGACGCGTCGTTCATCACGGGGACTGTGCTGACAGTCGATGGCGGGATGACAGCGTATTAACGCGCGCACAAGGATAATGAGAGGCGCCCCGATCGGCGCCCCCGCCGTCAAGCTACTCTGGACTGTGCTCGCCTAGGGGAGACACGCGGCTTGCTTGCGGGCCTTCATCTCCCTCTTCCTCCTTGAATCCCACGCGAACGCCAGGCTCAAGATGGTCGAAGCCAGGCTCCTGGACGCTGTTGCGATGGAAATAAATTTCTCGGCCGTCCGCGCTTTCCAGAAATCCGTAACCTTCTTCGCGCATCAGCCGTCTGACCACGCCCGTCAGCGGTTCGTCGTGTTGCTTCACCTTTCCGCGCATGCGTGCGACTTGATCTTGCAGTTGGCGCACCGCCCGGGCGAAGGCGTCGCCGAGAGCGAATTCGAAGCGCTGAAAGCGTTCGTCTTGATGCGGCGTGCGCTCGACGGCGACCTCGCGTTCGTCAGGCAGGCTGAGGTAGATGTTTATTTCATAAAGGCCGCCGGTCCGATGATGGCCGCCTGGCGCCTTGACCACCACGCGGCAGGAGGTCATTCGCCCATAGCGGTCTTCGAGCCGCTCGATATGGCTGACGATTTGCTGCCGGAAGCTCTCGGAGGGATCCATGCCTTGAAAATCGATCTGCGGCTGGGTTTTCATCGTGCGACTCCCTTCTTTTACCGGGACAGGCGTCAGCGTCAGCGCCGCTCGCCCAGAGCAATGTTACTTGATTTCATCGTCTGCGCCGCCTTTCCTCAACGTCGCACCACACGCGCAATACGTTGCGCCGCCTCGCAGAGTTCGTGTGACGACGTCAATATGTCGGGGCAGAAACGCAGCAAGCCTTCCCGAGCGTCGGCGACCACGCCCTCCGCGGCAAGACGTTCGATTGCGGCCGTTGCATCATTATGGGGAACTGCGACAAAGGCGCCTCGCGGGCTTTGTGGCGCAAAGCAGGCGACGCCGCGGTCATTGAGTTCAGCGTTAAAGAGCTTCTGCTGCGCTAATGAATAGGCGCGCAGGCGCGCGACTCCCATCGCGAGCGTAAATTCCAGCCCCGCCCGCGCCTGATAAAAGGGCAGGATTGCAGGCGTCGATTCGAGCCAGCCGTTTGCGCCTTGTGCGAATCGCACCGTGTCAGTCCGCTCGAAGCTTGACGCCGTCGCCGATGCGAACCACCCCGTATCGAGCGTCCTCGGCGCTTCGTCGAGGCGGCGTGGATGGACATAGAGCCATGCGGCGCCAGGTCCGCCCCGCAGATATTTATAGGAGCCGCCGATGGCGTAGTCGACGCCAAGACCGGCGACGTCGACGGGAAGGGCCCCAGCGGCGTGATAGAGGTCGAGAAGGACTTCGACCCGCCGCTCTCTTGCAGCGTCGATAATCGTTTCGACATTATCGAGAAGCTGTCCGGTGTCGAAAAACACCAGGGACAGTACGAGCAGATCAGCTTCGCCTTGCAACGCGTCCAAAAAATCCTCGGCGCGGTAGAGGCGTCCCTCGCTCGGGCTGACCCAATGAACGGCGAGGCGCCCGTGGGCCCGGTAGGCTTTGAGAATTACGTCGATCGAAGCGAATTCGCTGCGTGACGCGATCACCCGCAGGGGTTTGTCACGGCGGTTCAAGACAGCGCGCAATCCCTGGCCCGCGCTCGTCTTGGGAACGATGCAGTGGGCGCCCGCCGCATGAATCAAGTCCGCGACGCGCGACCGGAAACGAAGCATTTCCGCCTCCCATCCATTCCAGGCGGCGTCCAGATCGGCGTACCAGAGACCAAGGCCCTCCTCGACGTCGTCTTCCGTTCGGTCGAGCGGACGCCCGAGCGAATGGTTCGCGAGATAAATAGACGGCCTTCCGTGCAAGACCCGGGAGAACAAAGGATCGATATGACGGCGGAGATCCTGCTCCTCGAATGTTCGGTCTCCGAGTGCGCGGACGGCCGCCTCGATCGCCTTCATGGCGGCGCTCCGATTGCGGTTCTGACGTCGAGAAGCTCGGGGAAGAAAGTCAGATCCACGATTTTTTTCAAGAATGCGACGCCGGACGAGCCGCCGGTGCCCGGCTTGTAGCCGATGATCCGCTCGACGGTCTTCATATGGCGGAAGCGCCAGAGCTGGTGATGCTCGTCGATGTCGACGAGCTTCTCGCACAGGGCGTATTCTTTCCAATAGGCGCTCGGTTCGGCGTAGATGCGCTGGAAAACCTTGACGAGGTCGTCGCTTCGTTCATGAGGCTTGGTCCAATCGCGCGCGATGCTAGCGCTCGGCACCTCGTGCCCCGATCTGTGGAGATAACATAGAAATTCGTCATAGAGGCTGGGAGACTCGAGCTCCGCGCGGAGCTCGATAAGCGACGTTTCGTCGTGCGCGTAGAGTTGCAGAATATCGCCCTGCTTATTGCCTAGTATGAATTCGACCAGGCGAAACTGGCGCGACTGGAGACCCGAGGCCGGTCCCAGCAAATGTCTGAACTGCACATATTCGCTGGGGGTGAGGGTTTCGAGCACCGACCACTGTTCGAATAACTGCTTTTGCGTCGCCTTCACGCGGGAAAGGATCTTCTCGCAGGGCTCGATGTCGTCGTGGCGAATATGCGCGCGGGCGGCGCGCAATTCGTGCAGCATGAGCTTGAACCACAGCTCGGCGACCTGATGCTGAATGATAAACAGCATTTCGTCGTGGTGTGGGGGAGAGGAAAGCGGTTGCTGCGCGCTCAGGAGCTGGTCGAGCTGCAGGTAGCGGGCATAGTCGAGTTTTCCCGCGAGGTCGCGGCGGACTCCCGGTTCCAGGCGGTCCAGATGTCGCGGGTCAGCCATGGCGGTGCGCTCCTTGAAGCGGAGGCGTCGAATGTGATGGTAGAGCGCGGCCGCGTCGAGCGAAGCGTCGCAGCGACGGATATTTTTGTCATGGCGCGACGCCGGCCGCTGGATTCAACGCCTTGGGCCGGCCGCTTCACATGGCGCCGCGGCGCGCCATTTCTGGACCACCACGGTCTGGAGGCGCTCGTCATGCCAAGAGAAAGCAAAGATCAGAAGGAAACCATCCACCGCGTCATGCACGAGTATAAGCATGGCGAGCTCAAAACGGCCGGCTCCGGCGCGAAGGTCAAGAACTCGCGGCAGGCGATTGCCATCGCTCTGCACGAGGCAGGCGCTACGAAACAGGAAAGCCCGGCGAAGAACAAGGCGACCCTGCGCAAGACTAAGGAGAAGGAGAGAAAGGGGCAGACGGCCGAGGCGGAAGCCGAGGGCAAGGCAGCGCAGGACCGCACGTTACGAGGCGAGTAAACTGAAGGAGAACGCCGCTTCGCGTCAGTGCGGATCGTGGCCCGCGACCTTCGGCTGGTCGTCCTCGATGGTGAAACTGCGCTGTGGCGACCGCATGCTCTGTTCCAGAGCAGCCAAGGCGTTGCGTTTTACTTTGGGCAGATCGGCGCGTGCGACGGAGACGAAGTCGGATGCGCCATGCGGACATCCGCGGTTCCCCTTGAAGACGACGATCGCGCCGTCGGTCACGACGCTATCGCCGGCGCGCAGCGTTTCGTCCCGGAGATAGGCGGTCGCGTTGTCGACTTTCGCGGCGCCGGGCGAGGCGCAAAGCGCGGCCCTGACAGGGCGCGATCCCGCAACATAGGGCCCATGCCCGGCGTCTTCGTCCTCGTCCTTCTTATCCTTCGCGACGCGCGCAGACTTGCGCTCATCGAGCGAACGGATGGAGAAGCCATCGCGCGCTTTCCGCTGGGGCCTCGCGCGCACAGGAGCCGGGGGCGGCGCGGCGCTTTCGCCGCCGCCGAAGAGGTCGTCGAGAAAATCCGCGCTTGCAGGCGCGCTGGCGAGGAGGAGGGTGAAGGCGGCGACAAGGCCGACGCTCTTGGAAAACCGGAAAATACGCACGGCTCGGAGCCCCTCACACGTAAATTAAGACTTCGGTAACATATCCGAACGACTCCGATCAAGCTGCGGTTGCTGCGGTTCACGCTTGCCGGCGCTCATCCGACGGTTTGTAGTTAATCTTATTGTTAAGCTGAAGTTATTATGAGCTACAGGAACGTCTGGGGGTCGACGTCGATCTGCACGCGCACGCCGCCGCGCGGCTTCGGCGCCGCGTCGATCAGATCGCGCAGGAAGCTCTGTACGTCGGCGCTTCGCGGCGCCTTGACCAGCAGTCGGTAACGAAACCGCCCGCGAATGAGCGCAATCGGCGCTTCCGCGGGGCCGAGCAGCAGGATGTCCTCCGCCTCCGGCAGGCTGCCCGGCGCGGCGACGCGATAACGCGGCGCTGGCGGCAAATCATGGGCGGCGCGCGCCAGCGCGCGGGCGTGCGCTTCGGCCGTCGCAGCGTCCTTTGCGGAAACGATGAGCGCGGCGAGGCGCCCGTAGGGCGGCAGGCCCGCGCGTCGGCGTAGGGCGATTTCCTGCGCGTAGAACTTTTCAGCGTCGCCCGAGAGCAAGGCGGCGATGACCGGATGCTCGGGCTGGAACGTCTGAATCAGCGCGCGCCCCGGCTTGTCGCCGCGCCCGGCGCGCCCTGTCACCTGATTGAGCAATTGGAAAGTCCGCTCGGACGCGCGCGGATCGCCGCTGCCCAGACCCAGATCCGCGTCCACGACGCCGACGAGGGTGAGCTGCGGAAAATTATGGCCCTTGGCGACAAGCTGCGTCCCGATAACGATGTCGAAGGCGCCCTTGGCGATGTCATCGAGTTCGCGCCGCAGCCGTTCCGCGCCGCCTGGAAAATCCGACGAAAGAACCAGAACGCGCGCGTCGGGAAAAAGCGTCGCGGCTTCTTCGGCGAGACGCTCGACGCCGGGACCGCAGGCGGCGAGCGAGTCCGTCGCGTGACACTCGGGGCATGTGTCCGGCCGTCTTTCGACATGGCCGCAATGGTGGCAGACGAGCGCGCGGCGGAACCGATGCTCGACGAGCCAGGCGTCGCATTGCCGGCAACGGAAGCGATGCCCGCAGTCGCGGCAGAGCGTGAGCGGCGCATAGCCGCGGCGATTGAGAAAGAGCAACGTCTGCTCGCCGCGCGCAATCGTTTCGGCAACCGCGGATGCAAGCCGCGGCGCAATCCAGCGGCCCCGCGACGGCCCTTCGCGCCGCATGTCGATCGGCTCGAGCAGCGGCATGGGACGCGCGCCGGCGCGGGCGTGCAGGCGCAGATGGCGATAGCGTCCGCTTTCTGCGTTGACGCGCGTCTCGATGGAAGGCGTCGCCGAAGCAAGCACGATGGCGGCGTGCTCGAAACGCGCGCGCACGACGGCCATGTCGCGGGCGTGGTAGCAGACGCCATCGTCCTGCTTATAGGCCGCTTCATGTTCCTCATCGACGACGATGAGCCGCAGATTGCAGAAGGGGAGAAACAGGGCGGAGCGCGCGCCCGCGACGACGCTGAGTTTGCCCGTCGCGGCCGCGCGCCAGATACGGGCGCGTTTTCTTGCGCTCACGCCCGAATGCCATTCGGCTGGCTTTTCGCCGAAGCGCGCGGCGAAGCGTTCGAGAAATTGCGCGGTGAGAGCGATCTCCGGCATCATCACCAGCGCCTGCCCGCCGTCTTCAAGCGCCGCGGCGATGGCCTCGAAATAGACCTCGGTCTTTCCCGAGCCGGTGACGCCCTCGAGCAGGAAGGGCGCGTAGGCCTTCGCGCGCACGGCGGAGACCAGCGCTTTCGCGGCGTCGAACTGGGCGGGTTCGAGACTGGGCGGGGAATAGGCCGGATCGAGCGCCCCCGCCACGGGGTCCGGCGGCGCCGTCATTGCGACAAGCGCGCCGTCGTCGACGAGCGCGTCAATCACGGTCGGGCCGCAGCCGGCGGCTTCCGCGAGGGCCTTCTTCGAAAACGCCATGCCGCCCTCGGCCGCCGCCAGCACGCGCGCGCGGGTCGGGGTAAGACGTTCGGGGGCCTGGCCGGTTGCGCGGTAGAGCGTTCGCAGCGCCTCGGGCGCGGCCTCTTCCGCCGCGCGCGTTGCGAGCCGCAGCGCCATGCCGCGCGGCGTCAGCGTGTAGCGCGCCAGCCAGTCGATGAAGTCGCGCAGCGTCTGCGGCAGCGGCGGCCGGTCGAGCCGGGCCGCGACAGTCTTGAGATTTGCATGCGCTGGCGCGGGCGTCTCGGCCACAGACCAGACGACGCCATAGGCTTCGCGGGCGCCCAGGGGGATTTTGACGCTGTCGCCAGGCGCAAGCGCGAGGGCGGGCGGAGCCAGATAGGAATAGGGCGCGTCAACGGCGACGGGCGCCAGCACATCGACCACCCGGGCGCCTGTCGATTGATCCTCCGCCACGCTCATGAGGCGGGCTTAAAGCATAACGGGACGCGCCGGAAGCGGCGGAACGAAGCCCGCCGCGCGCGGTTGCATCTGCCACAGAAGGCGCCCCGGAGGTTCAGATGAACAAAGCAAACAGCAATGTGCCGAGGATCGGCCAGTCGGCCGTGGTGACGGGGGTCGTCGCCGCGCTTGTCTCATCCGCCGCGCTCATGGCGCTTGCAAAAATGCAGGGGAAGGGGGCCTTGCAGCCGATCAACGCCACGAGTCACTGGCTCAACGGCGATGCGGCGGCCAATGTCGAGCTGCCGACGGGTCGGCATACGCTCGTGGGGTTTCTCACGCATCTCGGTTCGGCAATCTTCTGGGCCGCCCCCTTCGAGGCCTGGCTCGCGTTCAATCCGCCGCGCTCGCTTCCGACGCTGCTGCGCGACTCCGCGGCGATGGCGGGGGTCGCAGCCGTCGTTGATTACGGCGCGACGCCCAAGCGGTTTACCCCCGGTTGGGAGCTCTTGTTCTCGACCGGCGGCATGCTGCTCGCCTATCTCGCCTTCACCCTGGGCCTTGCCGGCGGCGCAATGGCTTCCGATCGCCTGCGGGAATCGTCGCGGCTGACATGGAAAGGGGCGGGCCCGCTCCGTCTGCCGCGCTTCATGCAGAGCTAGGGGCAGGCGTCCCAGAAGCCGGCGCTGTAGGTTGCGTCCGTGTAAAACCAGCATAGACCGTCCGCCGGCGCGGCGGAGGTCGCATAGGACGCCGCCGCGGCGGCGCTCAGCACGCCGATCGCCGCGCCCGCGGCGATCGCGCCGCCAGGGGCCCAACCATAGGCGGGGCGTCGCCAGCCGGCATAGTAGCCGCCACGGTAATAGCCGCCCGGCCGATAATAGCCGCCACGGTAGCCTGCGACCGGACGGCCGACGCCGCCATAAAACCCGCCGCGCGCCAAGGTCGCCGCCGGACCCGTCGCCGGGGGCGCCGCCAGCGGAACCGCGTAAGCCGCGGCGTCAGCCAGGAGCAGGGCGGCGAGCATGACGCCTGCGAAGATGCGCAATGGTCCGGTCATCCGAAAGCTCTCCGTTGAAAAAGCGAACGCGTCACATTACCCGGTCATCGCGCTTCGCGCGACATCAACTTCCGGACAGGAGAGAGCGTGCGCCGCCTTGACCTTCCGCGCCGGGCTCCCTATCCCTGATCAAAGCCAGTCGGCCGGACGGCCGCTGCGTCATGCAGAGGAAAGTCCGGGCTCCACGGAGACACGGCGCCGGATAACGTCCGGCGGGGGCGACCCCAGGGAAAGCGCCACAGAAAGCAAACCGCCGGGCCTCGCGCCCGGTAAGGGTGAAAGGGTGCGGTAAGAGCGCACCGCCTGAACGGCAACGCTCAGGGCATGGCAAGCCCCGCCGGGAGCAAAACCGAATAGGGACGACGAAAGCCTCTTTCGAGGCTTTCAACCCGTCTCCGGGATGTCGTCCGGGTTGGTTGCTCGAGGCGGTCGGCGACGACCGTCCCAGAGGAATGGCCGTCACGCGCGTTCTCGGGAAACCGGGCGCGCGCCATACAGAACCCGGCTTACAGGCCGGCTGGCTTTTGCTTTTTTGTCTTGGGTTCGACGCGCGCGGCGCTCCTGCGTAAACCCTCCCTTAAGACTAACAAAGCTTAATGGCTTTCGGCGTCTCAGGCAGGCGCTGCGGCGCGCCGCCGCTTGAGCCCTTTGCTTAGAACAAACATGGCCCGCCAGACGATTTCGCCGCGACGCACCCCCACCGCCAGACGGGCCGAGGATAGCCCGGCCGCGGCGCGGCGCCTCGGGCGGGCGGCGACGGCGAATGCGAGGATGAGGGCGATGGGCGGCGACAACAGCGCGGATCTCGACCCGGCGCAGAGCGGCGGGGTCCGGCATGTTCCGGTCTTGCTCGCTGAGGCGGTTGCGGCGCTGCGCCCGCGTGCGGGCGGCCGCTATCTGGACGCGACCTTCGGCGCCGGCGGCTATACGCGCGCCATTCTCGCCGCGGACGACACGAAAGTGCTGGCGCTCGATCGCGATCCGACTGCGATCGCCGCCGGCGCCGATCTCGTCCAAGCCTCGGGCGGTCGCTTGACGCTCGTCGAGGCGCGTTTCTCGGAGCTCGAGAGGGTCGCCGCCGCGCAAGGGTTCTCGCCGCTCGACGGCGTCGTCTTCGACATCGGCGTTTCCTCGATGCAGTTCGACGAGGCCGAACGCGGCTTCTCGTTTCGCGGCGACGGGCCGCTCGACATGCGCATGGAAGGGACAGGCTCGAGCGCGGCCGACCTCGTCAATGAGGCCGACGAAGAGACGCTTGCCGACATCTTCTATTTCTACGGCGAGGAGCGCGCCGCGCGCCGCATCGCCCGCGCCATCGCACATGACCGCAAGCTCGCGCCTTTCCTCTCGACCAAACCGCTCGCCGAGCTGATTGCGCGCGTCGCGCCCGGCCGGCCCGGCGACATTCATCCCGCGACGAAAAGCTTTCAGGCGCTGCGCATCGCCGTCAACGACGAGCTTGGCCAATTGCTCGACGGCCTCGCCGCGGCCGAGCGGGTTCTGATCGAAGGCGGACGCCTCGCCGTCGTCACCTTCCACTCGCTCGAAGACCGGATCGTGAAGCAGTTTCTCGCCGCGCGTTGCGGACGCGGCGAGACCGGCTCCCGCCGTCTTCCCGGCGAGGCCGCGCCGCCGCCCGCGAGCTTCATATGCGAAGGGCGCCAGCCGATAGCGCCCGCGCGCGAGGAGATCGCCGCCAACCCGCGCGCCCGCTCCGCCAAGCTGCGCCATGCGACGCGCACCGCCGCGCCGCCGCTGCCCTTAAGCGACCAACTCATGCGGCTCGCCCGCCTCCCGGCGCGCGACAAGGGAAAAGCCTGAATGCTGCGGCTCCTCAACATCCTCGCGATCACCGCGCTCGTCGGCTCGGCGGTTTACGCCTATTCGATCAAATATCAGACGAGCTACCGCGCGGAGCAAATCGCCAAGACCAAGATCGACATCAAGGCGGAGCGCGACGCGATCGCCGTATTGCGGGCGGATTGGGCCTATATGACCCGGCCCGAACGGCTGCAGCCGCTGGCGGATCAGTATCTGCCCGAGATGAAGCCGCTCCAGGTGACGCAGCTCGTCCCGGCGCAAGCGTTGCCGCAAAAGGCGCGCACGGACTCGATCGGAGCCAAGCTCAGCGAGATTGGCCTCAGCGCCTCGGCGACGCCGCCCGCGGTTCCCGCCGCGCCGACGACGACGCCGAAATCCGAACCGGCGAGAGCAAAAAGCGCGACGCCGAAAGTCACCGCCGCCAAGGCGCCGAGCGCCGGCCCATCCGCTTCGAGCCAGGAGCCGAAAAAGCCATGACAGAGCCCTCGCCTATGCCGGAGCCGGAGACGCCCTCGGCCCGTGCGGCGGAAAAGCCGTCGAAATGGCGGGCGATGATCCGCCGCGTCTTTACGACGAGCCTCGACTCGAGCGCGCCGCGCATGCGGCTCGCGGCGCTGGGCTTTTTGGCGCTTTACGGCGTCATCGGCGCCAAGCTCGTCTATCTCGGCTTCAAGCCGGAGCCGGCGACGACCCGCCGCGCCGCCGCTGAGGCCGTCGCAGCCTCGCGCCCGGACATTCTCGACCGCAACGGCGAAGTGCTGGCGAGCGACGTCAAGGTCATGTCGGTCTTCGCCGAGCCGCGCCGACTCGTCGACAAGGACGAAGCGACGGAGCTGCTCACCGCCGTCCTGCCCGATGTGGATTCCAAGGAGCTGCGCGAACGTCTCGGCTCGAAAAAGGGTTTCGTCTGGGTGAAGCGCGAAGTCTCGCCCCACCAGCGCGACGAGGTGTTCCATCTGGGGCTTCCGGGCGTTGGCCTGATCGCCGAAAACAAGCGCGTCTATCCCAACGGTCCGATCGGGGCCCATGTGCTAGGCTTCGCCAATGTCGACAACCAGGGCATCGCCGGCATCGAGAAGTATATCGACGGGCAGGGCCTCGCGGATCTGCATAATCTCGGTTTCGGCGGGACGCCGGACGACCTTCAGCCGGTGACCCTGTCTCTCGACATCCGGGCGACGCATGCGCTCCGCGACGAAGTCGTCAAGGGCGTCGAGCATTTCAAGGCCAAGGCCGGCGCCGCCGCGATCATGGACGTCAATACGGGCGAATTGGTCGCGCTCGCCTCCTATCCGGATTACGATCCCAATAAGCCGACCGAGGCGCTCGATCCGATCCACATCAACCGCATGAATGTCGGCGTCTACGAGATGGGCTCGACATTCAAGGCGCTGACCATCGCCATGGCGCTCGACTCGGGCAAGGTCAATCTGAACTCGCGCCTCGACGCGCGGGGCGCGCTGTCCTTCGGGCGCTTCAAGATCCACGATTATCACGCGCAGAACCGCGCGCTCACGGTGCCCGAGGTTTTTACCTATTCCTCCAACGTCGGCACCGCGCGCATGGCGATGGGGCAGGGCGTGGAGAAGCATAAGGCCTTTCTGCGCAAGATGGGGCAGCTCACGCGCATGCGCACCGAATTGCCGGAGAGCGCCGAGCCGATCGTGCCCAGAAACTGGGGCGAGCTGAATACGATGACGATCGCTTTCGGCCATGGACTCGCCGTCGCGCCGCTGCAGGCGATGATGGCCGTCGGCGCCCTGATGAACGGCGGTTATCTCATCACCCCGACCTTTCTGAAGCGCACGCCCGAAGAGGCGATGAAGGACGCCGTTCAGGTGATCAAGCCCGAGACGAGCGAAGCCATGCGCTATCTCATGCGGCTCAACGCCGAGATTGGCACCGCGAAGAGGGTCGACGTCAACGGCTATTACGTGGGCGGCAAGACGGGCACGGCGGAAAAGGTGATCGGCGGCCATTATTCCAAGAACCGCCTGTTCACGACCTTCATGGCGGTCTCGCCGGCCGACAAGCCGAAATATCTGTTCCTGACCATCATGGACGAGCCGCAGGGCCTGCCCGAGACCGGCGGCTATGCGACGGCCGCCTATAATTCAGGCCATGTCACGGGGCAGATTATCGAGCGCGTCGGCCCGATCCTGGGGCTCGCGCCGCGCTTCGAGCCGCCGCATCTGCCCTTCCCGCTGCTGGCCAAACTCGGCTATGGCATGGCCAATGTCCCTGCGACCGGAGGCCATGGCCACTGATGCGTCTCGATCAGCTCCTCGCCCGAGACGACCTCGACCCCGCCCTTGCGGAGCTCGAGATCGCCGGCCTCACGGCGGACAGCCGCGCGGTTGACGAGAGCTTTGCCTTTTTCGCGATCCCCGGCCACGCCGGGGATGGTCTTTCTTATGTAGAGGACGCCAGGGCGCGCGGCGCCGTCGTTGTTATTGCGCAGCGCGAAGCCGATTGCCCGCTGCCGCTCCTCGTCGTCGCGGACGTGCGCGCGGCGCTCGCACAGGCGGCGGCGCGCTTCTATCCGCGCCAGCCGCAAACGATCGTCGCCGTCACCGGCACCAGCGGCAAGACTTCCGTCGTCGCGTTTCTGCGTCAGATCTGGGCGGCGCTCGGCCACGAGGCCGCCTCTCTCGGGACAGTGGGCGTCGTGGATTCGAAAGGCGCCCATTACGGCGCGCTGACCACGCCGGGGCCCGTGGAGCTCCATAAGATCCTCGACGAACTCGCCAGGCGCGGAGTCACGCATGTCGCCATGGAGGCCTCGTCGCTCGGCATCGATCAACGGCGGCTCGACGGGGTGCGCCTGACCGTGGCGGGCTTCACCAATTTCTCGCGAGACCATCTCGATCACCACCGAGACATGGAAGAGTATTTCGCGGCGAAGATGCGTCTCTTCGACACGCTGCTGCAGCCGAACCAGACGGCGGTCATCGACGCCGACGCCGATATTGCCGCGCGCGTCGCCTCGGTCTGCCAAGCGCGCGGATTGCAAATCTTCAGCGTCGGCAGGAAGGGCGAGGCGATCGTTTTGAAGGAGGCGCGGCCGAGCGCGCTTGCGACGGGCCTGACGCTCGTCCACGCAGGGACGGCGTATAAAGTCGAGCTTCCGCTCGCGGGCGCCTTTCAGGTCGCCAATGCGCTCGTCGCCGCCGGTCTCGCCATCGCCGCGGGCGACGCGCCGGCCCGCGTCTTCGCGACGCTCGGAGGTCTCAAAGGCGCGCCGGGTCGTCTCGAACTCATTGGCGCGCGCCATGGCGCGCCCGTCTTCGTCGATTACGCCCACAAGCCCGACGCGCTGGAAAAGGTGCTCGCGACAGTGCGTCCCCTGGCGCCCGGGCGGCTCATCGTCGTCTTCGGCTGCGGCGGCGATCGCGACAAGGGCAAGCGGCCGCTGATGGGCGAGATCGCCGCGCGCGGCGCCGATGTCGCCATCGTCACGGACGATAATCCGCGCAGCGAGGAGCCGGGGACGATCCGCGCCGAAATCATCGCGGGCGCGCGCGGCGCAGGGCCGGCGAAGATCATCGAAATTGCCGACCGGGGCGAGGCCATTTCCAGAGCCGTCGCCGATCTTTGCGCCGGCGACGCGCTTGTCGTCGCCGGCAAGGGCCACGAGACTGGCCAGATTGTCGGCAATCGCATATTGCCCTTTTCAGATCACGAGGCGGTCGTAAAGGCGCTGCAGGAGCATGGTTCATGAGGCAGGAACCCCTTTGGTCGGGACTCGCGCTGGTCGGCGCCCTTCAGGCCCGCGTCAGCGGCGCGCTGGCGCGCGAGGCGACGGGCGTCTCGATCGACACGCGCACGCTGCAGCCGGGCGATCTATTCGTCGCCATTCGCGGCGAGGCGCGCGACGGCCATGAGTTCGTGCGCGCAGCCTTCGAGAAGGGCGCCGCCGCCGCCGTCATCGACGAAGCGCATGCGCTGGATCTCGCCGGCGTCGGACCGCTCTTCGTCGTGAAGGACGTGCAGCGCTCGCTCGAATTCCTCGGCATGCGCGCGCGCGACCGCACCGCCGCTTTCATCGCCGCGATCACCGGTTCGGTCGGCAAGACCTCCACAAAAGACATGACGCGCCTCATGCTGTCGCGTTTCGGCGGCGCCCATGCCTCTGTCGCCTCCTATAATAATCAGTGGGGCGTGCCACTGACTCTTGCGCGCATGCCGGCCTCGACGCGCTACGGCGTTTTCGAACTGGGCATGAACCATGCGGGCGAAATCGCCGGCCTCGTCGCCCAGGTGCGCCCGCATGTGGCCGTGATTACGCGCGTCGCTCCCGTCCATCTCGAATTCTTCGATTCCGTCGAAGGCATCGCCGACGCGAAGGCGGAAATTTTCACGGGGCTCGAGGGCGGCGTCGCCATCATCAACCGCGACGACGACCATTATGCGCGGCTCGCCGAGGCGGCGTCTCCCTATGCAGGCCATATCTTCGATTTCGGCGAATCCCAAGGCGCGCAGGCGCGGCTCCTCGATTACAGGAGCGTCGGCGACGCGTATGAAATCACCGCTGATATTCTCGGCAACAGACTCGTCTATCGCATCGGCGCCCCTGGCAAGCATATTGCGCTGAATTCGCTCGCCGCTCTGCTCGTGGCGGTCGCCTTCGACATCGACGTCGCAAAGGCCGCCGAGGCCTTCGTGGAATTCACGCCGACGGCGGGCCGCGGACAGCGCGAGACGCTCGATACGGGCGACGGCGTCTTCACCCTCATCGATGAAAGCTATAACGCCAATCCGACCTCCATGCGCGCGGCGCTCGATCTGCTGTGCTCGACGACGCCGAGCCCGGGCGGCCGCCGCATCGCCGTGCTGGGCGACATGTTGGAGCTTGGCCCGCAGGCGGGCGAACTCCACGCCGGCCTCGCCGAAGATGTGGAACGCGCCAAGGTCGATCTGTTGTTCACGGCGGGCCCGTTGATGTCGCGGCTGTATTACGCGGCGCCGGAGCGGCTTCGCGGCGCCCATCGCGCCACGCCGCTCGAACTGGAGGAGGCGGCGGTCGCCGCAATTCGGCCGGGCGACGTCGTCATGGTCAAAGGTTCCAACGGGTCGCGCATCTCGCGAATCGTCGCGGCGTTGAAAGAGAAATTCGCGGCCGAGACGGCCAGCTGAGGAAGTAAGATCTATGCTCACGCTGCTTGCGGAACTGTCACCCTATTTCAGTCCGCTCAACGTCTTCCGCTACATCACCTTCCGCGCCGCCATGGCGGCGGCGACCGCGCTTTTTTGCGTCTTCTTCTTTGCGCCTGAGACCATAGCGGCGCTGCGCGTGCGGCAGGGGAAGGGACAGCCGATCCGCACCGATGGGCCGCAATCGCATCTCGTGACCAAGAAGGGCACGCCGACGATGGGCGGGCTCATGATCCTCTCCGGCCTCATCGTCGCGACGCTGCTCTGGGCGAAGCTCAGCAACGCCTATGTCTGGATCGTTCTTTTCGTCACCGTGTCCTTCGGCGCGATCGGCTTCTACGACGATTACCTGAAAGTGACCAAACAGTCGCACGCGGGTTTTTCCGGGAAGGCGCGCCTCGCGCTCGAATTCCTTATCGCGGGCGTCGCCTGCTATTTCCTCACCAAGGTCGGCGGCGAGAATATGTCGAAGCTCGCCATTCCCATGGTGAAGGGATACATCGGCTCGTTGGGAATGTTTTTCCTCGTTTTCGGCGCTTTCGTCATCGTCGCCGCCGGCAATTGCGTCAATCTTACCGACGGTCTCGACGGATTGGCGATCGTGCCGTCGATGATCGCGGTCGGCACCTTCGCGATCTTCGCCTATCTCGTCGGCAATTCGATTTTCTCGAACTATCTCGGCGTCAATTACGTGGCGGGCGTCGGCGAATTGACGATCGTCTGCGCGGCCTTTGTCGGCGCGGGGCTCGGATTCCTCTGGTACAACGCGCCGCCGGCGCAGATCTTCATGGGCGACACCGGCTCGCTCGCGCTCGGCGGTCTGCTCGGCACGGTGGCGGTGGCCGTGAAGCAGGAATTCGTGCTCGCGATCGTCGGCGGCCTGTTCGTGCTCGAGGGCGCTTCGGTCATCATCCAGGTCGCCTATTACAAGACCACCGGCAAGCGCATCTTCCTCATGGCGCCGATCCATCATCACTTCGAACAGAAGGGCTGGAAGGAGCCGCAGATCGTCATCCGCTTCTGGATCATCGCATTCGTGCTGGCCCTCATCGGCCTCGCCACGCTGAAGCTGAGGTGAGCATGACGCCGGTCACGACCTTCAAGGGCAAGACTGTCGCCCTGTTCGGCCTCGGCGGCTCGGGGCTTTCCACCGCCAAGGCGCTGATCGCCGGCGGCGCCCAAGTTTGCGCCTGGGACGACGGCGAGGCCGGGCGGCTGAAAGCCGTTGCGCAGGGCGTGCCGCTCGAAGATCTCTCGCAGAGCGACTGGTCGCGTTTTTCCGCGCTCATTCTGACGCCGGGCGTCCCTTTGACGCATCCGGAGCCGCATTGGACCGTGCCGCTCGCGCGCGCCGCCGGCGTAGAGATCATCGGCGACATCGAGCTTTTTTGCCGCGAGCGGGCGGCGCAAACCGGCGGCTCGCCGTTCATCGCCATTACCGGCACCAACGGCAAGTCGACGACGACAGCGCTCATCGCGCATATCTTGCGCGAAGCGGGTCGCGACGTGCAGCTCGGCGGCAACATCGGCGTGCCGATCCTCGATCTCGAGCCGCCGTCGGATGAGCGCATTCACGTCATCGAGTGCTCGTCCTTCCAGATCGACCTCACGCCCTCGCTCAACCCGACGATCGGCATTTTGATCAATCTGACGCCCGATCACATCGACCGGCATGGGACAATGGAAAATTACGCCGCCGTAAAGGAGCGGCTCGTCGCGGGCGCAGAAGTCGCGCTCGTCGGCGTCGACGACGCTTACACCCATGCGATCGGCGCACGCCTCGCCGCCAATGCGCGCGAGGGTCAACGCGTCGTCCCGGTCTCCGGCGCCCGCGCGCTCGATTGGGGTTTCTATGCCGAGAAAGGCGAGGTCTATTTCCGCGAACAGGGTCACCCGCCGGAGGAGGCCGAGCTTCTCGGCGTGTTGACCGGCGCGCGGGCGTTGCGCGGCGCGCATAATGCGCAGAACGCGGCTTTCGCGGCCGCGGCCGGCTGGGAATGCGGCCTCGAAGACGAGGAGATCGCGCGCGGCTTGCAAAGCTATCCCGGTCTCCCGCATCGCATGGAGGAGGTCGGGCGGATCGAGCGCGCGCTCTTCGTCAACGATTCCAAGGCGACCAACGCCGACGCCGCAGAGAAGGCGCTCGCGAGCTTCGCCGACATCTATTGGATTATCGGCGGCAAGCCGAAGGAAGGCGGCATCGAACCGCTGCGCGGCTATTTCTCGAGAATCCGCAAGGCGTATCTCATCGGGGCCGCGAGCGACGATTTCGCGCGCACGCTCGAGGGGGCTCTTCCCTATGAGCATTGCGAGACGCTCGACGTCGCAACTTTCCGCGCCGCCTGCGACGCGCTCGCGGGCGACGCCGCCGAGCCGATCGTGCTGCTGTCGCCGGCTTGCGCGTCCTACGACCAGTTCCCCAATTTCGAGGCGCGCGGCGACGCGTTCCGCAAGCATGTTCAGGGATTGCCGACGAAACTCTCCGCCAGAGGAGGAACATAAATGATTTCGCGCGCCGAGCGAACCGCATTCTCGGACTGGGCGTGGACGATCGACCGATGGCTGCTTGCGGGCATCGGCCTGCTCATCATCGCGGGTCTCGTCTTTGCGATGGCCGGCAGCCCGCCGGTGGCGGAGCGTCTGCATCTGCCGACCTTCCACTTCGTCAACCGGCAGGTGGCCTATCTTTTGCCGGCGCTCGCCGTCATGATCGGCGCGTCGTTCCTCTCGCCGCGGCTCGTGCGCCGCGCGGCGCTCGTCGTCTTCATCGTCTCACTGGCGCTTGTCGTCGGCACGCTGTTCTTCGGGCAGGAGGTGAAGGGCGCCAAACGCTGGATCTTCGGCATTCAGCCCTCGGAGTTCTTGAAGCCCGCCTTCGTCGTCGTCGTCGCCTGGGCCTTTTCGGAGGGCGCGCGTCGCAAGGACGTGCCCGGCAATCTCATCGCGCTGCTGCTCTTTCCGTTGACGATCGGCCCGCTCGTGCTGCAGCCGGACTTCGGCCAGACCATGCTCGTTTCAATCGTCTGGGGCGCGCTGTTCTTCATGGCCGGCCTGCATGTGATCTGGGTCGTCGGATTGGGCGGCGTGGCGCTGCTTGCGGCGCTGCTCGCCTACAAATTCGTGCCGCATGTGCATGCGCGCATCGAGGCCTTTCTGGAGCCGCCGCCGCCTGTCGCGGGCGTGCCGGCCAATTTCCAGTCCGAGACCGCGCTCGAAAGCTTCATCGCTGGATCGTGGTTCGGCAAGGGGCCGGGCGAAGGCACGGTGAAGCGCATCCTGCCGGACTCGCACACCGACTTCATCTTCGCCGTGATTGGCGAGGAGTTCGGCGTCCTCGTCTGCATCGCGCTGGCGCTCGTCTTCGCCTTCATCGTGGTGCGCGGCCTCTTCCTCGCGGCGCGTAACGAAGACCCGTTCTGCCGCTTCGCGACCGCCGGGCTCGTCATGCTGTTCGGCCTGCAAAGCTGCATCAATATGGCGGTGAACGTGCACCTCATGCCGGCGAAGGGCATGACTTTGCCCTTCGTCTCCTATGGCGGCTCGTCGCTCATTTCGCTGTCGCTCGGCATGGGTTTTCTGCTTGCCGTCACGCGTAAGCGCCCGCGCACCCGCGTCCTGACCGAGGTCGCCGCCAGCGGCCAACCTGTTCCAGCAGCTGCGTGACATGACGGAAAGCCCGATCCTTCTCGCCGCCGGCGGCACCGGCGGCCATCTCTTTCCAGCCGAGGCGCTCGCCCATGCGCTTGCCGCGCGCGGCGTTCCCGCGGAGCTTGTCACCGACGAGCGCGCGCTCGCCTATGGCGGGAGCTTTCCGGCCCGCGCGATGCATTGCATCCCGTCCGCGACGCCGCGCGGCGGCTCGTTCATCGCCAAGGCGCAAGCGGTGGCGCGCCTCGCCTATGGAACGGCGCAGGCGGCGAAAGTGTTTCGATCGCTGAAGCCCAGGGCGGTCATCGGCTTCGGCGGCTATCCGACCGTGCCGCCGCTGCTCGCCGCGGCCTTCCTCAAGATCCCAACGGTCTTGCATGAGTCGAACGCCATTATGGGGAAGGCCAACCGCTTCCTCGCCGGCCATGTCGACAGGATCGCCGCCGGCCTGCCCAATCTCGCTGCGCCCGCGCCGCTGCAGGGCAAGATCGTCGTCACCGGCAACCCGGTCCGCCCGGCGGTGCTCGACGCCGCGAACATCCCCTATCCGTCATTCGATGACGGCGCCTTTCGTCTTCTCGTCACCGGCGGCTCGCAGGGCGCGCGCGTGATGGCGGATATCGTGCCCGAAGCGATTGCGGCGTTGCCCGATAATCTTCGGTCGCGCCTTCGTCTCGTGCAGCAGACCCGCGCGGAAGACATCGCCCGCGTCGAGGCGATCTACCGGAGCGCCGGCGTCGCTGTCGACATCGCGCCTTTCTTCAAGGATCTCCCCTTGCGCATCGCACAGGCGCATTTCGTCATCTCGCGCTCCGGCGCCTCGACGGTCTCGGAGCTTGCGGTCATTGGCCGCCCGGCGCTGTTCGTGCCGCTGCCGCACTCGCTCGACGGCGATCAGGCGGCAAACGCCGCCTTTATCGAACAGGCCGGCGCGGCGGAGACGGTCAGGCAGGCGGACTTTTCGCCCGCCTTTCTGACGGCGCGCCTGGCTGAGCTCATGGAATCGCCCGAGGCGCTCGCACAGCGGGCCGAGGCGGCCAAGCGCGTCGGCGTTCCGGACGCCGCCGAAAGACTTGCCGACCTTATTTTGAGCGTGGCGCAAAGCCGCGCGTAACGGAGCTGCTCATGAAACTGCCGCGCGATCTCGGCCCCATTCATTTCGTCGGCATCGGCGGCATCGGCATGTCCGGCATCGCCGAGGTGCTGCTCAATCTCGGCTACAAGGTGCAGGGCTCCGACGCGACCGAGAACGCCAACGTCAAGCGGCTTTCGGAAAAGGGCGCCGCTGTCTTCGTCGGTCATGACGCCAAGAATTTGGGCGAGGCGGCGGTGGTCGTCGTCTCGACCGCCATCAAGCGCGACAATCCCGAGCTTGCGGCGGCGCGCGAGAAGCGTCTGCCCGTCGTGCGCCGGGCGGAAATGCTTGCTGAGCTGATGCGCCTCAAGCAATGCGTCGCCATCGCCGGCACGCATGGCAAGACGACGACGACCTCGCTCGTCGCGACGCTGCTCGACGCCGGCGGGCTGGACCCGACCGTCATCAATGGCGGCATCATCAACGCCTATGGCACCAATGCGCGACTGGGCGCCGGCGATTGGATGGTGGTCGAGGCCGACGAAAGCGACGGCACTTTCTTAAAGCTTCCGGCCGATATTGCGATCGTGACGAATATCGACCCGGAGCATCTCGATCACTTTCATACCTTCGACGCGATCAAGGACGCGTTTCGCGCCTTCATCGAGAATATTCCGTTTTACGGCTTTGCGGTGATGTGCCTCGATCATCCGACGGTGCAGGAGCTCGTGGGCAAGATCGAAGATCGGCGCGTGATCACCTACGGCGAAAACCCGCAGGCCGACGTCCGGCTGCTCGACGTGAATTTGGAAGGCGGCGTCTCGCGCTTCAATATCTTGTTGCGCGATCGCAAGACCGCGCAGGCGACCTATCTTGAAAATCTCCTGCTGCCCATGCCCGGCCATCACAATGCGTTGAACGCGACGGCGGCCGTGGCGGTCGCCTATCAGCTCGGCCTCTCTCCGGACCAGATCCGCAAGGCGCTCGAGGGCTTCGGCGGCGTCAAGCGCCGCTTCACGCGCACGGGCGAATGGAACGGCGTGCAGATCTTCGACGACTACGGCCACCATCCCGTCGAGATCGCCGCCGTGCTGCGCGCCGCGCGCGCCTCGACCAAGGGAAAGGTGGTGGCGGTGATGCAACCGCACCGCTACACGCGCCTGCAATCGCTGTTCGATACCTTTGCGACGTCCTTCAACGACGCCGACGTCGTCATCGTCGCCGACGTTTATGCGGCGGGCGAGCAGCCGATCCCGGGCGTCGACCGCGACGCGCTCGTGAACGCCATCCGCGCGCATGGCCATCGCCGCGCCATGGGTCTGCCCTCGCCGGAGGTGTTGCCGGCCATGGTGCGCGAGATCGTGGCGCCGGGCGACTACGTCGTCTGCCTCGGGGCCGGCAATATTACGCAGTGGGCCTATGCGTTGCCGGAGCAGCTCGCGGCGGGCGGAGCAGCATGAGACGCCCCCATGACCTTCGCTGACCTCACCCCCGACATCGCCGCGCGCATGCCCGACCTGCGGGGCAAGCTGTCCGCAAACGAGCCGCTCGCGCCTTACACCTGGTTTCGCGTCGGCGGACCTGCGCAGCTTCTCTTCATGCCGGCGGACGAGGCCGATCTAGCTTATTTTCTCGCGCGTTTGCCGAGAGACATTCCGGTCGTCGTCATTGGCCTCGGCTCCAATCTCATCGTGCGCGACGGCGGCGTCGCGGGCGTCGTGATCCGCCTTTCGGCAAAGGGCTTTGGGGATATTGTCGTTGAGGACGCGCGCCTGCGCGTCGGCGCGGCCGTGCCCGACGTCAAGGCGGCGCGGGCGGCGGCGGATGCGGGCGTCGACGGGCTCGCCTTTTATCGCGGCATACCCGGGGCCATCGGCGGCGCGCTGCGCATGAACGCCGGCGCGCATGGCGGCGAAACGAAGGACGCGCTCATCGAGGCGCGCGGCGTCGATCGCGACGGCCATATCCGGGTCTTCAGCAACGCTGAGATGGGGTACTCTTATCGCCACTGCTCGGCCCCCGAAGAGATCATCTTCACGCAAGCGCTCTTCCAGGGACGCCCCGGCGATCCGCAGACCATCCTTGCCGAAATGGATCGCATCACGCAGGCGCGCGAGGCCTCGCAGCCGATCAAGGAAAAGACCGGCGGCTCGACCTTCAAGAATCCTGAAGGCCACAAGGCGTGGCGGCTGATCGACGCCGCCGGCTGTCGCGGACTCATCGTCGGCGACGCGCAGGTGAGCGAGATGCACTGCAACTTTCTCATCAATCGTGGCCAGGCGACGGCCGCCGACATCGAGACGCTCGGCGAGACGGTCCGGCGGCGGGTCAAGGAGACGAGCGGCGTCGAGCTGCACTGGGAAATCAAGCGGATCGGAATTCCTTAAATGAGCTTCTTGACGTCGCGCAGCCTGTTCGTCGACCGCGAGTCGCCGCGCCTCGCCGCCTTTCTCGCCGGCCCCTGGACGACGATTTTGCTCCTCGCCGCTGCGATCGCGATGCAGGCGGCGGGTCACATCGACAGCGACGTCTCCTGGTTCATTACCTTCGCGGAAAAGACGCTCGACGGGGCCACGCCCTATGTCGACGTGACCGATCCCAACCCGCCGGCGGCCTTCTTGGCGCTCGCCCCGGCCGTGATGTTGGCGCGGGCGCTGGGTCTCGCCGTCGAAACCGTCGTCGCCGCGCTCGCCTTTTTCGCGGGCTTCCTCTCCCTCGCGGCGAGCGCCGCGATCCTGCGCTACGGCGCGCCGCGCTCGCGCGAGGATTGGGGGCTGTTGCTGAACGCCGCCGTTTTCCTGTGGCTGCTTGCGCCGGCGCTCGTCTTCGCCGAGCGCGAGCATCTGGCGCTATTGGCGCTTGCGCCGCTGCTGGCGACGCTCGCAGCCCGCGCCGAAGGCGGGCGCGTCCCTAGGTCGCTGCGCATCGTCGCGGGGCTCGGCGGCGGCCTCGCCGTCTGCTTCAAGCCGTTTTTCGCGCTCGCCATTCTGCTCCCGGCGCTGGCGGTCGCCATAAGGGAGCGCTCGCCGCGCCTGTTGCTCTCGCTCGAGAATGCGGCCGCCGCCGGGATTTTCCTCCTCTATGGCGCCGTTACGCTCGTCTTGTTTCCCGCCTACGGGGATTATGCGCTGCCGGTGATCGTGGACGTCTACCAGCCCGCCCGCGAAACCTGGCCGCGTCTCGCGTTGACCCTCGCGCCCGTAAATATCGCGGTTCTCGCGGCGCTCGCCATCGCCTCGGCGCAAGGCTTCGCGCATCCGCCGGCGGCGCCGGGCTTTGTCGTTCCATCGGCGGCTCGGGTCTGCGCCTTTGCGTCGATTGGTTTTCTCGCCGCCTTTCTCCTTCAGGGGAAAGGCTGGATGAACCACGCCTATCCCGGCCTTGCGCTGGCGCTGCTCGCCTGGTGTTTTTTCACGCTCGACACGCATCCGCGCGCCCGCGCGGCGCGGGATGGCCGGCTCTTCAAATTTGTCTTTCTGCCCCTGTTCCTCGCCGCCCCGGCGATGTTTGGCGCCGCTCGACTGCTGAGTGACGAGGAGGAGCATCCCGGTTTGCGGGCCGAGATCGCGCGCGTCGCCCCCGCCCAGCCGCGACTCATCGCGCTGGCGCGCCAGCTCGACTTCGGCCATCCCGTGACGCGCCAACTCGGCGGAATATGGGTTGGCCGCCCCAATGCGCTGTGGACCGCAAGCTTCGCCAGCCATCTGCTTCGCGACTCGAAGGACCCAGCCCAGCGCGCCCGGCTCGAGAGCTATCGACGGCGAGACCTCGCCGGCTTCGCCGAGGACGTGCGCGCCGGTCGCCCCGACGCCATCATCGTCGAGGACAGGGAGACGCGCGAGTGGGCGCTCAAACAGCCCGAAACGGCCATTGCTCTCGACGGCTACGAAAAGACCGGCCAGGCGGAGGCGATCGAGATCTGGACCCGCAGGTCGCCCTGACGGCGTTGCGCCACCGGGCGACGCAACGTAGCCTCTAAACGATTCGCGCCGGCGCCTGCGCCGCCGCCCGCCTGTTGAGAAAGCGTAGCCGGTTCGCCCGGCAGTCCTTTGGGCGCCCCCTCGTATCCACCTTCGAGTTCAGTGAGACCGATATGACCAAACACGTCGCCGTGCTGATGGGCGGGCTGTCCGCCGAACGCGAGATCTCGCTGCGCTCGGGAACGGCCTGCGCGAGGGCGTTGGAAGAGCAGGGCTATCGGGTGACGCCGGTCGATGTGAGCCACGACGTCGCGAGCCTGCTCGCTTCGCTCAAGCCGGACGTCGCCTTCAACGCCTTGCACGGGAAGTTCGGCGAAGACGGCTGCGTTCAAGGCGTGCTGGAATTGCTGCGCATCCCCTACACGCATTCCGGCGTGCTCGCTTCCTCGGCGGCGATGAACAAGGAGGTCGCCAAGGTCTTGATGGCGGCGGCGGGCGTGCCGGTCCCCAAGGGCCGCGTCGTGCATCGGCTGGAGGCGGCGCAAGCGCATGTCTTGCCCCCGCCCTATGTCTTGAAGCCGGTCTCGGAAGGCTCCTCCTTCGGCGTTTTCATCGTCAAGGCGGACCAGGAGCGCCCGCCGCTGGAGCTGACCTGTGCGGACTGGGCGCATGGCGATCTGATGCTCGCGGAAGAGTTCGTGGACGGGCGCGAGCTCACCTGCGCCGTGATGGGCGAACGTGCGCTCGACGTTATCGAAATCCTCGCCGCGGACGGGGGCTGGTACGACTACCACGCGAAATACGCGAAAGGCGGCTCCAAACACCTTCTTCCGGCAAATCTTAAAGAGAAAATTTACCAAGAGGTCCAACATTTAGCGATCGAGGCTCACAGAGCTCTCGGCTGTCGCGGCGTCAGTCGCGCGGACTTCCGATACGACGATCGTCCTGGCGGGACGGGCGCGCTCGTCGTTCTGGAGGTGAACACGCAGCCGGGAATGACGGAGACCTCGCTCGTGCCAGAAATGGCGGCTTTTGCAGGTTTTTCGTTCGGCGAGCTAGTCAAATGGATGGTGGAAGACGCATCCTGCGATCGTTAGGGGAGACGACTGCCCTTCCGCTCGTTCATTTTCCTGCGGCCGAGCCCCAGCCCGCGGGCGCCGGCGGGCCCATTCCCGCCGCGGCGCCGGCCGCCCACGCCGCCCCCCGCGCCATCCCGCGCCGCCGCATCGATCACCCGCTCTTTACCCGTTTTGCGTTTCTTGGACGGCCCGGAGTCGGCCTCTTGGGTCTCCTCCTGCTCTTCGGCGGCGTCGGCTTCGGCGGCTTGGTCGAAAACGGCGGCTATGACGCATTCGTCTCGCGCGAAGGCCAGCCCTGGGACATCGTCGCGCGCACGGTCGGATTCGACATCGCCGCTGTGACCATTACCGGTCAGTCGCGCATGACGGAAAAGGAGCTCTTGCGGGCCGCGGGCGTCGACGCGCGCAACTCGCTGCCCTTCCTCGACGCCGCCGGCGTGCGCGAGCGGCTGATGGCCGTCCCGCTGGTGAAATCCGCCCGGGTGATGAAGCTCTATCCGAACCGTCTCGTGATCGCGATCGAGGAGCGCCGTCCACATGCCCTGTGGCAACAGGACGGTCGCGTCACGGTTGTCGCCGACGATGGCGTCGCCATCGACGAATTGCGCGACGAAAGATATCTCGGCCTGCCTTTTGTCGTTGGCGAGGGCGCGCAGAAGCGGCTGCCCGAGTATCTCCAACTGCTGGCCGGCCTCGGCGATCTGGCGCAGCGCGTAAAGGCCGGCGTGCTCGTCTCGGGCCGGCGCTGGGATCTCGACATGACCAGCGGCATGCTGGTCAAGCTGCCCGAGGAAAACCCCGCGCGCGCCGTCGCGACGCTGCTGCGCCTCCAGCGCGAGTCCCGCATTCTCGACAAGGACATCATGTCGATCGACCTGCGCGCGCCGGACCGCGTCGCGGTGCGCCTCACGGAGGAGGCCGCCGCCGCGCGTGAGGCGGCGCTGCCGCACAAGACAAAGAAAACGGGTGGTTAGCGTTATGAAGCCTCAGCTCGTTCCGCCACGTCTGAAGCCTCTCGGGCCGCGCCGCTCCGCGACCCTCGCGGCGCTCGACGTCGGCACGTCGAAGATCGCCTGCCTGATCGCCCGCGTCACGCCGGCGAGCCAGGCGGCGTCCGGCGACTGGCGCACGCATCGCATCCGCGTGTTGGGGATCGGCCATCAGCGCTCGCTCGGGGTCAAGAACGGCCTCGTCGTCGACATGGACGAGGCGGAGCGCGCCATTCGCCAGACGGTCGACGCCGCCGAGCGCATGGCTGGCGTTCAAATTGACCAGGTCATCATCACCGCCTCCGGCGGGCGGCTGGCGTCCGAACATTTCACCGCCAAGCGCGCCATTGGCGGCCGCGAAGTGGCGGCGGCCGACATTCATCGCGTGCTCGAGGCGTCCGCCGCGCATCATCTGCATCGGGGCCGGATCGCCGTGCATTCGCTGCCGACCGGCTTTTCGCTCGACGGCGTCGGCGGCATTCGCGAGCCGAAGGATATGATCGGCGAGGAGCTCGGCGTCGATCTGCATGTCGCGACCTGCGATCAGGCGGCGGCGCGCAATCTTCTCCTCGCGGTGGAGCGCGGCCATCTCGGCGTCGCGGGCGTGGCTGCGGCGCCTTATGTCGCCGGCCTTTCGGCGCTCGAGCCCGATGAAGCGGAGATGGGCGTCATCGTCGTCGACATGGGCGCCGGCACGACCTCGCTCGCCGTCTTCTCCCATGGCGAGATGACGCATCTCGACGCCGTGACTCTCGGCGGCAATCACGTCACCATGGACATCGCCCGCGGCCTCGACGCGCGGCTCGCCGACGCGGAGCGCCTCAAGACGTTCCATGGCTCCGCCATCTCCTCGACGTCGGACGAGCGCGAAACGGTTTCCTTCGTGCACGTCGGCGAGCACGGCCACCACAAGGCGCATGCGCCAAAATCCCACCTCGTGCGAATCATCCGCCCGCGCGTTGAAGAGACTTTTGAATTCCTGCGCGATCGCCTGGCGCGGGCCGGCTTTCAATCCAGTCCGAGCCGCCGCATCGTTTTAACCGGCGGCGCCAGCCAGCTCACCGGCGCGGCGGAATCCGCACGCCGCATTCTCGGCGGCCAGGTCCGCGTCGGACGCCCGATCGGCGTCGAAGGTCTTCCCGATCCCGCGCGCTCGCCGGCCTTTGCGGCGGCGGCGGGATTGCTCGTCTATCCGCAAGTCGCGGCGCGCGAATATTTCGAGCCCCACCGTGGCGAGCGGACGGCGACGGGAACGGACGGCTACATGAGGCGAGTGGGTAGATGGTTAAAGGAAAGCTTCTAGAATCGCGCTCCAGTGATTCTTTCAACTGAGGCGATCCGGCCTGAAACGCCGGGCCTCGCGCGCAAATAACCGAGGACGAAGCGTTCGGCGACGGGGCGTCCAAGGATGGGAACAACCGACGCCGACGAGCAGTGTACATTCCGAGAGGCCTGGCAAATGACGATTAATCTCAAAGCGCCCGAATTGAGGGAATTGAAGCCCCGCATCATGGTGTGCGGCGTCGGCGGCGGCGGTTGCAACGCCGTCAACAACATGATCTCGTCGGGCCTCTCCGGCGTGGATTTCCTCGTCGCGAACACCGACGCGCAGGCGCTGGCCTCGTCGCCGGCCGAGCGCGTCATTCAGATGGGCCTGCAGGTGACCGAAGGTCTCGGCGCCGGGGCCCAGCCGGAGGTCGGCCGCGCCGCCGCCGAGGAGGCGCGCGAGGAGCTCCGCGAGCAGCTTCAGGGCGCGCATATGTGCTTCGTCACCGCCGGCATGGGCGGCGGCACCGGCACGGGCGCCGCGCCCGTCATCGCCCAGATCGCGCGCGAGATGGGCATCCTCACGGTCGGCGTCGTGACCAAGCCGTTCCACTTCGAAGGGCAGCGCCGCCTGCGCATCGCAGAGGCGGGCATCACCGAACTGCAGAAATGCGTCGACACGCTGATCGTCATCCCGAACCAGAATCTGTTCCGCATCGCCACTGAGAAGACGACCTTTGCGGACGCCTTCGCCATGGCCGACCAGGTGCTCTATTCGGGCGTCGCCTCCGTCACCGACCTCATGGTGAAGGAGGGGCTCATCAATCTCGACTTCGCCGACGTGCGCTCAATCATGCGCGGCATGGGCAAGGCGATGATGGGCACGGGCGAAGCGACGGGCGAGCGCCGCGCCAATCTCGCGGCCGAGGCGGCGATCGCCAATCCGCTTCTCGACGAAGTGTCGATGAAGGGCGCGCGCGGCCTGCTGATCTCCATCACCGGCGGCCACGACCTCACGCTCTATGAAGTCGACGAGGCGGCGAGCCGCATCCGTCAGGAAGTGGACGAGGACGCCAACATCATCCTGGGCGCGACCTTCGATTCCGCGCTCGAGGGCGTCGTGCGCGTCTCGGTCGTGGCGACCGGCATCGACCTCGCGGCGATCACCGCCGACGATCCGACCAGCGCGGCGCGCATGGCGGAGGCGGCGGAGCGCATGCGCGCCCAGTTGCAGCAGCAGGCGCGGCCGCAGCCGTCGGCGATCCCTGTCGTCGAAACCTCGGCGCAGGTCTACGCCATGCCCGAACGCGCGTCCGCTCCGGCCTATCAGGCGGAACTCCGCGAGCCGGCGCCGACCTCCTATTACGCCGAGCAGCCCGCGGCCGCTCCCGCTCAGATGACGACGAATGGCGTCTATCTGGAGCCGGTGGGCGCGCGCTCGACCTATAGCGAGCCGCGCATGCCGGAGCCCGCGCCGCGCATGATGGCCGAGTCGGCGACCGGCTATGTGCCGCCGCCGCCGGAAATGCCGCGCACGCCGCGCATGCCGTCGATCGAGGATTTCCCGCAGCCGGTCCAGGATCAGATGCGCCAGCACCGCGGCGAAGCGAGCCATGATCCGCGTCGCAAGTCGATCTTCGAGCGTCTGGCCTCGTTCGGCGCGAGCCGCCAGGAGGATTCGATGCAGCCCGGCGCCGCGCCGCAGCCGCAGCCGCAAGCGCCGCGCGCCCCGGCGCCGCAGCCCTCGACCGTTTCGGAATATGGCAAGCGCCCCGCCGCCGCGCCTCAGCCGTCGCACGCCGCGCTCGATCCGCACGGCCGCCGCGCGCCGGCGCAGCGTCCGGTGGAGGACGACCATCTCGAAATCCCGGCCTTCCTGCGCCGGCAGTCGAGCCACTAACGCGCCGGGCTCCGGCCCCTCGTCGAAGGCCCGCCTTTGCGCGGGCCTTTGTTTTTGGCCCCGTTGGGCCGGTTGTCACAAACTGTAAAAAAGCGTTACTGGAGCCCGGCGGTCGGATTGGGCTAATCTCGACCGTAGACAAGCGGACCGTCGGCCCGGCCTCACGCGGGAGGATTTCTCTCATTCGCCCGATGTCTCGACCCTCAGCGGTTCCATGCCGCCCCGCATATGCGGCGCAGACCACGCTCGCTCGCCCGGCGACGCTTGCTGGCCGGGGCGTTCATAGCGATCGCCCGTCGCGTGTGACGCTTCTCCCCGCGGCCGCCGGTTCCGGGATCGTGTTTGGCGTCGACGGCGTCGAGCTGCACGCCGACTGGCGCGGGGTCGACGCGACCCAAATGCGCATGCGCCTGTCGTCCGGCCAGGCGAGCGTCTCGACCGTCGAACATCTTCTGGCCGCGCTTGCGGGTCTTGGCGTCGACAACGCCTTCGTCCTCGTCGAGGGCGAGGAAATCCCCGCGATGGACGGATCGGCGCAGGCCTTCGCCGAGTCGATCGACGAGGCGGGCGTCGTCGCGCTTGCCGCCCCGCGGACCTCGCTGCGCGTCGTCGAGCCCGTAAGGGTCTCGCAGGGCGCCGGCTGGGCGGAGCTGGCTCCGGCCGCGCACGGCCTCACTCTCGATGTCGAAATCGCCTTCGAGAGACCGATCGGCCGGCAACGCCGCAGGTTGGCGCTGACGCCCGAGACATTTCGTGTGGAATTGGCGCGCGCCCGCAGCTTCGGCTTCCTGCGCGACGCGGAGCGTCTCTGGCGCGCGGGGCTCGCCCTCGGCGCCACTTTGGAAAATACCGTGGTGCTCGACGGCGAGATCGTCCTGAACCCCCAAGGCCTGCGCTACGCCGACGAATGCCTGCGCCATAAGATGCTCGACGTGGTGGGGGACCTTGCCCTTGCCGGCGCGCCGATCGTCGGCGCTTTCCGCTCCTTCAGGGGTGGGCACGGGCTCAATCTGGCGCTGCTCGAGGCGGCGATGCAGGCAGGGGCGCTCGTGCGGGAGGCGGCGACGGCGACGGGCGAGCCCCCCATGCTTCGGCCCTCGCCATAATCTCGCCAGAAGAAAAGCCTTCCCTTAACCATCATTGTCCGTCGCCGCGCGCCGCCAGCGCCGCGACGACGCGGGCCGTCCCGGCGCCGCGAGTGGCGGGGCTTGGCGGATTAGGCTAGAACGCGCCCGGCAGCGTTAAGCTGCTCCCGGCCGCAAGGGGCTCTCGATATGTCGTTTTTTGTTTCCGTCCGTTCGTCCGCTTGGCTCGCCGCGGCCGCCGCGCTCGCGTTCTCCGCCGCGCCTGCCCGCGCCGACATCATGGACTCGCTCACCAGCGGCTTCGGCCTCTTCGGCGGCGGCGAAAAATACAAGATGGAGGTCACGCCCGACATCCCGGCGGACACCCTCTACAATCAGGGCCTGGCCAAGCTGAAGTCGAAGGATTACGAGGCCGCGGCGAAGAAGTTTTCGGAGCTCGAAAAGAGCTATCCCTCGTCGGAATGGGCGCGCAAGGGCCTGCTCATGACTCTCCACGCGCAGTTCGAAAAGCCCGCTTACGACGATGCGGTGCAGTCGGCGCAGCGCTACATCGGCCTTTATCCGAACTCGGCGGACACGCCCTACGTCTATTACATCGCCGGCATGTCCTATTATAATCAGGTGCCGGACGTGATGCGCGATCAGTCTTCGGCGGAGAAGGCGCTGCAGATTTTCAACGAGCTCATTACGAAATATCCAAAGTCGGAATATGTCGCCGACGCGCGTTACAAGATGGGCGTCGCCCGCGACCAGCTCGCCGCCAAGGAAATGCAGGTCGGGCGGTTCTATTTGAACCGCAAGAATTACCCCGCCGCCATCAACCGATTCCACGACGTGCTCGGCAAATATCAGACGACCCGCCACACGGAAGAGGCGCTTTATCGCCTTACCGAAGCCTATCTCGCCATGGGCGTCACCAATGAGGCGCAGACGGCCGCCGCCATTCTGGGGCACAATTACCCGGATTCGCAGTGGTACAAGGACGCCGTCGCGCTGTTGAAGACCGACGGGCTGGCCCCCCACGAATATACCGACAGCTGGCTCTCCAAGATCGGCAAGACGCTGCACGCCATCTAAGCCATATGCGTCCGCATGAAGCGGCCGGCCTGCGCCAGCGCGCGCCGGCCGTCGGCAAGCCCCGCGTTCCAGAGCGGCCACGCGTGGATCATATGCGGCCAGATTTCGAGCGTCGCCGCCACATCGGCTGCGCCCGCCGCCGCCGCGAAACGCGTTGAGTCGGAGAGAAGGGTCTCGTCCGATCCCACCTGGATGAGCACGGGCGGCAGACCCTTGAGGTCTGCGTTGAGCGGCGAGAGCCGCGGGTCTCTCCGATCCACGCCCGCGGGAACGTAGGCGCTCGCAAGCTCCTCGAGATAGGGCTTGTGGATCAACGGATCGACGGCGTCTTTGGTCGCGAGCGTCTCGCCCGACATGGTCAAATCCGTCCAGGGCGACGAAAGCCACAGGCAGGCGGGCGTCGCTTCGCCCAGATCGCACAGCCGCATCGAGAGCGCCAGAGAAAGCCCGCCGCCCGCGCTGTCGCCGCCGACCACGATTTTCGTCGCCGGAATCCCCTGCGCCTGCAGGAAGCGCCAGGCTGCGAAGGCGTCGTCATAGGCGGCGGGGAAGGGGTGCTCCGGCGCCAGCCGATAGGCGACCGCGAGCGTCCGCACGCCGGCGGCGCGGCCCGCCTCGGTGACCATGCGCCGGTGGCTCACGATCGAGCCCGAGCAATAGCCGCCGCCGTGAAAGAACAGCAGAACGCGGGACGGGTCGGCGCCCGGCGCGCGCGACCACTCGGCCGCAAGCCCGCCGATGCTGACGGGCGTCAACGAAATATCCGGCGCGACCGCCCAGTGGGCGCCGACTTCCTCGATCCGCGCGCGCCGCTCCGCCCAGCCGACAGGCCGGGGCTTGCTGGAGAGCAAGGCGCGAATTCCGTTGATTTCGTCATCGGCCATGCCAACCTCCTGGAAAACGGCGAATCGTCTTTCCGTCCACAGAATTATGAGCGCCGCGCCGCCCCCCGCGCGCGCCAAGCGACTAGAGTTAAGCGTCATGCTGGTCCGTCTGTCCATCCGCGACATCGTGCTGATCGACGCGCTCGATCTCGACTTCGGGCCGGGGCTGACGACGCTCACCGGCGAGACGGGCGCGGGCAAGTCGATCCTGCTCGACGCTTTCGTCCTGGCGCTCGGCGGGCGCGGCGACGCCTCGCTCGTGCGCGCCGGCTGCGAACAGGGGCAGGTGACGGCGGTCTTCGACCTGCCGGCCGATCATCCGGCGCATCTCGCCGCGCGCGAATTCGGACTCGCCAGCGACGACGAGATGGTGCTGCGCCGGGTGCAGGCGGCCGACGGGCGCACCCGCGCCTTCGTCAACGATCAACCGGCGACGGCGCAGGCGCTGCGCGCCATTGGCCGCGAACTCGTCGAGATCCATTGCCAGCACGACGACCGCGCCCTGGTCGATCCGAGCGCCCATCGCGCGCTCGTCGACGCGCATGGCGGCCTCGCCGCGCAAGCGAACGACGTGCGCGCCAAATATGCCGCCTGGCAGGCGGCGCGCCGCGCCCTCGCCGAGGAGGAGGCGCGCATCGCCAAGGCGCGCGCCGACGCCGATTATCTGCGCCACGCCCACGACGAGCTGACCAAACTCGCGCCCGAGGCGGGCGAGGAGGAGGCGTTGGCGGAGCGCCGCTTGTTCATGCAACGCGCCGAGAAGGTTGCGACCGACATCCGCGACGCGCTGGCGGCTTTCGCCGACGAGCGCGCGCCCGCCGCCGAGATCGCTCATGCCGCGCGGCGGCTGGAGCGGCGCGTGACGCAGGCGTCCAATCTTCTGGAGCCGCCGGCGCGCGCCCTGTCACAGGCGGTCGACGCGCTCGGCCTCGCCGAGCAGGCGCTGGAGCAGGCGCTTGCCGAAACGCGCTTCGACCCGGCGGAGCTGGAGCGCGTCGAGGAGCGGCTGTTCGCGCTGCGCGGCGCCGCGCGCAAATATCAGGTGGGCGTGCCGGAGTTGCCAAGGCTCGCTCAGAAATTCGCTGACGACATCGCCGCGCTCGACGCTTCGGAGGCGCGGCGCGTTCAGCTCGGCAAGGCCCTCGATGCGGCCAAGGCCGCTTATGACGACGCCGCGCGCGCGCTTTCCGCCGCGCGCCACAAGGCGGCCAAGAAGCTCGACGCCTTGGTCGACGGCGAACTCAAGCCCTTGAAGCTCGAAGGAGCGCATTTTGCCACGCAGGTGACGAGCGATCCCGAAAGCGCGGGGCCGGAGGGGATCGACCGCGTCGAATTCTGGGTGCAGACCAATCCGGGCTCACGCCCGGGGCCGCTGACCAAGGTCGCCTCGGGCGGCGAACTCGCGCGCTTCATGCTGGCCCTGAAGGTCGTTCTCGCGGACCGCGGCTCGGCGCCCACCCTTGTCTTCGACGAAATCGACACGGGCGTCGGCGGCGCGGTCGCGGACGCCATCGGCCAGCGCCTCGCGCGGCTCGCCGGCCGCGCGCAAGTGCTGGCGGTGACGCATGCGCCGCAAGTCGCCGCGCGCGCCAGCCGGCACTTGCGCATCAGCAAGGGGGCGGCGACCAAAGGCAAGGAGAAGCGCGTCGCGACGCGCGTCGCCGTTCTCGCCGAGGGCGAGCGGCGCGAGGAGATCGCCCGGATGCTGTCGGGCGCGGCGATCACCGACGAGGCCCGCGCGGCGGCGATGCGGTTGCTGGAGCCCTCATCCGACCTGCGCTGAGGCGAAATGGCGCTACGCCGTCTTCTGCTTGAACTTGCACAGATCGAACAGAAGACACCGCGCGCATTCGGGCTTTCTCGCCTTGCACACGTAGCGGCCGTGCAAAATAAGCCAGTGGTGCGCGTGCAATAAATATTTCTCCGGCACAACCGCCTCGAGGCCGGCTTCGACCGCCTCCGGCGTCGCGCCCTTGGCGATCGGCAGGCGGTTGGACACGCGGAAGATGTGCGTGTCGACGGCGATGGTCGGCTGATGGAAGGCGATGTTGAGCACGACATTCGCCGTCTTGCGGCCGACGCCGGGCAGGGCGGTGAGCTCGTCCCGCGTCTGCGGCACCTTTCCGCCGTGCCGTTCGATCAGCATGTGCGAGAGCGCCACGACATTCTTCGCCTTGTTTCGGAAAAGGCCGATGGTCTTGATCGCCTCGCGCACCCGCTCCTCGCCGAGCGCGACCATCTTCTCGGGCGTGTCGGCCAGGGCGAAGAGCGCCGGCGTCGCCTTGTTCACCCCGGCGTCCGTCGCCTGTGCGGAAAGCACGACGGCGACGAGCAGCGTGAACGGGTTCGTGTAGCGAAGTTCGCCCTTGGGCTCCGGATTGGCCTCCGCGAGACGGGCGAAGATCGCCGCGATTCGCGCCGCCTCCGCGGCCGGCAAAGCACGCTTGCGCCCCCTTGCCGGGCTCTTTGAGCCTGCGCTGTTCCTTCCTGTCATCGCCGCGTTATATCTTTACGTCTGGAGGGGCGAAAGACGCCGTTCATCCATGCTGGACCCTTTTGACGAACCGATCTTTCAAACGCGCCTGACGCCGCACCGCTCATTGACGCCCCGCGGCTTCTACCTGCTGATCGCGGTCTTTTGCGTCGCGCAAGGCGCCTTCGCCGTGCCCTTTCTGGTCATGGGGGCGTGGCCGGTCGCGGGCTTCATGGGCCTCGACGCGCTCGCGCTGTTCATCGCCTTCCGCGTGAATTTCCGCGACGCCCGCGCCTATGAGACGCTCGACGTCACGCCGCTCGAACTCGTCTTCGCGAAGGTCGGCGCCGGCGGGCGGCGCCGCGAGTGGCGATTCAACCCTTCCTGGGTGCGGCTCGAACAGAAAGTGCACGAGGAATTCGGCATGCAAAGCCTCGTGCTGGTCTTTCGCGGCGAAGCGGTCGAGGTGGGCAGTTTTCTCGGGCCCGACCAAAAGGCGGAACTTGCCGAAAACCTGTCGCGCGCGCTTGCCGCCGCGCGGCTCGGTCCGCGGTTCAGCTAGAACCGCTCCGGCGCTGGGTCATCACATTCTCCGCCTCGCGCATCAACCGCGCCTCGTTGAGCTTGTAGAAGCGCCATAGCGCGAACGCGCCCCCGACGGCCGCAACGACGCCCAACGTCGCCAGCGACCCGTGCACTTTCTCGAAGCCGGCCGTCAGGTAATAGGCGCCGAAGCCGAAGACCATCGCCCAGACGACGCCGCCCGCGGCGTTGAAAAAGAAGAAGCGTCCGGCGGGAAGATGATTGGCGCCGGCGAGCAGGGCCGCGAGAATTCGCAAAAGCGCGACGAAGCGCCCGAAGAAGACGATGGCTCCGCCCCATTTATAGAAGAGATATTGTCCGAGCCGCAGCTTGTTCGCGCCGATCCCCACGCGCCAGCCATGCTTTTCGAGGAAGCGATAGCCGAACTCCCGGCCGATCCAATAGCCGATATTGTCGCCGACAATCGCCCCGCCGGCTGCGGCGAGCACGATCGTTTCAATTGAAAGCGCGCCCGTGAGCCGCGCGTAGATCGAGGCGCCGACGAGCATGGTTTCGCCGGGCAAGGGCAGGCCGGCGCTTTCCAGCGCCACGATGATGAAAATCGCCCAGTAGCCGTAAGTCGAAAGGATGGAGGCGATTTGCGCCTGATCGAGAAAATGGCCCATCTTCCACCGATGCGAAACGCCCCGCTACCGGCAGATATAGGCTCCAAAAGCAAGAAAGCGACACCGCCTGGGGCGATGTCGCTTTCGGTGCGTAAAGCCGAAGGGCTGCTACTGATATTGATGCACGGCCGCGCAGTTCAATCCGACCGGCACGGGCCGGGTGAGAATGAGATCGTCGTCGACAAACAGCGCGCCGTCCTCGAGCGCGGGTTCGAGCACCGCGCGCAGGCCCATCAGCAAAGGCTGGTCGACGCCATTAATCCTCTCACGCAGCGCGTCGCGGACTCCTTCATCCGCCCGACGCGCGAAATTACGTACAACCGCGGCGACGAATCTCCCGACACTCATGCCCTTCTCTTGCGCGGCGGTGCGCACGCGCTCTGCGAAGCGGCCGCCAATGCACGAAAGTGCAGCCTGGGCGACCATTTCGTTGGAGCAGGAATGAATGAGATCCGCAACCAGCATGTTGTCCTCCGCTTGTTGTTTCAGCCTCTTTAACCCTCTTCTTTGGCGCGTCGTTGCGCGCTTCGATGAAAAGCTGGACGGCGCCGGCTTAACCGCCGATGAACCGCCCATCCAACCCCGGCCTGGACATCCAGCCCGGGCGCATCGACTGAGCCATGAGGCTCTTTGAGCTCACGGCCCGCAATGCGGTTCTGCTCTTACGCTCCGACTGTGACCGGGTGACGACGAGCAGCGACAAGTTGTATGGCGACGAGACGCCGCGGCCCTTGCAGCGCCTCTGATTGCTCAACGCGCCACTCGCGTCGAAGTTTCATACGCGCGCGGAAAAATTGTCGCTGCGCATGCGAAGAGGCAAGCAGCCCATCAAGCTTGTGCGACGCAGCGCCGTCTGTGCGTCACCAGACGCCGACATTCGCCGCGGAGGCCCAGGGCTCCTTGGGGGGAAGCGGCTGGCCCTTTTGCAGCAATTCGATCGAAATCGCGTCGGGCGTGCGCACAAACGCCATATGGCCGTCGCGCGGCGGCCGGGAAATGGTCACGCCCGCTTTTTGAAGCCGTTCGCAGACCTCGTAAATGTCGTCGACGGCGAAGGCCAGGTGGCCGAAATTGCGGCCGCCGCCATATTCATGTTCGTCCCAATTGAAGGTCAATTCGACGGTCGGCGCGCCGCTGCGCTTGGCCTCTTCGAAATCGGCGGGCGCCGCAAGATAAACGAGCGTATATCGGCCCTTTTCATTCTCGGTGCGGCGCACTTCCCGAAGGCCGAGAATGTCGCAAAAAAAATGCAGGGAGCGGTCGAGATCGCCCACGCGGATCATCGAATGCAGAAACTTCATCCTAAAACTCCTCATCGAGCGGCCTTTGTCGACGGTCGGCCGGTTTGCCGTCTCGCGGCGGTCTTGCTAGGCAGCGGCTGTGAACCCTTGCGCCTATAGAGGGCCAGCATGACCGAAGCCAGAGCGTTCCACGCCGCCGGGGCCAGCCGCAAGCTCGCCGCCGCCCGGGCCTCGATCGCCGCCAGCGCCGTTCTCGCCGCAGCCAAGCTCGCGGCGGGGCTCTGGTCGGGCTCGCTCGCGCTTCTATCCGAAGCTGGCCATGCGTTTGTCGACACGGGCGCGACCGCGCTGACCTATTACGCCGTGCGGGAAGCGGAGAAGCCCGCCGACGCCGAGCATCACTACGGTCACGGAAAATATGAGGCGCTTGCCGCGCTTGTCGAGACCGGCCTGCTCTTCGGCCTGGCGCTCATCGTCGTGGGCGAAGCGATCCGCCGGCTGGGCGAGGCCAATGTCGAGATTTTGGCCGGCTGGCCGGCCTATGGCGTGCTCGTCGTCTCGATCGTCGTCGATTTCGTCCGTTCCCGGCAGCTCAGCGCCATCGCCAAAGAAGAGCGCAGCGACGCGCTCGCCGCCGACGCCATTCATTTCGCCAGCGATCTCGTCTCCTCGGTCCTCGCGCTGATCGGCGTGGCCGCGGCTCAATACGGGTTTCCCCAGGGCGACGCGCTCGCCTCTTTCGGCGTCGCGGGCTTTATCGCCATCGCCGGCTATCGCCTCGGCCGGCGCACCATCGACACGCTGCTCGACGCCGCCCCGCGCGAGCTCAGCCCGCAGATCGAGCGCGCGATCCTCGACGCGCCGGGCGTGATGAGGCTCGAAACGCTGCGCCTGCGCAGCGCCGGCCCCGAGGTGATCGGCGAGGCGACGATCGGCGTCGCCCGCACATTGCGCGTGGAGCAGGCGGCGCGGATCAAGGCGGGCGTCTGCGACGCAATCCGCGCGGTCGCGCCGCATGCGCGCATCACCGTCACAGCTGACGCGCTGGCCGTCGACGACGAGACGGTCGTCGAGCGCATCATGCTCGTCGCCGCGCGCCGCCATCTCATGGCCCATCATGTGATCGTCCAGCAGATCGGCGACCGGCTCTCCATCGGGCTCGACATCGAAGTGGAGGGCGCGATGCCGATCGGCCGCGCCCACGCCATCGCGACGGATTTCGAAAGCGCCATCCGCGACGAATTCGGGTCCGACGTCGAGATCGAGACCCACATCGAACCGCTGACCGCCCATGTGCTCATCGGGCGCGACCTGCGCGGCCTCCTTGCGGAGGAGATCGCCGAGGCGCTCGACCGCTACGGCGGCGACGTCGGCTATATCGCCGACATCCACGACGTGCGGGTGCGGGAGACCTCCGGCGGCCTCGTGGTGAATTTTCACTGCGCCGTGGACGCTGCGGTTCCGGTCGAGGTCGTCCATGCCGCCGTCGACGAACTCGAACGCCGCGTGAGGGAGGCGTTCCCGGAAATCCTGCGCATCGTCGGTCATGCAGAGCCGGCCGACCACTGACGCGGCGCGCGCTCTCTACAATAGCCAAGGGAGCCCGGCTGGGTTAGAAAACCGCCATGACCCAAGAAAACCCAGGCGCCGCCGAAGACCTCACCGCCCTGCCTTTCGAGAAGGCGATGCAGGAGCTGGAGCGCATCGTCGGCGAATTGGAGAAAGGCTCCGTCTCGCTCGACGACTCGGTGCGGCTCTATGCGCGCGGCAAGGCCCTGCAGGATCGCTGCGAGAAGCTCTTGGCCGAGGCGGAGGCGCGGGTCGAGAAGATCACTTTGGGCGAAAATGGCGCGCCAAAGGGCGTCGCGCCGCTCGACGTCGAATAGTCAGTCGACCTGCTCTTCTTTCGCCGCCCGGTTTGACAGGCGCCGCACGCGGGCCATGAAAGCCCATGAGGCGAGAATGGCGAAGGGCACGGCGATGGCCTCGACCATGTCGGCAGAAAGCGCGGCCGGTATGACGCCGGCCTCTTTCAGCCCCTTGGCGACGAAGGCGAAGAGACCCACGAGATAATAAGCCAGGCCCGCGACGGAAATGCCTTGAACCATGCGGTTCAGGCGCATCTGCAGGCGCGTGCGGCGAACCATGTCGTCGAGCAGCGCGCCGTTCTGGCGCTCCATGTCGAGCGTGATCCCGGTGCGCATGAGATTGGTCGTGCGCGCGACGTCGGTCGAAAAGCGCGACTGCCGCGCCTCCACGGCGTTGCAGGTTTCAACCGCCGGATCGAGGCGGGCGTTGAGAAAATTGGAGATGGTGGGATATTGCCCCTCCTTCGTCTCCTGCAACAGATCCAGCCGGTTCTTCACCAGCGCGTGGTAGGCGCGGCTCGCGCCGAAACGAAAGGCGGACCGCGTGAGGAGCGCCTCATTGGCCGCGAGAAGGTCGGAGAGGCGTTTCAAGAGGTCGTGATTACTTCGCGAATCCTGCGTGGCGCGCAGCGCATGGGTGATTTCGGAAAGCTCCTCCTCCATTCGGGCGAGGTCGGGCGATATGGCGCGGGCGAGCGGCAGGCCCAGAAGCGCCATGCTGCGATAGGTCTCGACTTCCAGGAGCCGCTGCGCGAGGCGGCCGGCCTCCAAGGGCGGCGCATGCAGCAGGCGGATCGCCATGCGGGTGAAGCCCTTGGCGTCCACCGCGAAATCGGCAAAGGCGTGCGCCGCCTCCTTGCCGAGGCCGATCACGCACAGGCTTTGCGAACTGAAGAGCGCCGCAAGCTCTTCGAGGGAAATCTCCCTGTCCACGACGCAAAGATGCGCCGCGACGATGAGCCGCCCCGGCGGGCGGAAGGAAATCTCGCCCGTCGCCACCGGATCCGGGTGGCTGAAGGGCGTTGCGGCGTCCACGCCTGTCGACCAGGTGTAAGTCGTGAATTCCGTGTGCTGCTCCCAGCGCAGGCGCCAGTCGCGGAAGCGGAAATAGTGGAACTTCGCGTCCGGCGCCGGCGCGTCGACGCTGCCCGCGGCCGCAACATGCGCGAGAGCCGCACGGTCGGCCGCCGCCTCCTCGTGATTGGTGGCGAAAGCGAAGTGATAGATGCGGCGGGGCACCTCGAGCGGCAGAAACGGCCGGGCGTGCAGCTCGGCGAGAATCTGCGCGCGCGATTCGTGCTCGACCCACTGCGTGACAGCTGCCGCTTCGTTCATTCGCGCCCCCTTTGGCCGTCCTTATAGGTCGAGCGGCCAGAGAAGGCGAGCGGAGGGCGTCAGGTGATCACGCTCGGCGCGCGGCGCTTTGTGAAGCGCTCGATCTCCGCGATCTCGCGCGAGAGCGCAATGAGGTCGGCGAGCGCCTGCTGCGTTTCACCGAACTGCTTGGCCGGATCGGCCTCGTAACGTTCGATATAGACGCGCAGCGTCGCGCCCGCCGTGCCGGTGCCGGACAGGCGGTAGACGATGCGCGCCCCATCTTCGAACATCACGCGCAGACCCTGGTTCAAAGAGTCAGATCCGTCGACCGGGTCGTGATAGGCGAAGTCGTCGGCCTCTTTGACGTGAAGGGCGCCGAAGCTCCTCCCTTTCAGCGCCGGCAGCCGGTCGCGCAGCGTCTTGATCAGCGCATGAGCGCCGTCGCTGTCGACCTCCTCGTAATCGTGGCGCGAATAATAATTGCGGCCATAGGTCGCCCAATGGTCGCGCACGATCGCGTCGACGCTCTGTTTGCGCGCGGCGAGAATGTCGAGCCAGAGCAGCACGGCCCAGAGCCCGTCCTTCTCGCGCACATGATTCGAGCCGGTGCCGGCGCTTTCCTCGCCGCAGATCGTAACGAGGCCCGCGTCGAGCAGATTGCCGAAGAATTTCCAGCCCGTCGGCGTCTCGTAAAGGGCGACGCCGAGTTTTTCCGCCACGCGGTCAGCGGCGCCGCTCGTCGGCATGGAGCGGGCCACGCCGGCAATGCCGCTCCTGTAGCCCGGCGCGAGATGCGCGTTGGCGGCGAGAATGGCGAGACTGTCCGACGGCGTCACGAAGCGGCCGCGCCCGATGATGAGATTGCGGTCGCCGTCGCCGTCGGAGGCGGCGCAAAGGTCGGGCGCCGCCGGCGACATCGCGAGATCGTAGAGATGCTTCGCATGGACCAGATTGGGGTCGGGATGATGGCCGCCGAAATCGGGCAGAGGCGCGCCATTGAGCACGCTGCCCGGCGCCGCGCCCAGCATGCCTTCGAGAATAGCGTGCGCATAGGGGCCGGTCACCGCGGACATGGCGTCGAAGCGCATGGCGAAGCCGCTGCGGAAGGCGTCGCGGATGCGGTCGAAATCGAAGAGCGTCTGCATCAGAGCGGCGTAATTCTCGACGCTGTCGACGATCTCGACGCGCATGTCGCCGAGCTGCGTTGCGCCGAACGTGTCGATGTCGACGTCGGCGGCCTCCACGATCTTGAAGGACGTGATCGTCTTCGTGCGTTGGTAGATCGCCTCGGTGACTTTCTCGGGCGCCGGCCCGCCATTGGCGACGTTGTATTTGACGCCGAAGTCGCCGTCGGGGCCGCCGGGATTGTGGCTCGCGGAAAGAACGACGCCGCCGAAGGCCTTCAGCGATCGGATGAGCGCCGAGACGGCCGGCGTGGACAGAATGCCGCCCTTGCCGACGACGGCTCGGCCGAAGCCATTGGCCGACGCGATTTTCAGGATCGTCTGGATCGCCTCGCGATTGTAGTAGCGGCCGTCTCCGCCGACGACGAGGGTTTGGCCTGCAAAGCCGTCGAGGGAGTCGAAGATCGACTGGACGAAATTCTCGACATAATGGCGCTGTTGAAAGACCGGAACCTTCTTGCGCAGGCCCGAGGTGCCGGGACGCTGGTCCGCATAGGGGGTCGTCGCAATTTCTTTAATCATCCTGCCTCTGAGCGCCTCTTGGCCAATCGTGCTCTTATCTATGGACCGAACCAGATAAAAAAACGGCGGCGCTTTGTCGCGCCGCCGAAACTCTCGATCCTTGGGAACCTCACCAGCCCCAGGATGGATAGCTGTAATAGTCGTATCCGTAGTAAGGGTAGCCGTAGTTATAATAGGGGTAATAGCCCCCATAGTAGTAGCTGCTGTTGGCCGCCGCGAGGCCGGCGCCGAGCAGGCCGAGGCCGACGCCCGCCGCAACCGCCGCGCCGGGATTATAGCCGCGGCGATAATAACCGCCATAGTAGCCGCCATAATACGGACGTCGGTAGCCATAGCCCCCGCGGCGGTACCAGACCTGATCGACCGGGGCGGAGAGCCCGACCGTCGAGGGCGGGGCCACGCCCATCGGGCCGGCGAGAACGTCTGTCGGAATGGCGGTCGCCGTCATGGCGCCGAGAAGCGCGCCGGAAAGCGCCAGCTTGAGACATTTACGCATAGACATACCTCCCTTGGCGGGCGCGCCGTTGACGCGAGGCGCGTCGCCCGCCGAGCTAACGCGTCAATAACCAAATCTAAACCGGAATCGTTTCGCGTCGAGAGGCATTTCTGTGTCTTTTCGACGCGTAGCGTAAACGCGCTCAGTCGCGCCCCTCGTATCCCGAGGCCGCCTCTCGCGTAAAATCGACGAGCCGCTCGCGAAAAAACTCCCGCACCCGCGCGGCGGTCAACGGGTGCTGCTCGAGAATTTGCAGAAAAAGCGCGCGGCGGATTTTCAGCACGGTGCTCGGCTCCACGGCGCGCGCCGTGATCGGGCGCAATGAGGGGGCGACCAGCGCCATTTCCCCGATCAGCGCCCACGGCCGCAGCACCTGCGCCGGCAGGCGCGCCTCGCGGGGCGCCAGGGCGATCGCCCCCAACATCAGTATGAAGCCGCCGTCCGACTCCTCGCCGCGCTGGAACAGAAAATCGCCCGAACGAAGCAGACGCGTTTCTCCGGCGAAGGCCAGCATCTGCAAAGCGCCGATCTCGAAGATGGCAAAAAGCGGAATACGCCTTAAATTGTCGATTTCGTCATCGAGAGTCATTGCGTCTTTCAAGCGCGGATTCTGTCGCTTTTTTGTGGCAAGCGTGGCGGCGCCCACAGCCTTTTTTGCGCATCATCGCGCGGGCTTCGCCAAGCGGTAGCCGCCGTCTTCTGTCAACAACCTTTGCGGGCGCGAAGGGTCCTGTTCGATCTTACGACGCAGGCGATGAATGTGGGTTTCCAGCGTGCGCGTGGTGACATTCGGACCATAACCCCAGACGTCGGCGAGTAAGGCTTGCTTGGTGAGAATGGCGCCGCGCGCTTGTGCGAGCCGTGCGAGGATCGCGGCCTCCTTTTCCGTGAGGCGCGCGCCGAAGTCTTCGCCTGCATTGGCGTTTTTCGGAGGCGCGGCAAGGCGGGCCAAGAGCTCGGCGAAACGGAAGGGGCGCGTGAGCGTCGCGTCGGCGTCGTCAGACGCGGCGCCGATGAGAATGATCGGACCGGCGAAGCCCTGCGCCCGCAGGCCGCGGGCCAGCGCGGCGGCGTCGCAGAAGTCGGCGTCGAGAAGCGCGGCTGCGGAATCGCGGGCGTCAGGGGGAAACGCGAAACTTTCCCTGGCCCCGAGCGGATGAAGCGCATAAGCGCCGAAACAAGCGATCTGCTCCTCGAGACTCGCCAAAAGCTGCGGGCCAGCGGCGACGAATAAAATTTGGGTCATGGAACGGGGCGTTCTCTGCTATGACGGCAAGAAAGCAGAAGGGCCCGATCTTCCTCCATGGAGTTTCTGCGCGCAAGACGACTGACGACGCTACGCGTCGCGCGGCGCATCGGCGGCAAGCAGCATGAGGCGCGCATGTGCGCGGGCGGCGTTGTCATCCCCTGCGCCATCGGCCGCGCCGGAATCGTCCGCGACAAGCGCGAGGGCGACGGCGCGACGCCGGCGGGAGGTTGGCGGCTGCTGTCATTCTTTCTGCGCCGCGCCGCGCCAGCCCCTCGTCCCTGGCGCTTGATCCGCCGGGAAGACGTCTGGTGCGACGATCCGCGCGCCTTTCTCTACAACCGGAAGATGCGTGCGCCATTGCGGCTCAGCCACGAGGCGATGTGGCGCGAAGACGGTCTTTACGACGTCGTCGGCGTCATGGGTTACAATATCGTCCCCCGCGTGCGCGGCCGCGGCAGCGCCATCTTCTTCCACATCGCGACCGAGGAACTCGGACCTACGGCCGGCTGCGTTGCGCTGCGGGCGCGCGACATGCGCCGGCTGCTGTCGAGATTGGGACGGGGCGCTCGAATCGTCGTGAGCTAGGCGTCGTCAGCTTTTCGCATACTCCCGCGTCCCCATGATCGCCGAGCCGACGCGCACATAGGTTGCGCCGAGCTGGATGGCGAACTCGTAATCCGAGCTCATGCCCATGGAGAGCTCCTCGAGCCCGTTCCTCGCGGCGATATCGGCGAGCAGGGCGAAATGCGGGGACGCCTGTTCGTCGACGGGGGGCACGCACATCAGGCCTGAGATCTCGAGGCCGTATTTTTCCCGGCAGGCGGCGATGAAGGCGTCGGCGTCCTGCGGCAAAACGCCCGCCTTCTGCGGCTCCGCGCCGGTGTTGATCTGCACGAAGAGGCGCGGGCGCTTCCCCTGTTTCTTCATCTCCTCGGCGAGCGCGGCGGCGATCTTCTCGCGGTCGACGCTCTGGATCACGTCGAAGGTCTCGACGGCTTCGCGGGTCTTGTTGGATTGAAGCGGGCCGATGAGATGCAGCTCGACCCCCGCAAATCTCTCTCGAAGCCCCGGCCACTTGCCCATGGCCTCCTGAACGCGGTTTTCGCCGAAGACGCGATGCCCGGCCTCCAGCAGCGGAACGATGTCCTCGGCCGGAAAGGTCTTCGTCACGCAGACCAGCGTGACGCTCGCCGGGTCCCGTTCGCAATCGTCGGCGGCGCGGCGAATGGCGGCCTTCGTGTCGTTGAGGCGATCGATGATGCTCATGCAAGCTGGTTAAGGCGCGCGCGCGGCGAGGGCAAGACCGCGTGGCGGCGGCGACCCTGGACGAACTTGTCCGCGCCGTGGAACCGGTCGCCACGGCGGCGGTTAGCTCTGCGTAAATCTCCGTCGTCCCCAGCGGGGCGGCGCGCGCGGGAGGTTGACCATGACGAGCAGCGAGGCTTTCAACACCCATCCGCCGGCGCTGGCGACGGCGCATTTCCGCCGCAAGTGGGGCTGGGTCGTCGCGCTGGGCGCGCTTTTCATCATTGGCGGCGTCTTCGCGCTGTTCAACGTCTTCGCCGCCACGGTCGTGGCCATCGTCTATATCGCGGCGGCGCTGGTGGTTGCGGGAGGCTGGGAGATCATCACCGCCTTTCAGATCCGCCCCTGGGGGCGCGCGGCGCTCCTGAGCGCCGTCGGAGCGCTCACCTTGCTGGCGGGCGTCGCCGCCGCGCGCTTCCCGGTTCTCGCCGCCGTTTCCTTCACGGCGCTGATCGGCGCGCTGCTCATCGCCTGCGGCGTGGCCAAACTTGCGCTCGCCTACCACCTTCGGCATCTGGCGCGATGGGAGCTCATCGCCGTCGCCGGGGCGCTGAGCCTCGTCCTCGGCGTTCTGATTCTCGCCGAATGGCCGACGTCGGGCCTCTATGTCCTCGGCCTGTTTCTGGGCGTGAACCTGCTCTTCGAGGGGGTCGGCTGGGTCGCCATGGGGCTCGCGGCGAAGCCTGCGGAGCGGCGGGCGTTCGGGTAGCAGTCAACGAACTTGTGTCTCCAGCAGCGGCTCGGTTAGGTTTTGAGTTTCCAGATTCGGCATGGAGACGAAAGTGGCATCCGCTGGAGAAACTTGGGTCGCGGCGTATGAGCAGCGGTCCGACCTAGAGGCGTTTGGCAGCGCAGGCTTAGCACTATTCGCGATGGCCTTGGAATTCGGGTATGACGACCTTGATACGATCGGCGCAGACGCAGTGGTGGATGGCCCCGATGATAGAGGGTGCGACGTCGTATATATAGATAAGGATAAGGGTAAGCTTATCGTAGCCCAAGCTTACACTTCAACAAAGACACGCAAAGAAGCGAGCGCATCGAAAGCGGCATCTCTTCGTCAGGCGATTTCCTATTTAGTCGAGGCCGATATCAAAATGGTTCCAACTCGTCTCAAAGCGAGCGCGGAAGCGGTCCGCGCATCTTTGAGAGCAGGCGAGATTGAGAGCGTCTATATATGGTTTGTCCATAATTGTCCCGGATCGACAAATGTAAAGACTGAGTTGAGGGCGGTCGAGTCTACGGCGAACTCGATCCTCAAAGCGCATTACATTGATTATGGCAAGCCCAATGTTACAGCCGTTGAAATTTCCTCGGAAGTACTTGAACGCTTGTACACCGAAACAAGTACACCCATTCTCGTTGATGAGCCTGTCGAATTCGCTACCCCGAGCGGGTTTCGGTTCGAAGAAGGAGAGTGGAGGTGTTTTGTAGCGCCAATTCAACTCGCTCTTCTAAAGAGTCTGTATGATAAACACAATACAAAACTCTTTTCAGCTAATGTTCGTGACTTCCTTGGAATGAGAGCGAGAGAATCGAATATTAACTATCAGACGCAGAAGTCTTTAGCATCTTCGCCTGATAACTTCTTTGTCTATAATAACGGTCTTACTATTCTTACCCATAATATCGAAGTGGCCGAGGACGAAGGGAAAAAGAAAGTTAAGATTCACGGCTTCTCGGTTGTGAATGGCGCTCAGACTACAGGCACGATCGGAACGTCTGAAAGTAATCCGCCAGGGAATGCCTACGTCCTGGCACGCTTTATATCTACTAAAAGCGAGGACCTCGTTGCCGATGTAGTGCGTTACAACAATAGCCAGAACGCGGTTACTGCATCCGATTTCAGAAGCACTGACCCAATCCAAAGGCGCTTAGTAAAGGAAATGAAGGCGATCTCGGACGCCGAGTATGATGGGGGAAGGCGCGGAGGGATTTCGGCTGCAATTAAGCGACGGCCAAAGTTGTTGCCTTCGTATTCGGTTGGCCAAGCAATCGCGGCTGTCCACGGTGACCCGACCGTCGCTTATAATGAAAAATCGGCAATATGGTCGAAAGATGTTCTATACAGCAAGTATTTTAATGACGACCTAACGGCGGCACATGTAGTCTTCTGTTATTCTATCCTGAAAGCAGTTGAAATGGAAAAGCTCAATCTGCGGCTCAAAGAGGCCGGTGGAGCTATGTCTGCTGCTGATAATGGAAAGCTTGAGTTTTATCGGCGGCGCGGCTCAGTTTTTCTCGTAGTTGCCGCTATCGGGGAATGTCTGGAGACCGTATCCGACCGAGTGATACCCAACCGATTTAGGCTTAGCTTTGGAAATTCTACACCTGAGCAAGCAGCGAAACTATGGTTGCCTGCTGTCGAAACACTCTCAAATCTCAACGCTAATCTAGTGGAAGCGCTAAGTGACGGCCTCAAGAATTCTACCAAGGTTAGGGAAACACTCCGTTCGTTTTCGCAACTCGTGGCGAGCCTCAAACAACCATATGAGCCAATTTTCAAGCCTATACGTGAAAAGATTGTCGCCTAGTAGACCGCGGCCCCTTTGACATCCCCCCTCCCGACCGGCATTTAGGAGCGCGAATTTCGACCGCTCCGACCGGACAGCCGCCCCGCATGAGACCCGACCGCTATAATTTCGCCGAAGCCGAGCCGAAGTGGCAGAAAATCTGGGAGGAGCGGCAGGTCTTCAAGGCGGGGGCCAAGCCCGCGGCGCCCAAATATTACGTGCTGGAGATGTTCCCCTATCCGTCGGGGCGTCTCCATATGGGCCATGTCCGCAATTACTCTATGGGCGACGTCATCGCCCGCTTCATGCGCGGGCGGGGTTTCGACGTCCTGCATCCGATGGGCTGGGACGCCTTCGGCCTACCGGCCGAGAACGCGGCGGCGCAGACCGGCGCGCATCCGGCCAAATGGACCTACGCCAATATCGCCGCCATGCGCGCCCAGCTCAAGACGCTGGGCCTGTCGCTCGACTGGTCGCGCGAGATCGCAACATGCGACCCTGAATATTACAAGCACCAGCAGCGGCTGTTTCTGGATTTTCTGAAAGCGGGCATCGTCGACCGCAAGAAATCCAAGGTGAACTGGGACCCGGTCGACATGACCGTGCTCGCCAATGAGCAGGTCATCGACGGACGCGGCTGGCGTTCGGGCGCGCTCGTCGAACAGCGCGAGCTGACCCAATGGTTCCTGAAAATCACGAGCTATTCGGTGGAGCTGCTCGCTGCGCTCGACACGTTGGACCGCTGGCCCGAGAAGGTGCGGCTCATGCAGCGCAACTGGATCGGCCGCTCGGAGGGCATGCTGGTCCGCTTCGCGCTCGCAGCGCCGCTCGACGACGCGCAGGAGATCGAGGTTTTCACCACCCGCGCCGATACGCTCTTCGGCGCGAAATTCGTCGCGCTCGCCGCCGACCATCCGCTGGCCAAAGCGGCGGCCGAGAAGAATGAGGCGCTCGCCGCCTTCTGCGAGGAATGCCGCCGCGGCGGCACGTCCGCCGAGGCGATCGAGACGGCCGAAAAACAGGGCTTCGACACGGGGCTGCGCGTCGTGCATCCCTTCGATCCCAACTGGACGCTCCCCGTCTACGTCGCGAATTTCATCCTCATGGACTACGGCACGGGCGCGATCTTCGGCTGCCCGGCGCATGATCAGCGCGACCTCGATTTCGCGACCAAATACGGGCTCGGCTTCAAAGTCGTCGTCTGCCCGGCGGGCGAGGACGCGGCGGGGCTCGAAAGGAAGATTGCCGAGAGCGGCGAGGCCTTCGACGCCGACGGTACGCTCGTCAACTCCGAGTTTTTGAACGGCTTCACGGTTCCCGAGGCGAAGGAGCATGTCGCCAGCCGGCTGGAGACGACGGCGCTCTTCAACGCGCCGCAGGGCGTTCGCAAGGTCAATTACAAGCTCCGCGACTGGGGCGTTTCGCGCCAGCGCTATTGGGGCTGCCCGATCCCGATCATCCATTGCGAGACCTGCGGTCCCGTGCCCGTTCCCGAGGCCGATTTGCCGGTCACGCTCCCGGAGGACGTGACCTTCGATCAGCCGGGCAATCCGCTCGACCGCCATCCGACCTGGAAGGACGTCCCCTGTCCGTCTTGCGGGAAGCCCGCGCGCCGCGAGACGGACACCATGGACACTTTCGTCGATTCGTCTTGGTATTACGCGCGCTTCGCGGACCCCCACAACGACAGGGAGCCCGCTTCGGCGGAAGCGCTCGGGCGCTGGCTGCCGGTCGATCAATATATCGGCGGCATCGAGCACGCGATCCTGCATCTGCTCTATTCGCGCTTCTTCGCCCGCGCGATGCGCGACTCCGGCCACGCCGCCGCGGCCGAACCCTTCTCGGGCCTCTTTACGCAGGGAATGGTCGTCCACGAGACCTATAAGGGGCCCGACGGCTGGGTCTCGCCCGCGGCCATCCGCATCGAGGCGGGGGAGGGCGGCAAGCGCCGGGCTTTCCTGATCGACGGCGCCGGCGAAGTCGAGATCGGCCCGATCGAGAAAATGTCAAAGTCGAAGAAGAACACGGTCGACCCCGACGACATTGTTGCAAGCTACGGCGCCGACACGGCTCGGCTCTTCGTGCTCTCCGACAGCCCGCCCGACCGCGACGTGATCTGGTCGGACGAAGGCGCCCAGGGCGCCTGGCGCTTCGTGCAGCGCCTGTGGCGCATCACGGGAGAACTCGGCCGCGTCGCCGCCCCGGCGGGCGCGCCCTCGCCCGCCGAGATCGGCGCCGAGGCGCTGAAGCTGCGCAAGGCCACGCACAAGACGGTCGCGCAGGTCAGCGAAAACATCGAGCGCCTGCGCTTCAACAGCGCCATCGCCCGCATCCGCGAATTCGTCAGCGAATTGACCGCGGCGCTCGACGCGGTGACGGAGACCCCCGTCGGCGCCGATCTCGCTTTCGCCTTCCGCGAGGCGGCGGACGCGCTCATCCGCCTCGTCGCCCCGATGACCCCGCATGTCGCGGAAGAATGCTGGACCGATCTTGGCCATAAAGGGCTGGTATCCGAGGCGGCCTGGCCCGTGGCCGACCCGGCGCTGGTGGCCCAGGAGACGATAACCCTGCCGGTGCAGGTCAACGGCAAGAAACGCGCGGAAATTATTGTCGCGCATGACGCCGACGAGGAAACGATTCGCAAAGAGGCGCTGGCGCAGGATGGCGTCCTCCGCGCCATGGAAGGCAAGCCGCTCAAGAAGTTCATTCTCGTGCCGAAGAGGATCGTCAATGTGGTCGTGTGACAAGGCGCAGCGGAACGCCCACGCCGTCCCTCACCCTGTGCGCGGGCGCGACCGGATGAGGGCGCTGCTGCTCGCCGCATTTGCCCTTTCGGGCGCGGTTCCGCTCGCCGGCTGCATCCAGCCGCTCTACGGGGCCAATGGGGCCTTCGACGCCTCGCCGCTGGCTTCCGAGCTGCAGGCCATCGAGGTCGACGAGATTCCAGGCCGCATCGGCCATTATCTGCGCAACGATCTGATTTACGGCTTCAACGGCACGGGCTCGTCGGTTGCGCCGCGCTATCGCCTGAGCGTCGTTCTGCGCGAGCGCGTGCAGACGCCGATCCTCGACACGGTCACCGGCCGCGCGACCTCTGCGACCGTTATCGTCGACGCCGATTACAGGCTCGTCACCTGGCCGCAGAATGTGGTGGTGACGCAGGGCACCGCCTTCAACATCGCGAGCTACGACCGTTTCTCGAACCGCTTTTCCAACGTGCGCGCCGCCCGCGACGCGGAGATCCGCGACGCCCGGGTGATCGCGGATTCGATCCGTACGCGCATTTCGACGGAAATGGCGATGCGCGAGCCCGCCCCGACGCTCGTCCGCTGAGCCGCGGCGCGGCGGGCAGGGAGGGGCTGGATGGTCGCCGTCTCGCACCGCGACGCCGAGCGCTTCGTCGCGTCTCCGCCGGAGAGCGTCTTTCTTTTCCTGATCCACGGCTCCGACGCCGGCATGGTGCGAGAGCGGGCGCTCGCGATCGTGACTCAGCGCGTCGACGACCGGCGCGATCCGTTTCAGTTTGTCGAGCTCTCCGGCGACGCCGTGTCCGCCGATCCGTTGACGCTGCTCGACGAAGCCAACACCACGCCGCTCTTTGGCGGCCGCCGCGCCATTCTGGTCGAGACGGGCGCGAAATCGGTCATCCCCGCGGTTGCGTCGCTGATCGCCGCGCCGCCGGCCGCCTGCACGATCGTTCTGACCGCCGGCGCGCTGAAAAAAGATGCGCCGTTGCGCAAGCTCGTGGAGGGCGCGAAGCAAGGGGCCGGACTCGAGTGCCTCCCGGATACGGAGCAGGACATTCATGCGCTGGTCGACCGCACGCTGCTCGAAGCCAATCTCGTGGCGACGCCCGAGGCGCGGGCGCTGCTCCTCGCCGCCCTCGGCGAAGATCGGCTGATGAGCCGCGCCGAGCTCTCCAAGCTCGTTCTCTATGTGCATGGCCGTGAACATGTCGAAGCCGCGGATGTCGAGGCGATCGTCGCCCATGCCTCCAGCATCGCCTCCGACCGCGTCGTGGCCGCCGCTTTCGCGGGCCGCGCGGGCGAGACGCTCGACGCTTATTTTGCGCAAGGAGGCGACGCCGGCGCGCTGCTCTTCGGCGCCCTGCGCTACGCTTTGGCGCTCCATCGCGCCCGGCTCGCCATGGAGCGCGAGGGCGGGCGCGCCGACGCCGGCGTCACCGCGCTCTATCGCGCCGGCTTCGGCTTCATGCATCGCGCCTTGATGGAGGAGCAGCTCAAGAGCTGGACGTCCGCCCGTCTCGGCGCCCTGATCGAGCCCCTGCGCGACGCCCAGACCCGCGCCCGCGCCAATGCGAATATCGCGCAAATGGAGGCCGAACGCGCGCTCTGGCGGGTGGCGAGAGCGGCGGGGAAGCGATGATCACGGGCCGGATTTTCCGCCCTCGCCCTCGCCGGCGGCGAAGCGCCGCGGCGTTTACGCTGCGCTGGCGAGGCTTTCGAACAGCGCGCGGCCGTCGATTCCGCCGACGAGCGGGTCGATGAGATTTTCGGGATGCGGCATCAGCCCGAGCACATTGCGCTTTTCTGAATAGATGCCGGCGATGTCGTTGCGCGAGCCATTGGGATTGGCGTCGCCGCCGAGGGCGCCGTCGGCGGCGCAATAGCGAAAGGCGACGAGGCCTTCGCCCTCGAGCCGCGCGATGGTCGCGTCGTCGGCTTCGTAATTGCCTTCGCCATGGGCGATGCAGACCTCGATCACCTGGCCCTTGGCGTAGTGGCGCGTGAAGGCCGTGTCGTTCCGCTCGACGCGCAAATGCTGCATCTTGCAGACGAAGCGCAAATTGGCGTTGCGCATGAGCAAGCCGGGCAGCAGGCCGCTTTCGCAGAGGATCTGGAATCCGTTGCAGACCCCGAGCACGAGGCCGCCGCGGGCGGCGTGCGCCCGCACCGCGTCCATGATCGTTGCGCGGCCGGCGATGGCGCCGCAGCGCAGATAGTCGCCGTAAGAGAAGCCCCCCGGCAGGACGACGAGATCGGTCCCCGCCGGCAGCTCATGGTCGGCGTGCCAGAGCATGGCGGGCTTCTGCCCGGTCGCCTGCTCGAGCGCGCGCGCCATGTCGCCTTCGCGATTGGAGCCCGGAAAGACGATGACGGCGGCTTTCATGGCGTTCTCTTAAACGTCGATCTGGTAATTTTCGATAACGGTGTTGGCGAGCAGCTTCTCGCAGGCGGCGGTGAGCTGCGCCTTCGCCGCGGCCGCGTCCGCGCCCGTCACCTCGACATCGAAAACCTTGCCCTGGCGCACGCTCTCGACGCCCTCGACGCCGAGCGACTTCAGCGCGCCCTCGATCGCCTTGCCTTGCGGATCGAGGACGCCGTTCTTTAAGGTGACGACGACGCGTGCTTTCATGAGCCTTCAGTTCCGTGTGGGAGCCGCCTCACGGTTAACGGCCCGGCGCGCAAAGGGCAAGCGTCGGATGCGGCCTCAGAACGACTGGGCGGCGGCCCCGACCACCAGGCAGGAGACGACGATCGCCGTCAGCGGACGCCTCAGCTTCGGATACCATTGTGGGGCGCGCCCCGCCCGCGTCTCCGCGAGGTCGTAGAAAAGCAGGCCCATGAAGCCCGCTGCGAGCAGGATGAGGCCCGAAACCCCGCCGATGAGCAGGGCCGGAAGGGCAAGTAGCGACGGCGCCACGCTGCGGCCGAGCGGCCCTGGTCCGGGGTCGTCGCGCTGCATGGCCGCGCCCCAATGCACGCCGCCCATGAAGGACAGGATGATGGCGCCGTAGCCGAGCAGGAGGGTCAAGCCGAAAGGCCGCAGCGTCCCAGCAAAAAAAGGGATCGAGGCGAGGGCGCCGGCGAAGAAGGGAATCGCGCCTGCATAGCCGAGCCATTTCGCCGCTTCCGGAAGGGATTCTCTTGTGCGCATCACTGCCTCCTTTTGGAGCAAAGTGAGCGTGGCGGCTGGCGGCCACAAGGCGCGCGGCGGTCAAAGGCCGCCTGAAATTCGCCAGCCGTCTAAAGGAGACCTGTGTCCCGATAAATGTCGCGCAGAGCGACCCGCGCGCCGATGACGGGGAGGTCGACTTCGCCGTCGGCGGTCTCGAAGCGGCGTTCGGCGAAGCCATTCTTCCGGTCGTAGGATACGACCTCGACCGCGTCCTGCGCCACGACGACATATTGCGAAAGGCTCGGCAGCGTGGCGTAAGCCTTGCGCTTCCACCGCAGGTCACGATTCGCGGTTGACGGGGAAAGAATTTCGAAAACGATCAAAGGATCGTCGCATTCCGTTACAATGGGGTTGCCGCTCGGGCGCACCAGGATGTCTGGTACGGGAACGCCAATCTCAGAAACACGCACCCCGAGTCCCGGTACGACGACCCATGAGGCCTGGCTCGTCGCCGCCGCGCGATCAAGGACGACGATCAGATTGCGCGCGATGAGTTGATGCAGAAAACTTGCCGAAGCGTTCAAGATCGGCTCCCCGTCGACCAACTCCCACTTCTCTTCATCGGGGCGCGTGGCCGTGAACGCGAAGAATTCCTCCGCGTTCATCGGGCGAGGGTCTTGGAAGGGGACGCCCAAAGCCGCCTCCTGTCGTGGCTCCTACTGCACCAGCTTGGGGGCGCCGACGCGGACGTTTTCGCCTTCCTGCATGATGCCGAGCCGGCGCGCGACCTCCGTATAGGCCTCCACCAGCCCGCCGAGGTCGCGGCGGAAGCGGTCCTTGTCCAGCTTGTCGTTTGACTTGATGTCCCACAGACGGCAGCTGTCGGGCGAAATCTCGTCGGCGACGACGATTCGCATCATGTCGCCTTCCCAGAGCCGGCCGCACTCCATCTTGAAATCGACGAGGCGGATGCCGACGCCGAGGAACAGGCCGGAGAGAAAGTCGTTCACGCGGATGGCGAGCGCCATGATGTCGTCGATCTCCTGCGGCGTCGCCCAGCCGAAGGCGGTGATGTGCTCCTCCGAGACCATCGGGTCGTCGAGCGCGTCGTTCTTGTAGTAGAACTCGATGATCGAGCGGGGCAATTGGGTGCCCTCCTCGATGCCGAGGCGCTTGGCCAGCGAGCCGGCCGCGACATTGCGCACCACGACCTCGAGCGGAATGATCTCCACCTCGCGGATGAGCTGCTCGCGCATGTTCAGCCGGCGGATGAAATGCGTCGGCACCCCAATGTTGTTGAGATGCTGGAAGATATATTCCGAGATGCGATTGTTCAGGACGCCCTTGCCATCGATCACCTCATGCTTTTTGGCGTTGAAGGCGGTGGCGTCGTCCTTGAAATGCTGAATCAACGTGCCAGGCTCCGGCCCCTCGTAAAGGACCTTGGCCTTGCCTTCGTAGATACGGCGACGGCGGTTCATTGGGATCAACCGGGGCTTGAGAAAATCCATGTGGTCGGCCGCGGCTCCTCCGATTTTGCCCACCGCGTCCGAAGTCGCACCGGGAGGCAGGTCAAGGTCGCCGACCGCAACAGGGGCGGTCGTAACGTCTTTGGGGGCCAGTGACAAGCCAGCGCTCACCCTTCCAGGGAGCGCCTTACTTTAGCCGAATATGGAAGCTGGCACAACGCGCGCAAGATCGGCGTCTTGCGCGCGCCCGCGCGCGAATGTCGCAGGCTGGCGGCTTGGCATTGGCGCCGCGGTCGAATTTCGCCTATATGCGTGCGGCGCGTGCGATGCGGCAGCGGATTCGCCCGCGAGACAAAGTTCGAGCAACCCGGCTGAGGATGGACATGAGCACTTTCGACCAGCGCGAGGATTCCTTCGAGAAACGCTACGTCCATGACGAGGAGCTGAAGTTCCGCGCCGAGGCGCGCCGCAACAAGCTCGTCGGCCTCTGGGCGGCCGAGAAGCTGGGCAAGACCGGCGCCGAGGCCCAGGCCTACGCCGCCGCTCTGGTTGCGGCGGAGGTCTCCGCCGACGCCGACGAGCGCGTCGTGGCGACGGTCAAGAAGGACTTCGAGGCGGCCGGCGTCGATCAGTCAGAGCACCAGATCCGTCGCACCATGGAAGAAATGCTCGCCAAGGCCAAGGCCGAGATCAAGGCGGGCGCGTAAGGCGTCGGCAGCCGCCGTCTTTGCAAAGCGCTTGAGCGACGACGCGCTCGAGGGCCGCCTTGGCGGCCGCTGGATTGCGTCGCCAAGGCGCGCGATGATGGACGAAGCCGCCGCCAGCGGCGAATTTTAAGTTTTCTCGCGCAAGCTTGCGCCATGCGCGATTATTCCCTTTCTCGTCCCCGAAAGGCCCTTCCCGAAGCGGGCCGCTTCAGCGCCGCGCCGGAAATCGCTGCGCAAGCTTTGCTTTGGCTCCAGGCTCTCGCGGGAGAACGGCGCGCTTCGCGCCACACGCTCGACGGCTATGCCCGCGACCTCGCAGCCTTCCTTGCCTTTCTGACCGAGCACCTCGGCGAAAAGCCCGACGCGGCGGCGCTCATCGCCCTGGCGCCCGCCGATCTGCGCGCCTTTCTCGCGCGGCGACGCAGTGAGGGACTGGAGAGCCGCTCCCTGCTGCGCGCGCTTGCGGCGATCCGCAATTTCCTGCGCTTTCTGGAGAAAAAGGGCCTCGCCAAGACCGATCTCTTCGCCGCGGTGCGCCCGCCCAAGAAGCCGCACAGCCTGCCCAAGGCGCTCACGGTGGGCGACGCCCGCGACCTCATCGACCCAGCGCAGCGCGCCGGCGAAGCGCGCGAGCCCTGGATTCTCGCCCGCGACGCCGCGGTTCTGGCTCTGCTCTATGGCGTCGGCCTGCGCATTTCCGAGGCCCTGTCGATCGCTTATGCGGACGCGCCCACTGGCGGCCGGGATCGCGTGACCATCCTCGGCAAGGGCGGAAAGACGCGCACGGTTCCCGTCATCGAGCCGGTGCGCCGGGCGATCGAAGATTATCTGGCGCATTGCCCCTATGAGCTTTCCGGCGGGCCGCTGTTTGTCGGCGTCAAGGGCGGGCCGTTGTCGCCGCGAATCGTGCAGCTCGCGGTGCAGCGTCTGCGCGGGGCGCTCGGGCTCCCCGACAGCGCGACGCCGCATGCGCTGCGCCATTCCTTCGCCACCCATCTTCTGGGGCGCGGCGGCGATCTGCGCACGATCCAGGAACTTTTGGGCCACGCCTCGCTGTCGACGACGCAGATTTACACCGCCGTCGACAAGAAGCGCCTGCTCGACGCCTATAAGTCGGCGCATCCGCGGGCGGATTGATTACTCCACCGGCTCCACCGCGGTAATCTCGATTCCGAAGCCCGATAGCCCCACGAAGGCGCGCGGTTTGGCGGAGGAAGAGCGCAGGCGGATCGACGAGACGCCCAGATCCTTCAAGATCTGCGCGCCGAGGCCGACGTCCAGCCATTGCCGCTTGCGGCTTTCTTCGGCGTTTTCCGGCTCACGTCCGACAATATTCGTGGGGACGCCGGCGGCGCCGTCGCGCAGATAGACGAGCACGCCGCGCCCCTCGCGGGCGAAGCGCGCGAGCGTCTTTTTGATCGTCGGCGCGCCGCCCATCACGTCCGAAACGATGTCGGCGCGGTGCAGGCGCGTCGGCACAGCGCGGCCGTCGCCGATCGAGCCGAGCACGAAGGCGAAATGCTGCACGCTGTCGAAGGGCGTCACATAGGCGTGGCCGGTGAAGTCGCCGACCTCCGTCGAGACCGGGAAAGTCGCCACGCGCTCCACGAGCTTCTCGCGCCCCTGCCGGAAGGCGATCAGATCCGCGACCGAAACCAGTTTGAGATTGTGCGTCCTCGCAAAATCGGAGACCTGCTGGCCCGTCATCACCGTGCCGTCGTCATTGGCGAGTTCGCAGATCACGCCCACGGGCGGGAGGCCGGCGAGCTTGCAAAGGTCCACGGCCGCTTCCGTATGGCCGGAGCGCATCAGCACGCCGCCGTCCTTCGCGATGAGCGGGAAGACATGGCCGGGACGCACGAAATCGGCGGCGCCCATATTGCTGTTGGCGAGCGCGCGCACCGTATTGCAGCGCTGCTCGGCCGAGATGCCGGTGGTGAGGCCGTGCTTCACGTCGACGGAGACGGTGAAGGCGGTGCCGAGCGGCGCGTCGTTCTGGGCGACCATGGGCGCGAGATGCAGGCGGCGGGCGTCCTCGAGCGTGACGGGCGCGCAGACGATGCCGCAGCAATGGCGGATGATGAAGGCCATTTTCTCCGGCGTGCACAGCGACGCCGCAATGACGAGATCGCCTTCGTTCTCTCGGTCGTCATCGTCGGTGACGACGACGATCTCGCCGTGCGCAATGGCCTCGATGGCCTCTGTGATGGAATGGGGCAAGCGGGTCTCCGGGGGGCGCCGATAGGCGCTGTCGCCGCATATCTAGCCGTCCCGCCGCGCCGTTTCAAATCCGCCCGGACGCCGCCATTTTCAGCGTATCCATATTGGCCCCGAGGAGCCGTGGAGGAACGGGATGGCGCATGTGGTTCGGCTGTCTGCGGCGCTCGCCGCCTTTCTCTTCTGCGCCGGAGCCGGGGCCGCGCCGTCCTGCGCCGATATGGAGCAGGATGGGGCGTCCTACACGGTCTGCGACGTCGACGCCCGAAAGGCGTCGATCCGCCTTTACCTGCGCGACGGCGCGGGCGACCTTTACGGCGGCTTCTCCGCCCTTGCCGAGGCGCTGGCGCGGCGTGGCGAGACGCTCGCCTTCGCTATGAACGCCGGCATGTATGCCCCCGATTTCTCGCCCGTGGGACTGTATGTGGAGGGAGGGCGCTCGCTCCATTCCGCCAACACGGCCGCCGGCGAAGGCAATTTCCACATGAAGCCCAATGGCGTCTTTTGGGTCGACGGCGGGCAGGCGGGGGTGACGGACACCCAGCGCTTTCTGAAGTCGCGGGCGCAGCCCGCCTATGCGACGCAGTCGGGGCCGATGCTGTTGATCGGCGGCCGGATCAACCCGCATATTCACGAAAGCGGAACCTCGCAAAGGTTCCGCAACGGCGTCTGCGTGCGGGGCGGGCATGTGGCGCGTTTCGCCATCTCCAACCAGCCTGTGACCTTCCACCAGTTTGCGAGCTTCTTCCAGGACCGGCTCGCATGCGCCGACGCGCTGTTTCTCGACGGCGGGACCGCCTCGGGGATGTATGCGCCGTCGCTCTCGCGGCACGACCGCTTTCATCCGATGGGGCCGCTGATCGGGGTGGTCGAGAAAAAATGATTCCCGACCCGGCGCCGCCGTCCTCGTCCTTCGAGACGCCGCCTTCGGCGGCTCCTCAGGATGAGGACGGCTTGTCGAAGCCGCTCGACCCGCAGGCCGTAGCGATGCAAGGCCACTCGTCCTGACGAGCGTGCGCAGCACGCGTCCGGGAAGACCCCTCATCCTGAGGAGCGTGCGCAGCACGCGTCTCGAAGACCCCTCATCCTGAGGAGCGTCGAAGCACGCGTCTCGAAGGCCCCTCATCCTGAGGAGCGTGCGAAGCACGCGTCTCGAAGCACGAGAGGCAGAAAACCGGACTCACCCCTCCATGAGCGCGCCGACATGCGCGGCGACGCTCGCTGCGAGGTCCTTTGGCGCATAGCCGCCTTCGAGCATCGAGACGATGCGGCCGTCGCAGCGCCGCGCCGCAATTTCCATGACGCGTAGCGTGACGTCACGAAAGTCTTCTTCCACGAGACGCAGCCCGCCGAGCGGGTCATGCACATGCGCGTCGAAGCCGGCGCAGAGCAGGATGACGTCGGGCGCGAAAGCGTCGAGGCGCGGGAGGATGCGGCCCTTCAGCGCCTCGCGGAAGGCCTCGCCGCCGTCGCCCTTCGTCAGCGGCGCGTTGACGATAGTGTCATGGGCGCCGGTCTCCGTGACGGCGCCCGTGCCCGGATAATGCGGCGACTGATGCGTCGAGCAGTAAAGGACCTTCTTTTCGTCCCAGAAAATCTCCTGCACGCCATTGCCGTGATGCACGTCGAAATCGATGATCGCCGCGCGTTCTGCGCCATGGGCCGCGATGGCGTGGCGCGCGGCGACGGCGGCGTTGTTGAAAAAGCAGAAGCCCATGGGCCCGTCGGGGCGCGCATGATGGCCGGGCGGGCGCGTCGCGACGAAAGCGCTGCGCGCCTCTCCGCGCATGACGGCGTCGACCGCGGCGACAGCGCCGCCGGCTGCGCGCAGGGCGGCTTCATAACTTCCGGCGCTCATGACGACGTCGGCGCCAAGCTCTGTTCGTCCCGCCTTCGGGGCGAGCGCCGCGAGTCGGTCGAGATGCGCGGCCGCATGGACGCGCAGCAGCGCGTCGCGTGGCGCCAGCGGCGCGTCGCGGCGCAGGAGGGCGCGAAAGCGCGGATCGTCCAAAGCGGTGAAAAGCGCCCGCAGCCGCGCGGGGGCGTCGGGCCATCCGGGGCCGGGGTCATGGGCGAGGGCGGCGGGGTGGCTGACGAAAAGCGTTCCTGACGTCGCCGCGCGGACGGGGAAGGCGGCAAGGCTGGCGGCGCCGGCGAGGGCGGCGCGGCGGGTCAGCGCGCCGGGATTGTTAGGCGTTGCTTGGACCCCACCCGGCCCGCTTCGCGGGCCACCCTCCCCGTGAAGGGGAGGGAGGGGATCGCTGCGCCGGCGCCGATAACCCTCGAAAATTCCTGCTTTGCCGGTTGGTTTCAACTGCGGCGCTTCAATCCCTCCCCCTTGCGGGGAGGGTGTCGCCGTGAAGCGGCGACGGGTGGGGCTACCCGCCAATCTGTCCCCGATGCCGCAGGAAATGATCCGCCAGAACGCACGCCATCATGGCCTCTCCGACCGGCACGGCGCGGATGCCGACGCAAGGGTCGTGGCGGCCCTTGGTGACGATCTCCGTCTCTTGGCCGTCGCGGTCGATGGTCCGGCGCGGGGTCAAGATGGAGGAGGTGGGCTTCACGGCGAAGCGCACGACGATCGGCTGGCCGGTCGAGAGGCCGCCGAGCACGCCGCCCGCGTGGTTCGACAAAAATGTGGGGCCGGCGCGCATCTCGTCGGCGTTTTCCTCGCCAGAGAGTTCCGCGGCCGCGAAGCCGTCGCCGATCTCCACGCCCTTCACGGCGTTGATCGACATCATCGCCGCGGCGAGATCCGCGTCGATCTTGCCGTAAAGCGGCGCGCCCCAGCCGGGCGGCGCGCCTTCCGCGACGACCTCCACAACGGCGCCGATCGAAGAGCCTTTCTTGCGCACTTCGTCGAGATAGGCCGCCCATTGCTCAGCCATCACGGCGTCCGGGCAAAACAGCGGATTGCGCTCGACTTCCGCCCAGTCGAAGCGGGCGCGATCGATCTTATGGGGGCCGATCTGCACCAGCGCGCCGCGGATCGTGACGCCGGGGACGACCTTGCGGGCGACGGCGCCGGCGGCGACGCGCGCCGCCGTCTCGCGCGCCGATGAGCGCCCGCCGCCGCGATAGTCGCGGACGCCATATTTCGCGTCGTAGACGTAGTCGGCGTGGCCCGGGCGGTATTTATTGGCGATTTCGCCATAGTCCTTCGAGCGCTGGTCGGCGTTTTCGATGACGAGCGCGATCGGCGTTCCGGTCGTAACCTGCACGCCGTCGGGGCCCGCGAAAACGCCGGAAAGAATTTTCACCGCATCCGGCTCGCGGCGCTGCGTGGTGAAGCGGGACTGGCCGGGTTTGCGCTTGTCGAGAAAGCCCTGGATGTCGGCCTCGGTCAGCGCGATCCCCGGCGGGCAGCCGTCGACGATCGCGCCGAGCGCAAGGCCGTGGCTTTCGCCGAAAGTGGTGACGCGGAAGAGATGGCCGAAGCTGTTATGCGACATGCGGCGCTTCTAGGCCGCGCGGGCGCCCGGGTCAAACGCGCCGCCGGCGGGACTTTCGCAACGGACCAAACCGTCGTAACAGCAGGGTTCGAGTTATAGAGAGGCGAGAATGCTCAAGAAGATTGCCGTCGCCGCCGTTGCGGCGCTCCTCTGCGCGCCGGCGCTGGCCCGTGACTTTACCGTCGATTATGGCGGCCTCGGCCGCAACACTCCCAACCATGCGCAACATGGCAAACGCAGCCGCAGCGGCGCGTGGATCGACGACAATCGCCGCCATCACGGCGCGCCGCACGGCGGCCATTGGGTCGGCGGGCATGGCCATTTCAGCCCGCGTGGGCAGGGCGGCCATCATTGGGGCTGGTGAGCCGCCTCGGCTGACGCGCCGGTTTTCGCTTCGGCGTTTTCGGGCGCGCTCTTTTCCGGCTGCGGCGCGGCGGCGGCGGCCGCTTTCGCCGGGTCCTCGAGAAGGCGGCGCAGTTGCGACACGGCGGCCGTGACGAGGGCCATGCGCGGCCGGTCTGGCCCGATCTCGACGGCGGCCATATTGGCGAGCGCTTTGGCGAGATTGCCCGTCGGCAGGCCGGCGGCGTCGAACAGCAGAAGGTCGTCGTTGGGCGAGGCGGCGACGCCCGCCGCCAGATGCGACGCGTAATTTGCGATACGGGCCAGCTCGGCCGAGCAGTCCGCCACGCCGCCGAGCGATGGCGGCGAGGCTGAGGGCGGCCCGGACAGGGGAGCGGGCGGCGGCAGAAGCTTCAGCCCCGAGATCGTCTCCGTGTCCAAGTCGCGCGTCGGCGGCTTCGGCTTGTCGCGCCGGGGCCGCGCCTCTGAGACGCCCGCCATGATCGACGGGGCCGGGATGAGGTCGGGCGTCCCCACGGGCCGCGCCGGCGCAGGGCCGACGCCGCCTCGTCCATGGGCCGCGAGCCAGCGGGCGCGCAGCGTATTCTGAAGGCCCCGCGGCGCGAGTCCCATCGGCACGACCCGTTGCGGCATCATCTGCGCCAGACCTTCGCGCGAGGCAGGCGGCCCGGGCGTCGGGCGGGCGATCATGGGCGAACATTGGGCCGGCGCCCAGCGCTCGACAATGGCGCGGGCGCTATGGCGTTTGTAATCGACGTAATAGCGGCGCAGCAGCAGCGCGGCGACGGCGGCGCCTTCCTCCGCCGAAGCGAAGGCGACATGCCCGTCGGCGTCCGAGGCGATCTCGCCGGTCCAGCCGGCGCGCTTCACGCACCAGTAATTATTCAGCTTCACGCAGCGCGCCGGGTCGCCGTCTTCGGCGCCGAGCGCGCGTTTGGCCGCGTCCGCGGGGCCCATCTCGAGCCAGAGGGCGCTCTCGCTTCGCCAATTGTCGACGGCGCGCTTGTCGGGAAGGTAGGACGGCGCCGGCGTGCGCCAGAAGAGCGCCGCCGGCGCGACAAGGACAGCCGGCGGCCGGGCGGGCGCTGCGGCCGTCATCAGCATCACGAGCGTTTCGAGCAGCATGCCCCGCGCGCTCCCGGAGAATAACCCTTAGTCCGGGTCGTCGACGACGTCGCCGCGCAAGGCCGCCGGCGTCACGAATCGATGGAGACGGGCGGCGCCCTTTCGGACCTCCGCCCAATGTTCGGTGTCGAAGTCCAAAATCGCAAGCGCGGCGGTCGGATAGGAGGCGCGCATATGGTCGAGATCACTGGGTTCGCCGCCGCCCGCGAGCCAGATCGCAAGCTCCGCGAAACCGGGATTGTGGCCGACGGCGAGGAGCGTGTGCACTTTATCGGGCGTCTGCCGCAGCACGTCGACCAGATGATCGACTGTTGCAAGATAGATCGTGTTCTCAATGAGATGCGTGACGTGACCGGGGAAGGCTTCGAGCGTGCGCTCGAGCGTCTGCTTGGCGCGCCGCGCGTTGGAGGCGACGGCGAGTTCGGGGGTCATGCCCGCTTCGCGCAGAAACTCGCCGACGCGACGCGCGTCCTCCTCGCCGCGCCGCGTCAGCGGGCGCTCGCGATCCCCTCCGGCTGAGTGACGGTCGGCTTTGCCGTGGCGCAATAGAAGTAAACGTCGCATAGAATCTCTCTAACACGCGACGCGCGGAAAGCCATCCGCGGAGCGGCGTCGCGGCCAAGCTGCGACGAAAAAACTCGGGGCCTTTACCGCGTCGCAATGCGGGTGCAAGTTCCTTCCTCTCCTTCTCCCCGCGAATGGCGCAAAGTCTCAAGCAATGCAAAAGCTTATCAGTCGTAACGCCCTTATTGCGGGCGTGCTCGGGTTCGCGGCCGCGGCGGCGGTCGGGACCCTCCCCGCCATCACCCAGGCAGCCGAGGGCGACCTGAGCCTCGACAATCTGACGTTCTCGCTTGGCGGGGTCGTTTATAAAGTCCCGCATTTGGAGCTGAAAGGCGCGTCGCTTACGGCCCTCGAGCTGGCGCAGCTCTTCACGGGCGACGAGAAAGCTGTGGATGGCCGCCTCGCGCGGCTCTCGGCGAAAGGCCTCGTCATCCCGACGTTGACGACCGAGCGCAAGGTCGGCGAGACGACCGAGCGCGCCGTGTATCGCGATCTCGCGGCGGAGGGCATTGCTGCGGGCCGCATTGCGTCTCTCAAGGCCGGGGGCGCCGAGCAGACCATCGACAAAGCCGATGGCCAGTCGCAGCGGCTCGTCTGGGGCGCGAGCCTCGCCAAGGGGATCGATCTCCGCCAACTCGCCCATCTGGCGCTCGCCGTGCAGCGCGACCGCGACGAGGCGCTGAAGCCGGTCATCGAGGAGGAGCGCGTCGCGTCGCTCACCCTCGAAGACAGGGTCGGGCGGATGACGGCGAGGACCGGCCCGTTGACGCTCGCCGGCGTGAAGGGCAGGGCCCTGCCCGTGTCGCCGACGGCGCTTCTGGAACGGGTGCAGAAAGTCGATCCCGACAAGACGGAGGCCGATCCTACGCTGCTGAAGGACGTCATCGAGGCCATAGCCTCGTTCGACGTCGGCGCGCTGGAGGCGCGCGACATCGCCGTAACCGGCAAGGGAGAGCCCGCCGACAAGCCTTACGCCATCAAGGTCGGCCGGATCGCCGCGACGAAAATGTCCGGCGCCGCGGTCGGCGATTTCGCCATGGAGAATTTCTCCCTTCAGTCCTCGGACGGCGGCCTTCTCACCCTCAGTCGTTTCGGCCTGCGCGACGCCCGGCTCGCCGCGCTGCTCGAGGCCCCTTTCCCGCAGCTTTCGCGCGTGGAACTCAAGGGGCTTCAGGGCGATTTGCCGGACGCCCGGATCGGCGAAACCTCGCGGATGAAGTTCAGCCTCGCCGATGTGGAGGCGAATTTCGCGGATTACCGCGAGATCGCCCCCGCGAAACTCTCGGCCCGGATGGACCGTCTCGACATCGATCTCGCGGCGCGCGGCGAGGCGCCCTCGACCGCCCAGTTCCTGGCGCTCGGCTACCGCGATCTGGATCTTTCGGCCGCGGTGGCGGGCGAATGGCGCGAGCAGACGCAGGAGGCCGTTTTCGCGCCGCTGCGCATCGAGGGGCGCGACATGGGCGCGGCGACGCTGAGCGTCACCTTTGGCAATGTGTCGGGCGCAATCTTTTCTTCCATGGCGGTGGTCTCCAAGGCGGCGGCGATGGCGGCTTCGCTCAAATCCGTGGAGCTCGTCGTCGAAGGGGGCGGGCTCATCGACCGGCTGCTGACGCTCGAAGCCCGGGAGCAGAAAGGGAGCGTCGAGAAGGCCCGAGCCGAATACGCCAAGGGCGCGGGGCTCGCGGTGGCCTCGGTGCTCGGCGGCGGCGAGAAGGCCAAAAAGATCGCCGAGGCGGTCTCGGCCTACGTCCTGCGACCCAAGCGGCTGCAGGTGCGGCTGGCGGCCCCCGCCGGCGTCAACGCGCTCGACGTGATGTCGCGCAAGCCTTCGGAAATTTTGGAAGGCGTCGAGGTCGAGGCCGTGGCCGAGCGATAGCCGGATGCAATAAAACACGCATCGGGCCGCGTCTCCTGCTATTGGAGCGCGGGCAGGATAGATATTGGTCTTACGGCGCCGCTGGCGCTATAGCTTTTGCGCGCCGTAGCGGCGGGAGGGGCGATGCTGGAAATCGCGGTGCAGATGGACCCGTTGGAGCGAATTAATTTCGCCGGGGATTCAACCTTCGCGCTGATGCTGGAGGCCAAGCGGCGCGGGCATCGCCTGTGGTTCTACACGCCCGATCAGCTCTCTCTCGAAGGCGGCCGCCTCACCGCCCGCGCCCATCATATCGACGTCTTCGACGAGCCGGGCCGCTATTACGCCCTCGGCGAGGCCACGGAGCTCGATCTTTCGAGCATGGACGTGGTGCTGCTGCGGCAGGACCCGCCCTTCGATCTCGCCTATATCACCTCGACCCATTTCCTCGAGCGCATCCAGGGGCGGACGCTGGTCGTCAACGACCCCGGCCATGTCCGCAATGCGCCCGAAAAAGTTTTCGTGATGGATTTCGTCGATCTCATGCCGCCGACGCTCATCACCCGGGATCGCGCGGCGATCGAGCGCTTTCGCGCCAAGCACGGCGACATCGTCATGAAGCCCCTCTACGGCCACGGCGGCGCCGCGGTGTTCAAGGTGACGCCGCGGGACCCGAATTTCGGCTCGCTGTTCGACATGTTCAGCACGAGTTTTCGCGAGCCCTGGGTGGCGCAGCAGTTCCTGCCCGAGGTGGCGAAGGGCGACAAGCGCATCATTTTAATCGACGGCGAGGCGCTCGGCGCGATCAACCGCGTGCCGGCGCAGGACGACATTCGCTCCAATATGGTGCGCGGCGGCGCGGCGGCGGCCACCGAACTCGACGACCGCGAAAATGAGATTTGCGCCCGCCTCGGGCCGGAGCTTAAAAAGCGTGGGCTGATTTTTGTCGGAATCGACGTAATCGACGGGCGGCTGACCGAGATAAACGTCACGTCGCCCACGGGGCTGCGCGCGCTCAAGCGCGTTGGCGGGCCCGATCTCGCGGTTCCGCTTTTCGACGCCATTGAAAGCCGTCTGAAGGCGCTGCGCGCCGCGGGATGATCAGAAATGAACGAAGCCGTCTGCGCGCCTCTTTTTGACGGACTCGACGCCGCCAACGGCTTTCGTGGGCTGCGGACGGCGCTGGCCGCGCCGATTGCCGAACTGTGCAAGGCGGAGAAGGGCCACGCGCGCCGCACAGCGGTTGTCGATCTCTTTCGCTCCGCGCTCGCCGAGGGCCGCGAACGCGCCCGCGCGCATCTCGAAGCGCGCGGCTCCGGGCTCGCCTGCGGACGGCAGCTTTCCGACCTTCAGGACGAGCTCATCGGCGCGATCTATGATTACGTCGTCAGTTATGTCTATCCTGCCGACAACCCCACTTTTGCGGAGCGCCTGACCATCGTCGCCGTCGGCGGCTATGGGCGCGGCATGCTGGCGCCAGGGTCGGACATCGATCTTCTGTTCCTGCTTCCCTACAAGCAGACGCCCTGGGGCGAGAGCGTCGTCGAGGCGATCCTCTATATCCTCTGGGATCTGCGTCAGAAGGTCGGCCACGCGACGCGCTCGGTCGCCGAATGCATGAAGCAGTCGCGCGCCGACATGACGATCCGCACGACCCTGCTCGAATCGCGCTTCATCCTCGGCAGCAACGAGCTTTTCAATGAATTGCAGGACGCGTTCGACCGCGAGGTGGCGCGCTCCGACGCACGTGAATTCGTCGCCGCGAAACTCGCCGAACGCGACGCGCGCGTGCGCCGCGCCGGCGCCTCGCGCTATCTCGTCGAGCCCAATGTCAAGGAAGGCAAAGGAGGGCTGCGCGACCTCAACACGCTGTTCTGGATCTCCAAATACGTCTATCGCGTGCGCGACCCCAAGGAGCTGGTGGCGGCGGGGCTTTTCACGTCCGCTGAGCTGAGCCTGTTCGAGCGCTGCGAGGAATTCCTGTGGCGGGTGCGCTGCCATCTGCATTTCGCGACCGGCCGCGCCGAGGAGCGCCTCTCCTTCGACGTGCAGCCGATGATGGCGAGTCGTCTCGGCTATCACGACCGCGCCGGCCTCTCGCGGGTCGAGCGCTTCATGAAACATTACTTCCTCGTCGCCAAGGACGTCGGCGATCTGACGGCGATTGTCTGCGCGGCGCTCGAGGAGCGGCAGGCCAAGCCGCGCGCGATCTTCGACCGCTTCCTGCAGCCCTTCCGGCGCCGGCGCGGCAAGGGTCCGCAGGGCGACTTCCTCATCGCGCATGACCGCATCAGCGTCGCCGACGCGAGCGTCTTTCATCGCGATCCTGTCAACATCATTCGTCTCTTCTGGCTCGCCGACCATCACGGCCTGCCGCTGCATCCCGATGCGCTCCGCGCGGTGACGCTGTCCTTGCGCGAGATCGACGCCGACCTTCGCGCCGACAGGGAGGCGAACCGCCTGTTCCTGGAAATCCTGCTGTCGCGGAATATGACCGAAATCATCCTGCGGCGGATGAACGAGACGGGCGTGCTCGGCCGCTTCATTCCGGACTTCGGCCGCATCGTCGCGATGATGCAGTTCAACATGTATCATCACTATACGGTGGACGAGCACCTGCTGCGGGCGGTCGGCGGGCTCTCCGATCTCGAGGCCGGACGCCTCCCGGAGCATCAGCGACTCGTGGCCGAGATCTTGCCGACGATCGTCAATCGCAAGGTTCTTTATCTCGGGCTCTTTCTCCACGACATCGCCAAGGGCCGCAAGGAGGATCATTCGCTCGCCGGCATGGAGGTGGCGCGCACGCTCTGCCCGCGTCTGGGGTTCACTCCGGGCGAGACGGAGACGGTCGCCTGGCTCGTCGAACATCACCTCACCATGTCGAGCTTCGCGCAGAGCCGCGACCTCTCGGACCGCGTCACAATCGAAAGCTTCGCCGCCCTCGTGCAGACGATCGAACGGCTCAAAATGCTGTTCGTCCTCACGGTCTGCGACATCAACGCCGTCGGGCCCGGCGTGCTCGACGCCTGGAAATCCCAGCTTCTGCGCGTGCTCTATTGGGAGACCGAGGTGGTGCTCGGCGGCGGGCATTCCTCCGCGGACCGCAAGAGCCGGGTCACCGCGGCCATCGCAGAATTGCGGGCGGCGCTGCCGGATTGGCGCGATGAGGAATTCGACGCTTATGCGCGCCGGCATTATCCGGCCTATTGGCTGAAGGTCGACGTCGCCCGCAAGCTTCGCCACGCCCAGATGCTCGCCAAACTCACAGGCGCTGAAACCCCGCTCGCGACGGCCGTGGAGCTCGACCGCACCCGCGGCGCCGTCGAACTGACGGTCATCGCGCCCGACCATCGCCGCCTGCTCTCGATCATCGCCGGCGGCTGCGCGGCGAGTGGCGCCAATATCGTCGACGCGCATATTTTCACCACGGCCGACGGGCTCGCGCTCGACACCATCTTCTTCTCGCGCGCCTTCGATTTCGACGAGGACGAGATGCGTCGCGCCCGGCGCATCGCCGATTTCATCGCCAAGGCGCTTAGGGGCGAGGTCTTCGTCTCAGACGCGGTCAAGGCGCGGGCGAAGCAAAGCGCGGCGAACGCCGCCTTTTCGGTCCCGCCCGAGGTCGTGGTCGATAACAGCCTGTCGAATGTCTATACGGTCATCGAAGTCTCTGGCCTCGACCGCGAGGGGCTGCTCTTCGACCTGACGAACGCCATCTCGAAACTCAATCTGAATATCGCCTCCGCCCATATCGTCACCTTCGGCGAGCGGGCGGTCGACACCTTTTACGTCACCGATCTGACGGGGGCGAAAATCCTTTCGCAACAGCGCCATGCCGCCATCAAACGGCAACTGCTCGACGTCTTCGCGCCCCAGCCGGAAAAGCGTCAGGCGAAGGCGCCGAATGTCGCGGCGACTTGATTTTGTGTGCTCAAGCGCTGATATCGGGCCTTTCACTGAGCGTCCCTTGAACAAAAGACGGACATGAGCATGAGCGACCAGAGCAACGCCGACAACAACGCCCAAACCCCGCCGCCCGGCGCGGAAGGGGCGGCGCAAGCGTCCTCCCTGGCGCAACCCTCGGCGGAATCGAGCGTTAACGAGCCCGAACCCTTCACCGAACTGGAAAATCTCCACGCTGAAGTCGCCGCCCTGAAGGACCGGCTGCTGCGGACCATGGCCGAGGCGGAAAACACCCGCCGCCGCGCCGAGAAGGAGGTCGCCGACGCCCGCGTCTATGGCGTGGCCAATTTCGCCCGCGAGATGCTCCCCTTCGCCGACAATCTGCGCCGCGCCGCCGACAGTGTGTCGGCCGAGGCGCGCGCCAAACTCGACCCTGTCGCCGCGGCGCTGCTCGAGGGGCTGGAGGTCACCGAGCGCGATTTCATGTCGAGACTCGGCCGCTTCGGCGTGAAGCCGATCGAGGCGTTGGGCGCCAAATTCGACCCCAATCTCCATGAGGCGCTGTACGAGATTCCCGATGAGTCGAAGCCCGCCGGCACGGTGGCCCAGGTCGTCGAACAGGGCTACACGATCGGCGAGCGCGTGCTGCGCCCGGCCAAGGTCGGCGTGACCCGCGGCGGTCCGAAGGCCTGATCGGCCAGGATGGTCGACGTCGCGCCCCTCATGAGGCGAGCGGCCGAGTCCGGCGGGCTCGTCGCCGCCGTCGCCTATTGCAAGGGCGTCAAGGTCGCCGACATCGACGTCGAGGCCGCTGGCGACTGGGCGAAGCAGCCGGACCATGTGGTCTGGATCGGCCTCTATGAGCCGGACGTGGCGCTGCTCGAGCGGGTGCGACAACAATTCGCGCTGCATCCGCTCGCCGTCGAGGACGCCGCCAAGGCGCATCAATTTCCCAAGCTCGAGGAGTTCGACGACAGCCTGTTCATCGTCGCGCGCACGGCGCAGATGGTCGACGGCCGCATCGTTTTCGGCGAGACCCATCTTTTCATCGGCGAGGGCTATGTGGTGAGCGTGCGCCACGGGCCCTCGCGCAGCTATTCGGAAGTGCGCGAGCGTTGCGAGGCGCGGGCTCATCGCCTGTCCGAGGGCGAAGATTTCATCGTCTACGCCATTCTCGATTTCATTGTCGACAATTACGCCCCGGTTCTCGACAGCATCAACGAACAAGTCGAGGAGATCGAGGATCATGTCTTGACGACGACGATGGGACCGGCGGAAATCGAGCAGCTTTATATGCTGCGGCGCGATCTCCTGCGCCTGCGCAACGCGGTCATGCCGCTCGCCGACGTCTGCCGCCGGCTGGAGCGCACCGACATCGTCTTCATCGATCCGGTCATGCGCCCGCATTTCCGCGACATTCGCGATCATCTGCGGCGGGCGGAGGAGCGCATCGACACGCTGCGCGAAACGCTCGCCTTCGCCTTCGAGGCGAGCCTGATGAACGCGCAAATGCAGCAGACGAATATTTCGCGCCGCCTCGCGGCCTGGGCCGCCATTCTCGCCGTGCCGACCGCGATCGCGGGCATTTACGGCATGAATTTCGAACACATGCCCGAACTGAAATGGGCGTATGGTTATTACGTGATACTCGCCTTTACTTTCTCGATTTGCGCTTTTCTCTACTGGCGCTTCCGCAGGGCCGGCTGGCTTTGAGCGGCGTCTAATCGCGCTTGGCCTCGCCTTTTTCGTCGTGAGCGACGGGCGCGAAGGCAAGGCCCTGCATTTTCACCTCCGCCCAGTTTTTCAAGTCTCTGGCGGTAAAGCTTTTCATAAAGGGATTCCCGGTGACGATTTTTTCGCGCGTGATCCCCGGCCTCGCATCGACATTGGCGATTACCGACGCCGCATCGGCGCCCTCGGGCGCCGTCAGAATCGCCGCTGCGCCGGCAGGGCCGGCGAAATGCGCCAGATAGAGAGAGCCGGGCGTCACAGGCAGGCCGCGTCGCGCCAGCAGGGAGGTGTTCTCCTCAGCGTATCGGCCCGCCATGAAGCGGGAAAGCTCGGGGTCTTTGCGCAACTCCAGAATCTGCTTTTCGTTGAGAGAGGACGCAATGTCCGGGCGGTGTTTCTTGATGAGGCCGAGCCAGGTGGCTTCGACGAACTGCCCGACGCCCATCGCGGAAGAATAAGCGTTCTTGGCCACGGCCTCCCCATGCGACTCCACGCTGACGATTTGGTTGATCAGACCCTTCATCCAACCCGCTTCCTGCGGGGGCGTGATCGAGAAATGGATGTCCTTGAGATGCGCCCGCAGCGCAAAGCCGATCGCCAGCACGGCGAGAAGGGCGAGCGGGGAAATCAGGGATCGGCGAGGGCGGCGTCTTTCCACCCTTGGCGCAGGAGCAAGAGCGTCGTCACGGGCCGGGGCGGCCAAATCCAGCTTGTTCGGAAGCGCCGGCGCCGGGAAGCGATGCTGCGGCTCGAGCGCCGCCAGGATTTTTTGGAGCGCGCTATCGTTGGGGCCGAGCGTAATTCGAATTTCGATCGTCTTCTTCGCATCGGCCTCTTCTGCCGTCGCTGGCGCGGCGTCTGCGATTTTCCGGGGCTCGTCGCTCGCCGTCGTATCGCGTTGCGGCTCGGCCGCTTCATGCGCCGAGGCGAGAAAAGCTAAGGCGGCGGCCTCGTCCATCACGCGCTCCCATCAGGCTTGTTGCGCCGCCGCCGTGGGCGGCTTCTTGTAAAAAGGCTGCAATCAATAGTAGCCGACGCAGACCCAATTTCCGTAGTCGTCCCAGCCCCATTGCGCGCATGGGGGCGGCGGCGGCGGCGGCGCGGTGGCGGCGCCGATCGCCGCGCCACTCGCCGCGCCGATGGCCGCGCCAGCCAGCGTGCCCGTCGTCGAACCATTGGAAAGCGCCGCGCCGATCCCCGCGCCGCCAAGGCCGCCGATCGCCCCGCCGCCGATCGCGCGTTCGGTTGGCGAGTAACATCCGGCGAGCGCGCAGGCGAGCGCGGCGGCCGCCACGACAAGCATCCTCTTCATGATGCGAAACTTTCGACGCGCCCTCGCCCCGAATGGAGGCTAGGCGCGAGAAGATGAACGGATGGTAAAGGACTCTCCGCCGCGCGGCCGGTGAGGCGTTAGTCTAATTTTAGTGATATTGGACCGAGGCTTGCGTTCCTTGCTCACGCGTCGCGGGCCTTTACGCATGTTGACCGAACACGATCACGCCATCGTCCCGCTCGGCGCGGCGCCGGCCATGAGCGCAGCGGCGATTCCCGAAATCAGACTGAGCGCCGCCGACGCGCCGAAAGGCGGCGCGCGGGTGGAAGAGGCGACGGCGGGCGCCAGCAACGAGCCGCAATCGCATTTCGCCGCCAAGGCCGGCAGAGCCGGGCGCGCCCTCGCCGCTTATGCGCTCGCTGGGCTCATCGGTTGGCATCTCTATGATATCGCAGCGCCGATCGACTGGCGCGACGTCTTGAGCTTCGGATCGTCGCAGAAAGCGGCCGAGCAGGCCGAGATGCTGCGCGTGACGCAGAAGATGGCGGCCGACATCGCCTCGCTGCAGGCCAGGCTCGACGCGATTGAGAAGGCGCATGGCGCCGAGGCCAAAAACGCTGCGTCGGTCGATGCGGCGAACCGGCGTCTCGACGACGTGAAAGCCCAGCTCGACGCTGAACTCGGCGCATTGGCTGGCCAGATCAAGGAGGTTCAGCGCGAGGCCGAGGCGAAGCGTCAAGCGACCCGCGACGAGAAAGCCGAGGAAACCCGCCCGGCTTCCGAGCCGGCCGATCGGCGCGCCGCCGGTCGCGGCGACAACGCACATAGGAGCCCCTATGTCGCGGCCCATGTCGAGGCCGGATGGAAGCATGGTCGCCGGCGTGGCGACGCCTTCGATCCCGCTCTGCATCCGACTGCCCCCGGCGCGCCCCGGCCCCTGGGCGCGCCGCTCTACCGGCAGAGGTGAATTTGCGCGCGCTCTATCTCGCCGGCCCCGAGGTCTTTCTCGCCGAGGCCGTCGCGATCGGACAGGAAAAGAAAAAACTCTGCGAAGCCCATGGGTTTCAGGGCCTCTTTCCGCTGGATGCAGAGCTCTCCCTCGCACACGCGCCGTCGCGGTCGATCTTCGAGGCCAACGCCGCGATGATCCGTCGCTGCGACGCGATCATCGCCAATCTGACGCCCTTCCGCAGCCCCAGCGCCGACGTCGGCGCGGTGTTCGAAGTCGGCATGGCCTTCGCGCTGGAGAAGCCGATCTTTGCCTATACGAATGTCACGGACGTCTATGCGGCGCGCGTCTGCGGGGCGCAGCGCGCAGCCGCGCCGCTCGTCGCCGACGACGGGCTGAGCGTCGAGGATTGCGGTCTCTTCGACAATCTCATGATTGCTGAAGCCATTCGCGCGCAGGGCCGCGACGTCATCTCGACCGATGCGCCTCGTGAACAGCGCTACACCAATCTGTCGGGCTTCGAGCTTTGTCTGCGCCAGGCTGAGGCCTTCTACGCGCGCGGCGCCGCCGCGTTCCAGATGCGCTGAAGAACGCGCTCCTTACGAAAGTTTCATGCCGCGGCCATTGGACGGCAAGCGAGGCGCCTCCATTTTCCTGTTGCAGCGGCGACAGGAGCCGATGCGCTCCGGGCCCCCTGGAGCCTTCGCCGCCGGAATGGAGAGTTTTTGACATGCAGCATCCGATTATCGAGCGCAGCTCACGCATCCCGGCGCCGTCGCGCCGGCGCGCCTCGCGCTTCGCGCTGATGGGCGCCGCTGCGGCGCTCGCATTCGGCGCCGTCGTCGCGCCCGTCGGGGGAGCTTTCGCCGAAGCGCCGGCGACGCTGTCCGCGCCCGCCGGTCCGTCATCCTTTGCGGATGTCGTCGAGCGGGTGAAGGGCGCCGTCGTGGCGATCAAGGTCAAGGCCTATGAGGAGTCGCACAATCCCTTTGAAGGACAGGAACTGTCTCCCGACGACCCCATGTATCGCTTCTTCAAGCGCTTCGGCGGCGAGATGCCGCAAAAGCGCATGACGCAGTCTCAGGGCTCGGGCTTCATCATCAGCGCCGACGGCTATGTCGTAACCAACAACCACGTGGTCGAACATGCGAGCGAGGTCGAGGTCGCGCTGGAGGACGGCCGCTCCCTGTCGGCGAAAGTGATCGGCACGGACAAGCGCACGGACCTCGCCTTGCTCAAGGTGAACGACGGGGCGAAGCTTCCTTACGTCGAATGGACGGCGACGCCGCCGCGCGTCGGCGACTGGGTCATCGCAGTCGGCAATCCCTTCGGCCTCGGCGGCTCGGTGACGGCGGGCATCGTCTCGGCGCGCGGGCGCGACATCGGCGCCGGCCCCTATGACGACTTCCTGCAGATCGACGCGCCGGTGAACCGCGGCAACTCGGGCGGCCCGGCCTTCGACGAGCGCGGCGCCGTCGTCGGCGTGAACACGGCCATCTATTCGCCCTCGGGCGGCTCGATCGGCATCGGCTTCGCTATTCCGGCGGAAGTGGCGAAGGACGTCATTGCCGCCCTCAAGGACAAGGGCGTGGTGTCGCGCGGCTGGATCGGTGTGAAGATACAGCCGGTGACGCAAGACATTGCCGACAGTCTCGGACTGAAGTCGACCAAGGGCGCGCTGATCGCGCAGCCGCAAAAGGGCGCGCCGGCCGAGGCCGCGGGTCTCAAGTCGGGCGACGTGATCGTCGCAGTTAACGGCGAGAAGATCGACGGGCCGCGCGAGCTCGCCCGCCGCATCGCGGCGATGGGTCCGAACAAGACCGTCGACATCACCTATCTCCGGAATGGGTCTGAGAAATCGGCAAAGCTGACGCTCGGCAAGCTCCCGGAGGAGCGGGAGGCCCGCGCGGATGAAGAGGATATGGGCGGACCCGGCGGCGGCGGCGGCTCGCATGTCGCAAGCCTCGGCATCGAGGTGGCGCCCGCGTCTGAAATGCGCGGCGGCGGCGGCGAGGGTCTCTATGTGGTCGACATCGATCCGGGCGGCGCGGCCGCCCAGAAGGGACTGCGTCGGGGCGACGTCATCGTCGAGGCCGGCGGCCAGCCCGTGCATACCCGGTCCGATCTCTCGAGCGCCATCGACGGTGCGCGCAAGGAAGGCCGACGCTCGGTGCTGCTGCGCGTGAAATCCGCCGACGGGTCCAAATTCATCGCCGTGCCCGTGAAGCAGGGCGCCGGCTAGGCGAATGGGGGGCCTCGTCATCTGGAGATGAGGCGGTGAATTGGAAAAAGCTTCTTGCGCCGTGGACCAGCAAACTGCACCCGCCCGCAGACGGTCCCACGCAAAGGAGAGCGACGGAAGCCAGTCCCCTCCTGGCCCGTCGCGGGCAGGCCGGCGCCCCCGCGCCGGCCTGCCGTTTTTTCGGAAGGTCGGCTATTATGGGCGCGATGCGCATTCTGATTATCGAAGACGACCGGGAAGCAGCCGACTATCTCGTCAAGGCCTTCCGTGAACTGGGCCATGTCGCCGACCATGCGGCGGATGGGCTCGAGGGCTATGCGAACGCCCGCGAAGGCGATTACGACGTGATGATCGTCGACCGCATGTTGCCCAAGATGGACGGGCTGTCGCTCATCTCCAGCCTGCGCGAGCAGAAGGTCGAGACCCCCGTGCTCATCCTCTCCGCGCTGGGACAGGTCGACGACCGAGTAAAGGGCCTGCGCGCCGGCGGCGACGACTATTTGCCGAAACCTTACGCCTTCTCCGAGCTGCTTGCGCGCGTCGAAGCGCTGGTTCGCCGCCGCATCGGCCCGCGCGGCGAGGAGACGCATTACCGGGTCGGCGATCTAGAGCTCGATCGGCTTTCGCACAAGGTGACGGTCGGCGGGCAGGAGGTCATCCTGCAGCCGCGCGAGTTCCGGCTCCTGGAATATCTCATGAAGCACGCGGGGCAGGTCGTGACGCGGACCATGCTGCTCGAGAATGTCTGGGATTATCACTTCGATCCGCAGACCAACGTCATCGACGTGCACATCTCGCGGCTTCGCGCCAAGATCGACAAGGGGCGCGAAACTCCGCTGCTGCATACGATCCGCGGCGCGGGCTACATGATCCGCGACGGCATGCGTTAGCCGCACGCCGTCGCGGGATTTAAGGCCTGGCGACTTACCACCAGCCGCCGCCCCAGCCGCCGCCCCAGCCCCAGCCGCCCCAGCCGGGACCCCAGCCCCAGCCCCAGCGCGGGGCTGTCGCCGCCGCGATGCCGGCGCCCATCAGGCCCAGCGCGGCGCTCGCGAAGATGGCTCCGGCAGGGTCATATCGATAGCCGTAGTACGGCCGGTAATAGCTCCGATAGTAGGGCCGATAGTAGCCCCACGGGCGGTAATAGGGGCGGTAATAGGGGCGATAGAAGCCCCAGTGGCGGTAGTAGGGACGATACCCCCAATGGCGGTAATACGGGCGATACCCCCAATGGCGGTAATACGGGCGATAGCCCCAGTGCCGGTAGCCCCGATACGCGCGATAGTGGACATCCTCGATCGGCGCTTTCAGGCCGATCGTCTCCGGCGAGGCGACGCTCATCGGCCCCGCTAGCGCCTCGGGCGGTAGGGCGCTTAGCGCGGTCGTTGCGCAGAGAAGCCCCAGTAGAGCGGATTTCAGCTTCTTTTTCATGGCTATAGAACCTTGACTGCCCCTCTCGGCGATTCAACGTCGGCCTGCGCGCGGAGTTCCCGCCGCTCGGCGCTCACGCGCAATGTGGGGACAAATCGCCAAGGAACGCCCATATCTTGACCGAAAGGCCCGAGGGGCCGGCGATGAGACAGGACAGCGCCCGTGTTTACCGGAAAAGTCGGCAAGCTCTTTCGAACGACCGCCTTCAAATTGTCGCTTGCCTATCTCGTCCTCTTCTCCATCGGCGCCGGCCTGGTGCTGACCCGCGTCGGCGCGCGGGTGAAGGAAGTGCTCGACGAACAGATCGAACAGACGGTCGACGCGGAGATCCGCGCGCTTTCCGAACAATATTCACAAGGCGGACTGCATCAGCTCACGAGCGCGCTGGAGCGCCGCGTGCGCGCGCCGGGCGGCTCGCTCTATCTGCTGACCACCCATTCCGGCGAAGTCATCGTCGGGAACATCGAGCCGCCGACGTCGGGTCCGGTCGGGGGCTCCAAGCTCGTGGAAACGCCCTATCAGCGGCGCGGCGAGCCCGGCCAAACCCATCCGGCGCTCATGCGCCTGTTCCTCATTCCCGGCGGTTTCCGGCTGCTCATCGGCCACGACATCGAGGACCATGAGGTGCTGCGCGATATCTTGCGCCGCGCGCTGGGGGTGTCGTTGTTCTGGCTCGCCCTCGTCGGCGCGCTGGGCGGGCTCTTCGTCGCGCAGCGCATGCTGGACCGCGTCGACGTCATGTCGGCGTCGGCGCGCCGCATCATGGCGGGCGATCTGCACGAGCGGCTGGCGGTCTCCGGGGCGGGCGACGAACTCGACCGTCTCGCTGAAAATTTCAACGCGATGCTGGAACGCATCTCGGAGCTGATGACCGGGCTGCGGGAAGTCTCGGACAACATCGCCCATGACCTGAAGACGCCGCTGACCCGCCTGCGCAACCGCGCCGAAGCGGCCTTGCGCGGCGCCTCGGGAAATGGGGAGCACCGCGAGGCGCTCACGACCGTGATCGAAGAGTCGGACAGTCTGATCCGCGTCTTCAACGCGCTGCTGATGATCGCGCGCGCCGAGGCGGGCTATTGTAGCGACAACCCTACGGCCTTCGACGCCGATGCGGTCGTGGGCGACATCGTCGAAATGTACGAACCCGTCGCCGAAGAGCAGGGCGTGCGGCTCGATGTGAAAACCGAGCCCGGCCTCGCCGTGACGGGCAGCCGCGAGCTGCTCGGCCAGGCGGTGGTCAATCTCGTCGACAATGCGCTCAAATACGGCGCATCGAGCGAAGACGCCCGCGTCGACGTCACGGCGCGGCGCGTCGCCGATCGGATTGAAATCACCGTCGCCGATCATGGTCCCGGAATTTCCCCGCAAGATCGCGAGCGGGTCGTCGGGCGTTTCGTGCGGCTCGAGAATTCGCGGTCCCGGCCGGGTTCAGGCCTTGGCCTGTCGATGGCTTCGGCGGTGGCGCGTCTGCATCACGGCGCGCTGCGAATCGAGGACAATGCGCCGGGCCTGCGCGTCGTGCTGTCGCTGCCGGCGACCCGCGCGGCGGCGACCGTCTCGCGCGAACGCGCATAGGCCGGGCCTTTCGCGACGGAAGAAGCCGCCTCAGCGGGCCGCGTCACCAGCGGCGTGACGTTGTGGCCCGCGCAATGCGCGCAGGCGAGGCGCATCATCGCAACCGTGCCGAGGCCAACGCGTGAGCGGATGCGCAGCGCGCCGCCATGCAGATCGATCAGCGCGCGCGCGATGGCGAGGCCGAGGCCCGAGCCTTTCATGCCGTTTTCCATGACGCCGGCGCTCTGCTCGAACGGACGTCCGAGCTTCGGCAGGACGTGCGGATCGATGCCCCGTCCGGTGTCCTCGACGAAGAAAGCGATGGACTCGCCATGATGGCGCGCGCGCAGCCGCACGAAGCCGCCGGCGTCTGTGAATTTGACGCTGTTGGAGAGCAAGACGCTGAGCGCCTTGACGATCGCCGCCTCGTCGCCCACGCAGCGCAGCTTCGCGTCCGCCTCGAGGATCAGCGTTATTTTCTTCTCTTCCGCGCGCGGTCGCCAGGCGTCGATCGCGCGGCGCGCGGCGTCGGCGACGTCGACCTCGCGCTCGGCGAGGCGCACAAGGCCGGCTTCCAGCCGCGACATGTCGAGAATGTCGGAGAGCACTTCGTTGAGATAGGCCCCGCCCTGCCGGACATTGTTGCAATATTCGATATATTTCGGCGAGCCGAGCGCGCCGAAGGGCTCGGCCAGCATCATTTCCGAAAAGCCGATGATGGCGTTGAGCGGCGTGCGCAGCTCATGGCTCATGTTCGCGAGAAATTCGGACTTGGCGAGATAGGCGGCTTCCGCTTCCGCCTTCTGGTGATGATATTGCTCGGCGAGCGTCGCGAGTTGCTGAGCCTGCATCTCCAAAGTCTGGCGCGAGCGGGTGAGATCGGTCACGCTCGCCGTCAGCCGCCGCTCCGACTCGATGAGCTTTTCCTGATTGCGCTTGAGCGCCGTGATGTCGGCGCCGACGGACACATAGCCGCCGTCCTTGGTGCGCCGCTCATTGACCTGCAGCCAGCGGCCGTCGGCCAGTCGCGCCTCGTAAGTGCGCGCGTCCTGCCGGGGCCGTTCGGCAGGCGAGGTCTCCGTCTGAACCGTCGGCGCCGTCGCGCGCATCATGATCTGCGCGTAGCTTTCGCCCGCGAGCGCGACGTCTTGGGACAATCCGTGGAGATCGAGGAATTTGGAATTGCAGACGACGAGCCGGTTTTGTGCGTCCCACAGGACGAAGGCTTCCGAAATGGCGTCGATCGCGTCGCGAAGACGCATATTCGCCGCCACCGTTTGTTGGGCAAGCGCCTTTTGTTCCGAAACGTCGACGGCGATGCCGACGAGATGACGGCCGTCGAGGTCCTGCATGATCTCGGCGCGGGCGCGCAGCCAGATCCAGCGGCCATCGGCGTGACGCGCGCGGAACTCGTGATCGACGCTACGGCTGCGCGCGGACGACACCATGTCGGCGATAACGGAGAGATCGCCGTCTTCGGGATGCACCAGCCCGTTGAGCTCCCCGAAGGAGAGGCAGCGGCGCTCCGCGGGCAGGCCGAGCAATTCATACATGGAGTCGGACCAATAGATGCGCCCGCGCGCAATGTCCCAGTCCCACAGGCCGCAGCGGCCGCGCGACAGCGCCGCGTCCAGCCGGCGGCGAATGACGCTGTTTACCTGTTCGGCGGCTTGCCGCCGGCGCGACTGCCGGACATAGGCGTAGACGATGGCGAGCAGCATCAGCGTGGTGATGGCGAAGACAATGGCGTAATGCGCGGCGGCGGCGCGCCACTCGCCGAGCACATTGTCGAGCGGATAGATCATCGCCACCTGACCATAGGGCGCGGGCAGTTTTTGCACCGTGGCGAGCGCGTAGGTTCCGTCGGCGAGCGTAACGCGCATCACGCCGGCCTTGTCGGCGAATTCGGTGAGCACCTGCTCGGCTCCGAGCACGTCCGTGAGTGTGACGCTCTTCGAGTCGAGCGGCGGAAAGGCCGCCGCCACATGGCCATGGTCGTCGGTGATGACGATGCGCCGCCCGCGCGCCGTGGCGCGGCCGGGCAGGATTTTGTCCAACGGCTCGCCGAGATGTTTGCGCGCGTCGGCTTCGATCTTGTCGCGCAGATCGTGCCACACCGCGCGCGCAAAGAGCTCGAAATCGGCGGTCGCCTCCTCGACGACGCGATCCTGCATGGCGTTCGTCAGCGCGAAAGCGAAGGTGGCGAGTGAGACGAGGCAGACGGCGGATACGATGAACGCGGCCCGTTTGAGCCACAGACTCTCTTTCGAATCCTTGTCGCCCGGACCGTCGAAACGATAGGCGCCCCAAACCGTTTCCGCGTGACTCATCGCCCGAGCTGCGGGGTCGCGCGCCATCCATTGTCTCCGATATCTGGCGATCCTGGGAATGGGCAGGGACGCGCCCGAATCACCTTCATTCGAATCTTTCAGGCGCGAATTGTCCAGACCTTAATTGTCGGTTAACGGGGGTTGAAAAATGCGGCGCGGGCCTCAGGCCAGCGCCCGCGTCGCAATGTCCCGCGTGTCCGCCGAGAGGCCCTCCTGCGCCGCAATATGCCGCAGCCGCGGCTCGATCAACGCCCGCCGGCGCGGCTCCAGCGTCCGCCAGGCCCGCAACGACGACAACAGCCGCGCCGCAAGCTGCGGGTTCTTCGGGTCGAGCTCGAGGACGACGCGGGTCAGGAGGTCGTAGCCCGATGCGTCGAGCGCATGGAAACGCGTGAGATTGGCGTTGGCGAAGGCGCCAATGAGCGCCCGCACGCGATTGGGGTTGGTCATGGCGAAGTCGGGATGCGACATGAGCCGGATGACCCGCTCGGTGGTCGAGGGCTCCGGGATCGTCGCCTGAAGCGCAAACCATTTGTCGAGGACGAGGTGGTCGCCGGCGAACTGGCGAAAGAAGGCGTCGAAGGCGTCCTCGCGCGCGTCGCCGCCGAGCAGCGCGAGCGTCGACAATGCGGACAGGCGGTCTGTCATATTGCCTGCCGCGGCGAACTGACGCTGCGCCAGCGCGCCGCCCTTTTGCGGATCGCCCGCGGCGATCAGGTCGAGCGCGACGCCCCTCAGCGCCCGGCGTCCGGCCCCTTCGGCGTCCGGCCGATAGGGCCCGCTTTCAAAAAAGCGCCCATAAGCGGCTTCGGCGTCGGGAAGGAGGGCGCGGCCGATTTCGGCGCGCAAACCCATGCGCGCCGAAAACAGCGCGTCGGGGTCCACGTCCTTGCCGGATTCGCGGGCGAGGTCAATTTCGGAAGGCAGCGACAGCGCTTGCGCGGCGAAAGCCGGATCCGCGTCGGCGCCGGCGAGCAGCGTGCGCAACGCCGCGACGTAGCCCTGCGCCTGCGGCGCGGGGGAGTCCGCGCGCGCGGCTTCGACGCGCGCAAAAATGGCGCGCAGCGCAAGGCTCTGCGCCGCCTGCCAGCGGTTGAAGGGATCGTCGTCGCAAGCGAGCAGCCGCTCGAGGTCGGCCCTTTCCGGCGCCGGCTCGAGGCGCACCGGCGCGGAAAAGCCGCGCAGGAGCGAGACCACCGGGCGCGAGGGGACGTTCTCGAACACGATCCGGCGCGCGCTCTCGGAAAGTTCGAAGAGGCCGCGCGCCAATTCGTCGGCGCGCGCGTCAGGGCTTGCGAGATCGAGCTTTTCGCCGTTTTCGCCGAAGAGGGCGAGGGCGACCGGGATGACGACGGGCTTCTTCTCCGGCTGGCCGGGCGTCGGTTTCGTCGCCTGCCGCAGGGTCAGCGCAAAACTCTTGGCGTCGGGGTCATAGGCGCCTTCGATGGATACGATCGGCGTTCCCGCCTGACTGTACCAGAGCGCGAAATGCGAGAGGTCCCGGCCGGTCGCATCGGCGAAACAGGAGAGAAAATCCTCGACCGTCGCCGCCGCGCCGTCGAAGCGCTCGAAATAGAGGTCCATGCCGCGGCGGAAATCTTCGTCGCCGATCAGCGTGCGGAGCATGCGCACGATCTCCGCGCCCTTCTCATAAACGGTCGGCGTGTAGAAATTGTTGATTTCGTGATAGATATCCGGGCGCACGGGATGGGCGAGCGGACCCGCGTCCTCGGGGAATTGAGCCAGTCGCAGGCCGCGCACGTCGCTGATGCGCTCCACCGCGCGCGAGCGCATGTCGGCTGAAAATTCCTGATCGCGAAAGACCGTCAGACCCTCTTTGAGGCACAGCTGGAACCAGTCGCGGCAGGTGATGCGATTACCGGTCCAGTTGTGGAAATATTCATGCGCAATCACCCCCTCGACGCCCGCGTAATCGGCGTCCGTCGCCGTCTGCGGCGAGGCGAGCACATATTTGTCGTTGAAGATGTTGAGGCCCTTGTTCTCCATCGCGCCCATGTTGAAATCGGAGACGGCGACGATGTTGAACACGTCGAGATCATATTCGCGGCCGAATTTCTCCTCGTCCCAGCGCATGGAGCGTTTCAGCGCGTCCATGGCGTAGGCGGCGCGTTCTTCCTTGCCGTGTTCGACGTAGATTGCGAGCGCGATCTCGCGCCCCGACATGGTCGTGAAATTGTCGCGCAGCACGCCCAGATCGCCGCCGACGAGGGCAAAGAGATAGGACGGCTTGGGGAAGGGATCATGCCAGATGGCGTAGTGGCGGCCCGTGCCGGGAAGATCTCCCGATTCGCCGGGGTTGCCATTGGCGAGCAGAACCGGGGCCTCGCTTTTTTCCGCCTCGATCCGCGTCGTGTAGACGCTGAGCACGTCGGGCCGGTCGAGGAAATAGGTGATTCGGCGAAACCCCTCCGCCTCGCATTGGGTGCAATAGGCCGAGCCCGAGCGGTAAAGGCCCGAGAGCTGCGTATTGGCGGCGGGATCGACGCGCGTTTCGATTTCGAGCGTGAAGGCCGCGTCGGGAACCGCCGTCAGCGTCAGCGCGTCGGGGGTCGCCGTATACTCCTGCGGGCCAAGGGCGCGGCCATCGAGCCTGACGCCGATCAGCGTCAGCTCGTCGCCGTCGAGCGCGAGCGGCGCGCCGGGAACGCCCCGCGGGTTGCGGCGGATCGAAAGCTTCGAGACCACTCTCGTCGCGCTCCGGTCGAGCGAGACATCGAGCGCGACGGCGTCGATGAGAAAATCGGGGGCGCGGTAATCGACGAGGCGGACGGCGACATTGGCGGGGTGGCGCATGAAATCCTCGGGGACGAATCGTTGCTGTGGGCAAATATAGGGAGGCGCGAGGGATTTGCGACCGGCCGCGCTCTCGCCGAGGCGGGGCGGAACTATTTTTCGTTGGAAAGGCGTATTAATTGTCCGTTGGGGCTTGAGCCCACCCGCAGGGGCGGCCAAAATCAAGAGACTGGACGCCGACGGGCGTCGTCGCGGCTCTTCGCGGGCGCTGTCACCCTGGACTGCCGCCACCCGCGCTCCCTGGAGACATGCCTCCCCTCATGCGGCGAATGATTTTTCTCAGCCTTGTCCTCGCCTCGAGCGTCGCTGCGCGGGCCCTTGGCGCTGCGCCCGGCGCTGCGCCCGGCGCGCCCGCGCCCAATCCGCTGCCCGTTCCGCCGGAGATCGTTGCGCCGCTGACGGAGGCGCAGGTTCGCGCGGCCGGCATCGAGACGCAGCCGGTCGAGCCGGAGGCGGGCGTCGGCGAGATCGTCGTGCCGGGCGTCGTCACGGTCCCGCCACAGCAGTTGCGCATCGTGGCGGCCCCGGCGGCGGGGCTCGTCGAGACTTTGCTCGTGGCACCCGACGAGGATGTAAAGGAGGGCGACCCGATCGCGACGCTGAAATCCTCGGACCTGGTCGAATCGCAGCGGGCTTTTCTCCACGCGCTGTCGGAGGCCAATCTCGCGTCCGAGAAGCTCAGGCGCGACGAGCAGCTCTTCAAGGAGAAGATCATCGCCGAGCGCCGGCTGATCGTGACCCGTGCCGAGGCGGCGCAGGCCCGCGCCGCCCTCGACGAGCGCGCCCAGATCCTCGCCCTCGCCGGCATGACGGACGGCGAGATCTCGGGACTGCGAAAGGAGCGCAAGCTCGCAAGCTCGCTGCTGGTTCGCGCGCCGATCGGCGGGACGATTCTCCAGCGGCACGGCACGACCGGCGAGCGCGTGCAGGCTTCGGCGCCGCTCGTGACCATCGCGCGGCTCGACCCGATCTGGGTCAATCTCCAGGTGCCGCTCAGCCGCGCGGTCGCGCTCGACAGCGTCGAAAAAGTGCATTTGCCCTCGGCGGGGCTCGAGGGCCGGCTCATCCGCGTCGGCCATACGGTCGACTCGGCGACCCAGTCGGTGACGGCTGTCGCGGAATTCCGGCCCGGACGCAGCCCGTTGCGGCCGGGCCAGGCGGTTCAGGCGATTCTGCGGGTCCGGGGCGGGGGCGCTTCGCAATGGCGCGTGCCGGCCGACGCAGTCGTCAGCCATCGCAACTACAATTGGGTTTTCCTGCGCGTTCCCGAGGGCTTCCGCGCCGTTCCGGTGACCCTGGTCTCGGAGACGCCGCAATACGCCTCGGTGCAGGGGGCGCTCAAGGCCGGCGAGAAGGTGGCGACGCGCGGCCTGCTGACGCTTCTCGCCGAACTCGCCGAGATCGAGAGCAAGTGATCCTCCGTCATGCTTGAGCGCCTGATCCACTTCTCGCTTCGTCAGCGGCTGCTCACCTTCCTCGGCGCCCTGTTCGTCGCCGCCTGGGGCGCGGTGAGCTATCTCAAGCTCCCGATCGACGCCTTCCCCGACGTCGCGCCGGCGCAGGTGCTCGTCGCCATGCGCGCGCCGGGTCTGACGCCGGAAGAGCTCGAAAGCCGGGTGACCGCGCCGATAGAGATCGCCGCCAAGGGCATTCCATCGCTCATTCGCATGCGGTCGACGACCCGCTACTCGGTGGCGCTGCTCACCTTCGAATTTGCGGAAGGGACGGATATTTATTGGGCGCGCGCGCAGGTCAACGAGCGCCTGTCGCAGGTTCAGGACCAGCTGCCGGACGGCGTCTCCGGCGGGTTGGCGCCGATCGTCACGCCGCTCGGCGAGATGCTGATGTTCACGCTCGTCGGCGGCGATCTGACTCCAACCGAGCAACGCAGCCTCATCGACTGGACGATCCGCCCCGCCATACGCGGCCTTCCCGGCGTCGCCGACCTCAACGTTCTCGGCGGCTTCGTGCGCACCTTCGAGGTGGCGCCGTCGCCCGCCGCCATGGCGGCGCGGGGCGTCACGGTGGCCATGCTCGAAACCGCCCTCTCCAAGAACAACCGCAACGACGGCGCCGGCCGCGTCCGCGACGGCGAGGAGGCGCTGCTGGTGCGCGCCGAGGGCCGGCTGCGCTCGCTGGAGGATATTCGCTCCGTCGTCATCGATTCGCGCAAGACCGGCGTGGTGCGCGTCGGCGACGTGGCGGAAGTGCGCAACGGCGCGTTGCCGCGCAACGGCGTCGTGACCCGCAACGGCGAGTCCGAGGCGGTCTGGGCCCTTGTGCTCGGTCTGCGCGGCGCCGACGCGAGCATGGTCGTCAACGGCGTGAAGGCGCGCCTCGCCGAGATCGAGCCTTTGCTGCCCAAGGGCGCGAAGATCGAGATTTTCTACGATCGCAGCGAACTGATCGGCAAAGCCGTCTGGACGGTGCAGAAGGTGCTGATCGAGGCGATCGTCCTCGTCGTCATCCTGCTCGCGTTGTTTCTCGGCAATCTGCGCGCCGCGCTCGTCGTCTCCGTCATCCTGCCGCTCGCCGCGCTCGCAACCTTCGGGATCATGCGGCTATGGGGCCTGTCGGCCAATATCATGTCGCTCGGCGGCCTCGCCATCGCGATCGGCCTCCTCGTCGACTGCGCGGTGGTGGTCGTCGAAAATGTCGAGCACCGGCTCGCGCATGCTCACGACGCGACGCTCGCCGACCGCATCTTCATGACACTCGAGGCGACGAGCGAAGTCGCGACCCCGCTGACCTCGGGCGTGGTGATCATTGTCACGGTCTTCCTGCCGCTGCTGTCGCTCGAAGGTCTGGAGGGCCGGCTGTTCGCCCCGGTGGCGCTCACCATCGCCTTCGCCCTCGGCTCCGCCCTCATCCTGTCGCTGACGGTCGTGCCGGCGTTGAGCGCCAGCCTCCTGCGACCGGGCGCCGCCGACGAACCCTGGCTCGTGCGCAAGATCGCCGCGATCTACGAGCCTCTGCTCGAAATGGCGCTGGCGCGTCCGCTGGCCGTCGGCGGCCTCGCCGTCTGCGGGCTTATCGCGGCGGGGCTCGCCTATTCGCGAATCGGCCAGACCTTCATGCCGGTGATGAACGAAGGCACGCCCGTGATCACCGTGCGCAAGCATCCGACGATCAGCGTCGCCGTGGCGGCGGAGACCGACAAGCTCATTCAGCGCGAGATCATGGAGAAAGTGCCGGAGGTAAAGGGCATGATGGCCCGCGCCGGCGCCGATGAATTGGGAATCGACCCGGTTGGACTCAACGAAACGGATAATTTTCTCACGCTCGCGCCGCAAAACGAATGGCGCGGCCATAACATGGAATGGCTGACCGAAGAGATTCGCCAGGTGCTCGACGCCATCCCGGGCATTTCCTACGCCTTCTCGCAGCCGATCGACATGCGCGTGCAGGAGATGATCATCGGCGCGCGCGGCGACGTGGTCGTCAAGATTTTCGGCGACGACATCAACGAGCTCAACCGATTGACGCGCGAAGTGGCGACAGAACTGAAGAAGATCCCCGGCGCGCGCGACGTCTTCGGCCTGCAAAACGACGGCATGCGCTATCTCACCGCGCGCGTCGACCGGCTGGCTGCCGGACGCTTCGGCCTCAACGCGGGCGAAATTCAGGACGCGTTGCGCGTCTGGGTCGACGGCCAGCAGGTCGGCATCGTGCTCGAGGGGCCGATCCGCACGCCGCTCGTCATTCGCGGTTCCGAGACGTCGCGCCGCTCGTCCGTGGATTTCGCGCGCCTGCCGATGGTCTCCAACGACGGGAAGGTCGTCGAACTGTCGCAGCTTGCCGAGGTGCAGGCCGAGAACGGCCCCATCCAGGTCATCCGCGAGGACGGACGCCGCTTCGCGACCGTTCTCGCCAATGTCGAGGGGCGCGATCTCGTCGGCTTCGTCGACGAGGCGAAAGCCGCCGTGGCGCATCACGTGAAGACGCCCAAAGGCTACAGCTATCAATGGGGCGGCCAGTTCGAGAACCAGCAGCGCGCCTCCGCGCGCCTCGCCATCGTCGTCCCCATCGCGCTGGCGCTGATCTTCCTGCTGCTGTATTTCACCTTCAATTCGGCGGTGCAGGCGACGCTCGTGTTCTGCAACGTCCCTTTCGCGGCGATCGGCGGCATTCTTGGCCTCTGGCTCTCCGGCGAATTTCTCTCGGTGCCCGCCTCGGTCGGCTTCATCGCGCTCATCGGCATCGCCGTGCTGAACGGCGTGGTTCTGATTTCCTACATCAACAAGCTTGTTTCAGAAGGAAACCGCACGACCCGCGAGGCGGTCGTCGAGGGCGCGCGGCGGCGCATGCGTCCCGTCATGCTCACCGCGACGATCGCGGCCTTCGGCCTCATTCCCTTCCTGTTCGCCACGGGCCCCGGCGCCGAAATCCAGCGTCCCCTCGCCATCGTGGTGATCGGGGGCCTGATTTCAGCGACAGTGCTGACGCTCGTGCTCCTGCCGATCCTCTACGATCGGGCCACCGGCTGGCGTCTGCGCTCGAAGCGCGGCAGGCTCGCCAACCGCATGGTTCGCGCATGAGACGGCTGGTGCTCGTCATGGCCGCCGCTTTGTTCGCGCCCCCCGCGCCGGCGCTCGCCGGGCCGAAGGCGCGCGGCGAAGTAACGGTGAAAGGCGATCAGCCGTTAGAGAAGCGCGGCAAGTCGCCGCTCGGCCATGTGCTCGTGCGCCATCTCGACATGGCGGTGGCGATCGACGCGCAGAGCCAGGGGCTCGGGGCGCAATTCGGCGCGGTGACGTCGCGCTTCGCCACGACGCGGTCGATCACGCCCGGTTCGCCCTATGTCGGCGGCCTGCAGCGCAACGCGGTCGCTGGCAACTTACGCAATTACAATGAAACGGAGGTGGAGGCGGGCCTGCCGTTGTGGCTGCCTGGCCAGCGCGACGCCATGGAGACGACCGTCGCCACGGGCGCCATCGAGGTCGAGGAGCGCATTGCGCTCAGGCGCCTCGAGGTCGCGGGCCTCTTGCGCGACGCCTGGTGGAACGCCCAGCGCGCGGCGCGCGAGGCGGGCGTGGCGCGTAACCGCGTCGCCACGGCGCGCGAGATCGGCGCCGATATGACGCGGCGCGTCGAACTCGGCGACGCCGCCCAGGCCGACGCGCTGCTGGCGAGAAACGAATTGCTCGCCGCCGAAACGGAGCTCGCGCAGGCGGAGGGCGCCGTAAAGGTGGCGCGCGTGAACTATGAGGCGCTCACCGGCGGCGCGCCGCCCGACGGAACGCTCGAAACCCTGAAGCCCGCCTGCCCGATCGAGGACCATCCGGCCTTGCGCACGCCGATCGCCGCGCTGCGCCGCGCCGAGGCGCAGCTCCAGCTCGTCGAGGCGACGCCGATCGACAGTCCCGACGTCGCCGTCTTCGGCCGGCAGGAGCATAATCGGCAATATTCGACCGATCTTTCGCAGCCGATCACCGACCAGCGGACCGACGCCACGACGGTCGGCGTGCGCGTGCGCATTCCTCTGCCGACGGACGGCCGCCAGGAGCCGCGCCGGGCGGAGGCCATCGCGGAGATGACCCGCGCCGCCGCCGATTACGAGAAGGCCAAGCGCGTCGTGCTCGCCGACATCGCGGCGGCGCGCGCCAATCTCGCCGCCGCGCGCCGCGCCGCGGGCCTCGCCAACCAAAGGCTCGCCGTCGCCAATGAGCAATTCGAGCTGTCGCGCAAAGCCTTCGCGCTCGGCGAGATCGGCGGCCTCGATTTCTACCGCATCCGTCAGCTTCAGCTCGACGCGCAGCGATCGCAGGCGGCGGCGGCCGTCGCCGTCGGCGCGGCCATCTCGCGGCTCAATCAGGCGCAGGGATATGCGCCCTGATCAGGGACAGGCGTTGAGGAAGACCTTGATGCGGTCGAGCGTCGGCTGATCGAGGAGCAGCGGCGCATGGCCCTGTCCGGGGACGGTGTGGCGCTCGAGAAGTGGCGCGCGGCGGGCCATTTCGTCGAAAACCTCGACGGAGAGAATGTCGCTCGTCTCGCCGCGCAGGGCGAGGATCGGTACGCGGGCGAGCACGGCGAAGGGCTCCCAGAATTCTTCGAATTGCGCGTCGGGCGTGACGACGTCGAGCGTGTGGTTGAGCGCCGGGTCGTAGCGCAGCTCGACGCCGCTTTCCGTCTCGACAAAGGTCTGACGCGCGTAGGTTTCCCATTCCTCGGCGCTCACGCCGGCAAATTGCGGCGCTGCGGTCATGCGCATCAGCGCGACCGCCTCGGATAGGCGCGAGAGCGGCGGCAACTTGCCGACATAGCGCTTGATGCGCAAAAGCCCCTCCTTTTCGACCTTGGGGCCAATGTCGTTGAGGATCGCCGCGCGCACCAGCGCGGGTCGCGCCTTGGCGATGCGCATCGTATGCAGCCCGCCGCGCGAGGTCCCGAGAAACGCCGCCTCCGTCACGCCCGCGTCGGCGAGAACGGCGAAAATATCCGCCTGCTCGACGTCGAGGTCGTAGTGGCGCCAGTCCGTATCCCACGCCGAGCGCCCGCGTCCGCGATAGTCGAGGGCGAGCACGCGCCGGTCCGCGGTCGTCTCGGCCACGCGCCAGAAATCGTCCGCCGTGCGCGCCAGGCCGGGAAGGCAGACGAGCGGCAGACGCATCGCGTCGGGCGCGGGGTAATCGAGATAATGCAGGCGCAGGCCATCGGCGGCGGCGATGAAGCGGCTTTCAGCCGGTCGGGTCGAGCTCAAGCAGCGGCTCCTTTTCCTTTGGTCTTTTCTACAAGGCGCGGGCCGGCGAGCAAAATTGCGCTTTCCCGCATTAGTCGCCTTCCTTGACTTCGCCGCCCCGAGCGGCGAGTTTGCGCCCGCCCGAGCCGACAAAAGCGGCCTCGAACGCTTGAAGGAACACCCCTCGTCCATGCGCTCCTATCTCGATTTCGAAAAGCCCGTCGCCGAACTCGAAACCAAGGTGGAGGAGCTGCGCGCGCTGGCCGAGAAAGGCGAGGGCGTCTCGATCGCCGAGGAATTGACCAAGCTGGAGGCCAAAGCCGCCAAGGCGCTCGCCGATCTCTACGCCGGCCTGACGCCCTGGCAGAAGATCCAAGTCGCACGCCATCCGCAGCGGCCGCATTTCTCGGATTACGTCAAACAGCTCGTCTCCGAATTCACGCCGCTCGCCGGCGACCGGTTTTTCGGCGAGGATTCCGCCATCGTGGGCGGGTTCGGCCGCTTGCGGGGCGAGCCCGTCTGCATCATTGGTCAGGAAAAGGGCTCGGATACGGCGAGCCGCCTGCATCACAATTTCGGCATGGCGCGGCCCGAGGGCTATCGCAAGGCGGTGCGCCTCATGGAGCTTGCCGATCGTTTCGGCCTGCCGGTGATTTCGCTCGTGGACACGGCCGGCGCCTTTCCGGGCATTGACGCGGAGGAGCGCGGGCAGGCCGAGGCGATCGCCCGCTCGACGGACGCCTCGCTCCAGCTCGGCGTTCCCAATGTCGCGGTCGTGGTCGGGGAGGGCGGCTCGGGCGGCGCCATCGCCATCGCGGCGGCGAACAAGGTGCTGATGCTCGAGCACGCGGTCTACACCGTCGCGTCTCCCGAGGCGTCGGCCTCGATCCTGTGGCGCGATTCGGCCAAGGCCCAGGACGCGGCGACGAGCATGAAGATCACGGCGCAGGATCTGCTGAAGTTTGGCATCATCGATCTGATCGTCACCGAGCCGGCCGGCGGCGCCCATCGCGATCCGCCCGCCGCGATCTCAGCCGTGGGCGACGCTGTCTGGTCGGAGCTTTCCAGGCTGACGAACCTCTCTCGCGAGCAACTGCGCAACGCCCGCGCAGAGAAGTTTCTCAACATGGGCCGTAAGCTTGACGAGAAGCGTTAACCGCGTTCGCTAAAATGCGCGGTTTCGACCCCCCGCGCTGGCGCCACGGACACCATATCGCCCAATGTCGGGACTAAGCAGCACAATGTGTTTCTACGTCCCGAGCCCTTGGTAAGGATTGGCTTACGCTGGATCGGATAGACGTTCCGTTCGGCGTGACCGGCGGGCCGGGACGCGAGAGGGGAGCTTGAGCGCATGACATTTCGGGTCTTGAAGCCGGCCGCGGCCGTCGCTTTCGCCGCGCTGTCCCTCGCCGCCTGCAACGACAGCGGCCTGTCGCATCGCTCGCTTGCGCCGGTTCCGCGCGAGACGGTCGCCTTGATGGAGAAGCTCGGCACCAGCAAGGACGCGCCGATGCTGATTCGCGCCTATAAGAAAGAGGCTGAGCTCGAGATCTGGAAAATGGGGTCGGACGGCAAATACGTCCACCTCAAAACCTTCCCCATGTGCCGCTGGTCGGGCCAGCTGGGGCCGAAGACGCGGGAGGGCGATCGTCAGGTGCCGGAGGGCTTCTATTCCATCACCCCGGCGCAGATGAATCCGAACTCCTCCTATTACCTGTCCTTCAACGTCGGCTACCCCAACCAGCTCGACAAGGCGCTCGGCCATACGGGCGGCACGATCATGGTGCACGGCGCCTGCTCCTCGGCCGGCTGCTTCTCCATGACCGACGCGCAAATCGCCGAGATCTACGCCATCGCCCGCGCGTCCTTCGAGGGCGGCCAGCAGTCCATTCAGATGCAGTCCCTTCCCTTCCGCATGACGGCCGAAAATCTGGCCAAGCACCGCCTCGATTCGAATATCGGCTTTTGGAGGAACCTCAAGGAAGGCAGCGATCACTTCGAGGTGACGAAGATGGAGCCGGAGGTCGCCTTCTGCGGCCGCCGCTATGTCTTCAACGCCGCGGCGGACGGCCGCATGGACCCGCTCGCGGCCTGTCCGCCCTTGAAGCAGGACCCCGAGATCGTGGCGAGCGTCTCGGCCAAGTCCGCCAAGGACGAGGAGAAAATTGCCGAGCTGTCGCAAAGCGTAAAGCCGGTGCGCGTCGTCTATCAGGATGGCGGCATGCATCCGAGCTTCCTCTCCAAGGTCGCCGAAACGAGCCGCCCGGAGGCAGTCGCGCCGCCGGAAGAGATTGCGCTCGACGACAAGGCGGGGCGCGGCAAAGCCGCTCAGATCGCGTCGAAGTCGCCTGTCGTGACCATGGCGGCGGCCAAGGCCGCGGCGCCGACCCGCCCGACGGAGACGACGAGCGTTGCGCGGGCGCTATCGGCGGACACGCGCCGGGAGATGTCGGCGCTCGCGGCGACGGCCGAGGACGGACCGACGTCATCCATCAAGCGCGCCCTGAAGCTGAAGAAATAGTGGGGCGGCCCCGGCGCCCTGCCGTGACAGAAGTCCGCCCGTGACAGCTGTCCGGGCACGGCGCCAGGCGACGCCAGGACGATGGCGCGAAGGAGCGGGGCGTGCGACGGGGAGGACGAGCACCCCTCCACAAACTTGAAGCGCCTGCCACCCGATTTAGGACCGTCGCTCGTCCAACATAGGCTTTGCCGGCGGCGCGTTCAAGGAAAGGTCGACGGCTCCGCGCCCCTTCGCCCGCCGAGGCCTCCCCGCCATGCTGGAAAGGACCGCGCCGACGCGATTTACGCGCTCGGAATTTAGCAAAATCCGCTCCAACAGCGGCGGGGTCTTCGCGCGCTCCTCCCCCATTTGTGCTTGCGGAACGCAAAGAGAACGTCTAAGGTGTTCATGATTTGTTTGTAGCGCGGGGCCGGGACCTTGATCGGTCGACGCGCGGGCGGTTCTTCCGCGGACAGGGGCGTTTCATGCTGACGAGAAAGCAGAGTGATCTGCTCCGTTTCATTCACGAGCGGTTGAAAGAAACGGGCGTCCCGCCGTCTTTTGACGAGATGAAGGACGCGCTCGACCTCCGGTCCAAATCCGGCATCCATCGGCTCATTCTGGCGCTCGAGGAGCGCGGCTTCATTCGCCGCCTGCCCAACCGCGCCCGCGCGCTCGAGGTGCTGCGCCTGCCGGAGTCCGCGACGCCGCGGAGCGGGGGCGGCGCCCGCGGAGGCAAATTCGCCCCATCGGTGATTCAAGGCAATCTCGGCCGCGTGCGCCCCCTTGCCGAGCGTGAGGAGGAGGGGAATCAGCCGGTCGCCATCCCAGTCATGGGCCGCATTGCCGCGGGCACGCCGATTTCAGCGATCCAGAGCCGCAGCCATACGATCAGCCTTCCGCCTGACATGCTGTCCAATGGGGAACATTTCGCGCTCGAAGTGCGCGGCGACTCGATGATCGAGGCCGGCATTCTCGACGGCGACACGGTCATCATCAAGAAGCAGGACCACGCCGACACCGGCGACATTGTCGTGGCGCTGATCGAGGATGAAGAAGCGACGCTGAAGCGCCTGCGCAAACGCGGCGCCTCCATCGCGCTGGAGGCGGCCAACCCCGCCTATGAGACCCGGATCTTTGGACCCGACAAGGTGCGAATCCAGGGGAAGCTCGTGAGCCTGCTGCGAAAATATTGACCGGAGCGGCATCGCGTGCGCGGGAGCTTGCCATGGGCCGAGGCTTTCCCGGCTCGCACATAACTACGCATCGCAAGCGGCGAGGAGATCGAAAACCGCGCCATAGCCGCGAGTCGCTTCACTCCATCGATTCCGCTAGCTCCGCCTCGTCGCTCTCCTCATCCTCGGGCGCGGCGGCGAGTTTGACCGTTTGCTGCGGGCGAGGAGACCACGGGCGATCCTCGTCGACGCCGCGCGCCGTCGTCCACAGGGCGCCGCCTTCCTTCGGGAAGCGCAACGAGACCGCGCCTGTATCAGCGAGCCTGATCCGGTCGATAATGAGCGGCGCGGCGCAACCTTCCGGCGCCCGCAGCGGCGTGACGACGATCGCCGCCCGAGCGCAATCTTCGAGGAAAGCCGCGCGCGCGGAAACGAGCGCCACGAAGCGCCCGTCCACGAGACGGCCGACGCAGCCGTAATCGTCGCAGGCGATCCCGCCTCTCGCCTCAACGGCCGCGCGGCCGTCGGCGTCGGCGCGCAGCCATTGTTCAGCGGCGAAGGCGCCGGGTTTCTTGCCGAGCAGCGCCAGTTCGCCCGAAGGCAGGCGGATCGCTGCGGCGTCTCCCGTCGCCGCCACCGCCAGATCGAAGCCTGCGCCGCTCTTTGCGCCGATGAGCCCGATGAGGGCCAAGGGAATGGCGCTCGCACGCAGCGCCCATGTCCGCCACAGCACGGCGGAGAGGACGGCGAGGGCGAGAAAGACGATCGCCCAGGGCGCAAAAGCCTTCACCTGCAGGCTGGCCCCCGGCGCGCTGGCGATGAGCCCGGCGAGCCAGGTGACGAGATGAATGCCCATCTCGAGCCAGCGCCAAATGAGGCCGTCGAGGCCAAAAGGGTACAGCGTCGCGCCGAGCAGCGCGCAGGGCACGGCGAAGAATTCGATAATGGCCAGAGTCAGCGGATTGCCGATCAGCACATAGGGGCTGAGTTCGTGGAAATCATAGGCCATGAAGGAGGCGGTGGCGGACGTCGCGCAGAGCGTTGCGACGAGCGGCGCGCCGGGCCCGTGCAGCAGACGATCGAGGAGGGCCTCCCGCCATTCCGAAAAGCGGCCCGGGGTGGAGATAATCCGACGCTTCGCATGGCTTCGCGCCAGTGCCGCGCCGCGCCATTCATAGACGGCGATGAGCGCCGCGACCGCGGCGAAGGAAAGCTGGAAGCTCGCGCCCAGGATCGCCTCAGGCTCGAAGGCGACGACAAAGAAGACGGCGAGCGCGAGATTGCGCATCGAAAGCGACGGACGATCGACGAGAACGGCCGCGAGCATGATCAGCGTCATGACGAGCGCGCGCTCCGTGCCGACGCGCGAGCCCGTGCCGATGTCGTAGAGAACGGCTCCGACCATGGCGAGCGCCGCCGCCCACTTCTTAATGGGGTAATTGAGCGCGAGCGTCTGCGACGCGGCGAGCAGGCGACGAAAGCCGACGAAGAAGATGCCGGCGACGAGCGTCATCTGCATGCCTGAAATTGTGACGATATGAAAAATTCCGGCTCGACGGATCAGGTCCTTGGCGTGCTCGGACAGGAAATCGCGTTTGCCGGTCACCATCGCCGCCGCAATGGCGCCGGCGTCGTCGCCGATGATCTTATAAATGCGCAGCGCGAGGTCGTTGCGGACACGGTCCACCGCGGCGAAGAAGCGCAGCGACGCTGGCGCGGGGTCGGGAGGCGGCAAGGTCTCGACGCGGCCGAGCGCGCTGCCGACTCCCCCTAACCGCGCGAAATAGGCGTCGCGGGCGAAATCATACCCGCCGGGCAGCGCCGCGCGGGCGGGCGGCATCAGGCGCGCCTTGAGGCCCACGAAGTCGCCGGCGGCGAAGCGCGGCGTTCCGCGCGTGGTGAGGCGCACGCGCGCCGGGACGACGTCGCCCGGCAGGCCTTCGGCGCTGGCGACGCGCAGAACGAAGCGCGCCCCGGTCGGGCGCAGGTCCAGCTCCTCGACGAAGCCCGTCAGTTCCCCCACGCCGATTCGCGGCACGACGGGCGCGGCGACGCGCGCCGTGCGCCATGCGCCGGAACCGAACCCCGCGGCGACGCAGGCAAGGGCAAGGAAGAGCGCATGGGCGCGCGCATGGCGGCGGCGCGTGACGACGGCGAGAAGAGCGAAGACGGCGAGCGCGCCGAAGCAGAGAGCGAGCGAAGGCTCGCGATTAGCGCTGAAATAGAAGACGACGCCCGCGATGCCCGCGACGGCGCGCCACAGAAACGGCCGTCTGAGCTCCGTCTCTTCGGCATAGGCGTCCCGCAGCGCCGCGGCGAGCCGGTCGAGCCACGGCGCAAGTGACAGCGCTCGCCCGCCAAGCTCCCGATGTTCAGCCGCCCGCGCCTCGCTCATCCCCGCCCCCGCAAGGGCGACTGTAATGCCGATGGCGGGCGCGCGCCAACGCCAAGATTACGCTCTCGCGCGGCTCTTGCGCTTTCTGCCGCCCCGCGGCCCCTGGTCCGGCGCGTGGGTCGGCAGGTCCTCGGCGCGCATGTAGCGCACGCCGAGGAAAAACAGGATTTGCGCGTCGCCAATCGGCGGCTCGCTTGGGCGGCGCGGGCTCCTTTCGCGCATCTGGAAGGCGACGACCTCCCCCATATCGACCTCTTTGCGGCGGCTCTGGCCCAAAATGAATCAGGCGTTAACAGGATTAGGGGTCGGCGAGGGTTAATGTTCCGTCAACGACCGCGGGCTAGTCTCGATGCTCAAGTCGCGTATGCGTTCGAGCGAGCAGCCCATCCATGCAGCCAGATAAGTCAGAGCGGCGGATCGACCATGCCGCGCTCTTGCGCGCCATCGTGGATCAGTTCGTAGAGCGGCAGATGCATCCGGTCGGGGACGTCAAGCAATTCGAACAGCTTGCGCTCGGTCTCATCGACATTGTCGACGCCGACTCGGCGGCCCCCATCGTCAGGCCGCTCTGCATTCATCCCGAGACGCCGGCGTCAATTTTCGATTGTCTGCTCGCCAAGGGCGGGGCTTGCGCGGAGCTTGCCCTGCAGTTTGCGCCCGACCTTTCCCACGCTGATTTACGCGCCGTCGCACAAGGAGGCCCTCCGGCGCTCGCCTGCGCGGTCGCGCGGCGCGGCGGTCTCGAACGCGATATCGTGGAGGCGCTCGTCCAGCGCGGGGAGGCGGAGACGTTGCGCGCCCTTGCCGCAAACTGGCGCTTGCGTTTCGAGCCGGCGGCGCGGCGCGCGCTGGCGCAGGCGGCCCGCGACGACTTGTCCCTCGCGCGCATCTTGCTCGACCGCGACGATTTCAGCGCCGACAGCGAGGGGCTCTTTCTCGCGGCGACGCGCCACGAGCGCACCGAGATTATCTTGAACGCTTGCCGGCGCGCGCTTTGCGCCGGGATGGCGGAGCGCGCCGCCGCCGATCCGGCCGTGACGACAAAGCTCGAAAGGGCTGCGCTCGACGATGACTCGGGGGCCATGGCCGCGGCCCTCGCCGAAGCGCTCGACTGCCGCAAGACGCGCGCCCTTGCCATTCTGGGCGACGTCCAGGGGGAAGCCCTCGCCCTGGCGCTGACCGCGCTCGGCGTCGATGCCGACGCGGCCTCGCGCATCTTTCTGGCGCTCCCCGAGCAGGGGCGCCGGGCGCCGACCCTCGCCGCGCTCGTGCGCGCGATCCCGCAGCGCGCCGCCAGAGAGATCGTCGCGGCGATGACGGGGAACGCGAAGGGCGAGCGCGAGACGATGCGACGCGCCGGCAAGCGCGACGACCTCCCTTCGCCGCCCGCCCGGCGGCGCGTCACGCCACAGGGCGGCTCCGCGCCGCTGCGCAAAGCCGACCGCGCCTGAGCGTCAGGCGGCCAGATCGACGAAGACGCGGCCGTCTCGGTCTTCGATCTCGATAATCCAAAGGTCCGGGTCGAACATCATTTCGCGCTTGAGACGCGCCTCGGCCTCTGCGGGATCGACCCAGTCGTTGGCGTGAACCTTGGAGAAGAGACGATCAACGCCCTCCGGCAGGGCCTCGGTCTGCGGCGCGGGGCCGTAGACCGCGGCCCGGCCGTCGAGCCGGTCGAGCTTGATGAACAGCGCGCCGGCTTCGGCCGAGCCGCGTCGACGCAACATGGCCACGGCGCCTTGCGCTTCGGCGCGGCGAATAAGGGCGGCGGCGAAAATATCCGATCTAAGACGCATCGCCCCTAACCTAGTGCGAAATGCGCCGCGGGTCTAAGCCTGTCGTCACTGGCGCCCCGCGGCCATCCGTTGCGCGATGGCTTTGCCCACCTTTGGGGTGAGCTCGCCTGTGACCGGCAGGCCATTGTCGCGCTCGAATTTCTCGATCGCCTTGCGCAAGCCCGGGCTGGCCACTCCGTCCGGCTTGACCACATAGCCGAGCCTCTGCAGCGCGCGCTGCGCCGAGAGCACGTTACGGTCAGGAACCGGGGGCGCGGGCGACGCCGCGTCGGCGGGCGCCGCGACGGGCTTCTTGGGTTCGCCGCCGAGCAGCGCGCCGATCTGGTCGCGGCTCACGACCTCGCGCTTTTTCTCGGGCTTGGACGCCGGCGCGGCGTCGCTCTTGAGAAGCGCCGCCAGGGGGTCGGTTCTGGCCGGCTCCATCTTGACGGCGACTTTCGGGACGGGCCGCGACGCGGCGGCGTCGCCCTTGACGCTCTCGGCGTCGCGCGCCGGGGCGTCAATCTTGGCCGGGCGCGCGGGCGGCGTCGGCGTTTGCGCCGTCTGGAGCTTTTCGGGCGTGACGACGCGCGTCGAGAACAGCGGCGCCGGATGGCGTCCGTCCTGGAAGAACAGCGCATTCATCGGCACGCCAATCAAGGCGAGCCCGCCAATCGCGACGAGCGTCATGACGCCGAGCCGGCGCCGCTCGAACATCCCGCCGCGCCCGCCCTTTTTCTTCGGCGCGGGAGAGGCGGCGCCGCGGCGCTTCGGCGTCGCGGCGCGTTCGTCTGGAAAATCGTCGAACCTGGGGTCGCTGAGCGAAACGTCACGCAATTTTCTTCACCGTCTCTTCGTCGTGGCGAATATCCGCGCCAAAAGCGGCGCCATGTCGCGGAATAGTTTCGATCCGGGCGGCGACGTTTCCGACCCCGCCGCGGGCGCGACAGTCGAGCGGCAAACGCACCGTCACCGTTGTGCCCTTTCTCGGCGCGCTTTCGACGACGATGCCGCCCCCATGCAATCCGACGAGGCCGCGAACGACCGAGAGGCCCAGGCCTGTGCCCTCATAGGCGCGGCTGTGGGTGGCGTTGGCCTGGAAGAACGGATCGCCGAGGCGCGAGAGGTCGGCTGCGGCGATGCCGATGCCCGTGTCGGCGACGGTCAGCGCCAGAAGATTGCCCTCGGGCGCGACTCGCACGCCGACGCGGCCGCCTGCCGGCGTGAATTTCACCGCGTTGGAGAGAAGGTTGAGCATGATTTGCTTGCAGGCGCGCTTGTCGGCGACAAGCTCCTCCATCTCCCCGCGGTAATCACGCATGAGCTGCACGCCGCCCTCATCGGCTTTCAACTGGACCATGTCGCAGCACTGGTCGATGAGCTCAGGCAGCGAAAAGTTTTCCGGGTAAAGCTGCATGGCGCCGGCCTCGATCTTCGACATGTCGAGAATGGTGTTGACGATCTGCAGCAGATGATTGCCGGAGTTGGCGACGATCGCCGCATATTCGCGTTGCTTGACGGGGTCCGCGGGCGCGAGCGCCGGATTGGCCAGCATTTCCGAGAAGCCAATGATGGCGTTCAGCGGCGTGCGCAGTTCGTGGCTGATGTTGGCGAGGAAGCGCTCCTTCATCGCCGTGGCGCGCTCGCTTTCGGCGCGCGCCGCAGCGATCGCTTCGTCGGCGTTTTTTTGGGCCGTCACGTCACGCAGCACGCAGACGACCGGAGCGGGATTTTCGGGGGCCGCGTCAGCCGTCTCGAACCCTCGCCGGCCGCGGCGCATGCGCGCTTCGAAGTCCCTGAAGACCGGTTCGGCGTAAGCGCCCGAAGCCGAGGCCGCCAGACCGACCTGAACGCGCAGAATGGCGGTGAGCGGCGCCGAGCGCTCGGCGGCGTCGGACACGAGTTTGAGAAAGGTTGGGCGATCGCCGATGTGAACGCGCTGGAACAAGCCTCGCCCGATGAGGTCGCCCCGGTTGAGCCCATAGGTCATGTGGGTCTCGCCGATCAGCGCCGCGACCGCGCCGCTGCGGTCGAGATGGAGCACGATGTCGCCGAGGGCGTCGGTCAGCAGGCGCAGGTCGCGCGCGCTCGACATATCCGCCCCGCGGGGTCTGCTTTCGGCGCGAACCGCGCAGAAGGCGAGGAAGGCGACGTAAAGAAACGCCGCCGTCGCAAGAAGAGCGGCGGAATGTCCAACGGCTGCTCCAGCCGCGAGTGCGACGGCGCCGACGGCCGCCGCCGCCGCCAGGGCGACCAGAGCCAAGTCGGGCGCAACCGCCGCTTCGACAAGCGCGACGGCAAGCGCGGCGCAGACGGCCAGATCATTCGCGGGCAAGGCGTAGAGCGCCGCGGCGAGGGCGAGCCAGCCGACGACGGAGACGCGTCGCGCAAGGGACAGCCGGCCCGTGCGCGCCAAGATCGCAACGGAGACCAGCGGCGTCTGCGCAAGGAAGAAGATCAGCGCCTCTTGCGACGACGGCGCCCCGTAAAGGAAAAGCCAGGCCGGCGCGAGGAGCAGCGCGGCGCCCGCAAAAACAAGGCGCGGCGCCATGAAGAAGCGATGGCGCGCGCGGTCGAGGCGGCCTTCAGACGCGGTCTCGTGCACAAGCTGGTCGAGAAAACGCGATGGACGATCCAGCGATATTAATTTGGACACAAAACTACGCAATGGCGCGCTCCTGCTCGAAGGGAGCGTCGCTCAGCAGTCTTAATGAGTGCTGAGCAGGCCAGAGCGCGCCGACGCGCGCAGCTTTACCGGAGGCGCAATGGTTTTATTTTGGTTGTTCGCCTCCGCCGCGTGAGACGGGGGGAGCGTTTACTTCTGTTCAATCCCTGCGCGCGACAAACGGGCGTGCGGCCCGCGGGGCCGGGCGCTCGGTCCTGCGGGAGACTCGCCCGTGTTTTTTCTTCTGAAATGCTTCGCCTGCATTGCGCTCGTGCTGTTTGCGCTGGGCTGGCGCGGCGTCGACGCCCCGTCGAACGTCGCGGACCCGCGGGTCCGCGTCGTGTCGACCAGGTCGTCCCAGCGTCCCGAACTCGAGGCCCGCGCTCGGGAAATGGCGCAAGCAGCCGCCGATGCGCTCGCCGCCGCCGCCCGCGACAAATGCCTCGCCGCGCCACGCGACTGCGCCGCTCTGCTGCAACATTATCAGGGCGGGGAGCGCAGGCGTTAACCTTTTGAGCCGAGCCGAGGGGCTGACGAAAGCCTGGGCGTTCCGAAAAAAGACGATTTGGCGATAGTCAAAAAATTAACCATATTCGTCGATGTCGTTAACGCGCGTTCGCTTCAGCCGAACCACGATCCCCGCCTTTCCGCCGCAACCTCTCGCGTTGCGCAACCGAATCAAGGAGACGGTCATGTCCGACGAATCATTGGCGCAGCCCGAAGAGACCGTCACCCGCGCGGAACTGGAGACCCTTCGGGAGCAGCTCAAATCGATCCGGGCGGACCGCGACCGCCAGAATTTCGAGAGAGCGGAGATCGTGGCCAAGGCCAATGTTTTCGCCAAGGAGCGCGACGAGCTGAAAGAGCGGCTCGCCGCGGCCGTCGGCGAACGCGACCGGCTGGCCCAGGAGAAGGCCTCCGCCTCGGCGCTGTTGCAAAATCTCACCCGCCGGGCCGACGAGGCGGACCGCCGCGCCGGCGAGGCGGAAGCAGAAGTCGCGCGGCTGCGCGCGGCGATCGACAATGCGCCGGCGGCGGATCCGCTGGCGCTGCTCGGCGCCGTGGCGACCGAGAAAAGCAAGGCCGGCGTCGCCTGGCTACGGTCCAAGATCCCGGCCGACAGCCCTGCGCTGCCTTATTTCGACAAGACGGTCGAGACGGTGACGCGGGCGGGCTGCATGGCCGTCAAATTGACCAAGGAGTTCATCGCCTGGGCGACCCCGCGGGTCATCGCGCTCTCGAAACAGGGCGCGGCGAAGGTCGAGGAGCTTTTGGCGAAAAAGTAAGCGCCGGGCTTGCGTCGATGTTAGAGCGCGGCTGGCGCACAGCCGCGCTCCTTTTTTGCCCGATCAGGCGCCCGGGATGACGCCGATGCGCTGCAGGAACCAGAAGGCGCCGGCGAGGCCGATCAAAATCGACAGCGCGTAGACGAGTTTGTCGTGGCGTTTTCCGTCCGTGTGGCGATCGATGTAGAGCAGCACCGGCAACACCGCGACCACGATAGCGATCTGGCCGGCCTCAACGCCGATGTTGAACGCCGCCAGCGCCGGCACGACGGCCCCCTGCGGCACGCCCATTTCAGTCAGCGCCGACGCGAAGCCGAAGCCGTGAATGAAGCCGAACAGGAAGGTGTTGCGCCAGCGCTTGTCGACGTTTTTCGACCAGAAGTTTTCGGCCGCGACGTAGATGATCGACAGGGCGATCAGCGCCTCGGTCAGCGTCGAAGGCAGCGTGACGATATTGAGCGCCGCCAGCGACAGGGTGATCGAATGCGAGATGGTGAAGGCGGTGACGATCTTCACCACGGGCCACACGCGATGCGCCCAGAGGATCAGCGCGAAGAGGAAGCACAGGTGATCGTAGCCGGTGACGATGTGTTCGACGCCGGCTTCGAAGAACTTTTTCATCAGTTGCGCCGTCGTCTCCATCGGCTGCGCGAGGTCGAGCGGCGGGTCCTGCGGATAACGCATGGTCTCGCCGGCGTTGGGCGTCCCGGTCAACGTGATGAGATGCTTGCCCTTCGAGCCCTGCGCGGCGAGGAGCTTGGTCGGGTCATAGAAGACCTTGCCGCTTGTCCCGGAGCAGTCGAAACGCACGACGATGAGCGCGCTGTCCTGATTGGTCGGGTCTTCGCCGGCCTTGTCGACCTTCGCCACGCAGGCGCGGCCTGTCTCGTCGCGCATGGCGACGCGCTTGCCGACGAACTTGCCAATTTCCTCCTCCAACGCGCCGGGCGGCGAGAGGTCGACGCCCGCGCGCTCGTCCATCGTCTCCTGGAACATGCGCTCGAGGTCGGTGGCGAGGAAGCCGACCTCGACGACATAGACCCGCTCGCCCTGCGGGGCGATCTTGGCGGTCGAAATATCGGGCGTATGCGCCAGCGCGGGCGCCGCCAAGCCGAGGCTCGCCCCCATGCACAATATTACAAAGGCGGCGAGCCTCCTCCAGAACCCCGTCATCTTCAGCGTTTCCTTTTGTTTTGGTTGGCGCGCACCATGCCAAAGGCGCGGGGCGGGGACAAGATCAGCCTCGCGCGGAGGCTGCATTGCCCGAGGCGGCGCGGGCGGGTAAAAAGCAGGGGTCGGCGGTCTAGGCAAGCCGGGCGGGGGCGGCGATGCAGCGCGTGACGGTGACGATAGACGACGAGCTCATGAGCGCGCTCGACCGCTATATGGAGGCGGGCGGCCATCAGAACCGCTCAGAGGCCGTGCGCGATCTGGTGCGGGCGGGGCTGCTCAAGGAGCCCAAGGTCGACGACGGCGCGCGGCCCTGCGTCGCGGCGCTCGTCTATGTCTACGACCACGAGACGCGCCAGCTCTCGAAGAAGCTCGTTCACGACCACCACAGCCACGCCGACATGTCGATCGCAACGCTGCATGTGCATCTCGACGTCTCGAGCTGTCTGGAAGTGTCGCTCCTCAAGGGGCAGAAATCCGAGGTCGAGCATTTCGCCAGCCATCTCATCGGCGAGCGCGGCGTGCGCTATGGGCAATTGGTCGTGGTCCCGGCCGAGGCGCAAGAGGGAGACGAGACGCCCGGCCAGCTCGCGGCGGGACATCCGCACGCGCATGGGTGAGGCTCCCCGTTTTCTTGCTGGGGCTCGCCCTGTCTTGCGTTGGCGCCCCGCGTTGCGCTGACCCACTCAAGGGCGCGCCGAGGCCGTTGCCGGGGGGACCCGAGAGGAATGGCTAGTCGTTCGGCCGCTTGTCGGTTATCGAAAAGCTCATGCGCTTCTCTCCCTCCTTTCTCGACGAGATCCGGGCGCGCGTGCCCGTGTCCGAGGTCGTGCGCCAGAAGGTGAAGCTCAAGAAGCAGGGCCGCGAGTGGCGCGGGCTATCGCCCTTCAACGCCGAGAAGACCCCTTCGTTTTATGTGAATGACCAGAAGGGCTTTTTTCACGATTTCTCTTCCGGCAAGCATGGCGACGGCTTCGCCTTCCTGATGGAGACGGAAGGGCTTTCCTTTCCCGAGGCGGTGGAGCGGCTCGCGGCGTTGGCGGGTCTGCCTATGCCGGTCGAGACCTCGGAGCAGCGCGAACAGGACGAGCGGCGCGCGACCTTGAGCGACGCGCTCGAGTGGGCTGCGGAATTCTTCCAAAAGCAGCTCGCGGGTCCGGCCGGACGCGAGGCGCGGGCCTATCTCGACCGCCGGCAGGTTTCCCTCGCCTCGCGCGAGAAATTCCGCCTGGGCTACGCGCCTCCGGATCGCCACGCCCTGCGCGATCATCTCGCCGGCAAGGGCGTGACCGTCGAGGTCATGGTCGAGGCCGGGCTGCTCATCCACGGTCCGGACATCGCGGTCCCCTACGACCGTTTCCGTCATCGGGTGATGTTTCCGATCGCGGACCGCGCTGGCAGGGTCATCGCCTTCGGCGGGCGCGCCCTGGAGGCGGACGCCCAGGCGAAGTATCTGAACTCACCCGAGACGCCGCTCTTCCACAAAGGCGCGACGCTTTATAATTTGCACAATGCCCGCAAGACCGCCCACGACGCCCGCGCGGTCATTGCGGTCGAGGGGTATCTGGACGTCATCGCCTTGACGGCGGCGGGCTTTCCGCATGTCGTCGCGCCGCTCGGCACGGCGCTGACGGCGGATCAGTGTCAGCTCCTGTGGCGCATGGCCGAGGAGCCGATCCTGTGTTTCGACGGCGACAAGGCGGGGCTCAAGGCCGCCTACCGGGCCGTCGACACGGCCCTGCCGCTCCTCGGCCCCGGCCGGACGCTGCGCTTCGTGCTGCTGCCGGGCGGGCAGGACCCCGACGAGCTTCTCCGCGCCGGCGGGCCGACGGCGTTGGCGCAGGCGCTGGAGCGACCGCTGCCTCTGGTCGATCTGGTCTGGATGCGCGAAATCGACGGAGCCGCCCTCGATACGCCGGAGCGCCGGGCGGGGCTGGAGCGGCGCCTGCGGGAGGTCGCCGCGCAGATCGGCGACGGGACACTGCGCCGCTATTACGACCAGGAGTTGAGCGACCGGCTGGCGCGTCTTCTGGGCGGCCCGGCCGCGACGCCCGGCTGGCGCCGCGACTTTTCGCCTCGCCGCCGCGGCGTCTCACGCCGCGGCGAGCCCGAAGCCGGGCCCGTGCGGATCAGTTCGGCGCTCGCCAATTCACCGCTCTTTCGCGGCGTCAAGGCGCCGATCGCGCCCCGAGACGCCCTGATATTGCTCATTCTGATCAATCATCCGGAGGTGCTCGCGTCTCAGGTGGAAGAGGTGGCCGGGCTCGACTTTGCCTCGCCCGAAGCGACGGCGCTGCGCGACGCGCTCCTGCGTTTCGCCGAGGCGGGCGGCGGCGAACGGGCCGATTTGTTGCACGCGCTGGAAGAGGCGGGGCTCGGCGTCGTCGCCACGCGCCTCTCGGAGATGGTCGCGCATGCGGCGCTGTGGAGCGTGCGCCCGGACGCGGCCGCCGCCGACGCGGCGGAGAGCCTGCGTCAGGCTTTGGTCTTGCATCGGCGTTTTTGGGCGCTAAATAAGGAGCTTCGCGCGGTGGAGGCCCGTTTGGCCGAAAATTCCAGCGAGCAGGATTTGGCGCGACTCAGGGATATTCAAACGCAGCTTACCGCCCTAGATGGCGCCGAAGCGGCGGTGGAGGGTTTTGGCGCCCCTTCAGGACGGTCGACGCGCGCGCTTTGACTTTCTGGCCCTAGAGCGCGATCTGAATGTGGTTAGCGGGGCGTTAAGACCCCGAGGACAATGTTGGTGCATCGGCAAGGCGCAGCGCGCCGCCGATGGGAGGGGTCGGAGGCGGCGGCTCCGGGAAATGTCGACGAGATTCGAGGCCCCGCGCGTCGCAATCCCGCAAGGGCTTGCCGCCGGGGATGTGGAGCTGTGAATGGCGAAGAAAGACGAAGACAAGATCGAAAATGAGGCCGCCGCAGCGGTAGACGCCGCCGACGGGCCGCTTCTCGATCTCAACGACGCCGCCGTCAAGCGGATGATCAAGCTCGCCAAAAAGCGCGGCTTCGTCACCTATGCCGAGTTGAACGCCGTTTTGCCTTCCGAAGAGGTCTCCTCCGACCAGATCGAGGACGTCTACGCCATGCTGTCGGAGATGGGCATCACCGTCTCCGAGGGCGACGATCCGGAGGACGTCGAGGAGGAACAGGCGGCCGAGGAGGAGGAAGCCGAAGGCGGCGACCTCGTCGAGAACACGCGCGCGACCGCCGTCGCGACGCGCGCGTCCGAGCCCGCCGACCGCACCGACGATCCCGTCCGCATGTATCTGCGCGAGATGGGCTCGGTCGAGCTGCTCTCCCGCGAGGGCGAAATCGCGATCGCCAAGCGCATCGAAGCCGGCCGCGAGGCCATGATCGCGGGCCTGTGCGAGAGCCCGCTGACCTTCCAGGCCATCATCATCTGGCGCGAGGAGCTCGAGGCCGGCAAGGTCCTGCTGCGCGACATTATCGATCTCGAGGCGACTTACGCCGGGCCGGAGGGTAAGGCTTCCGCCAAGGCCGGGACAGAGGAGGAGGGCGACGAAATGGCGCCCGCCACCGCCCCGAGCACGCCGCCGGCGGGACTCGCCGAGGGCGCGGCGCCCGAGGAATCCTTCGAGGAAGAGGAGGACATGGAGAATTCCGTGTCGCTCTCGGCCATGGAGGCGGAGCTGAAGCCCCGCGTTCTGGAGACCTTCGCGCGCATCGCCGACGCCTATAAGAAGCTGCGCCGCCTCCAGGACCAGAATGTCGAGAACAAGCTCAAGAATGAGACCTTAACGCCCGCGCAGGAGCGTAAATACAAGCAGCTCAAGAAAGAGATCGTCACGGACGTGAAGTCCCTGTCGCTCAACCAGAACCGCATCGAGGCGCTGGTGGAGCAGCTCTACGACATCAACAAGCGCCTCATCGGCTATGAAACGAAGCTTCTGCGCCTCGCAGACGGCCATGGCGTCGCGCGCGACGACTTCATCGACAAGTTCCACGGGTCGGAGCTCGATCCGAAGTGGGTGATGCGCGTCGCCAAGCTCGGCTCGAAAGGCTGGAAGGAATTCGTCGCCGAGGAGAAGGACCGCATCAAGGATCTGCGCGCCGAAATCCATGCGCTGGCGACCGAAACGGGGCTCGAAATTTCCGAGTTCCGCAAGATCGTGCACATGGTGCAGAAGGGCGAGCGCGAGGCGCGTCAGGCCAAGAAGGAAATGGTCGAGGCCAATCTGCGCCTCGTGATTTCCATCGCCAAGAAATACACCAACCGCGGCCTGCAATTCCTCGACCTCATTCAGGAAGGCAATATCGGCCTGATGAAGGCGGTCGATAAGTTCGAATATCGCCGCGGCTACAAGTTCTCGACCTATGCGACCTGGTGGATCCGACAGGCGATCACGCGCTCGATCGCGGATCAGGCCCGCACGATCCGCATTCCCGTGCATATGATCGAGACAATCAACAAGATCGTGCGCACCTCGCGGCAGATGCTGCATGAAATCGGCCGCGAGCCAACGCCGGAAGAGCTCGCCGAAAAGCTCGCCATGCCGCTCGAGAAAGTGCGTAAGGTGTTGAAGATCGCCAAGGAGCCGATCTCGCTCGAAACGCCAATTGGCGATGAAGAGGATTCGCATCTCGGCGACTTCATCGAGGACAAGAACGCCGTGCTGCCGATCGAGGCGGCGATCCAGTCCAATCTGCGCGAGACCACGACGCGCGTGCTCGCTTCGCTCACGCCGCGCGAAGAGCGCGTGCTGCGCATGCGTTTCGGCATCGGCATGAACACCGACCATACGCTCGAAGAGGTGGGTCAGCAGTTTTCCGTCACGCGCGAACGCATCCGCCAGATCGAGGCGAAGGCGCTCAGGAAACTGAAGCATCCGAGCCGGAGTCGGAAACTCAGAAGCTTTTTGGATAACTGATGACGCGCCATCGCGCGGGATTTGTTTAGGTTCTGCGCGATGAATTCTCATCTACGCCCCGACGATCTCCCCCTCGTCACACAGGCGGCCGACGGATTGCCTCGTCGCTGTTTCAGCGTCGCGGAAATCGAAGAGATGGTCCGCGCCGGCATTATCGACGAGGACGAACGGATTCCAGCCTGAGTTATGACAAAGGGCGAAAGATTGGAGTCTATGCCGCTTATGGGGTGCGGGAAGTCTGGGTGATCGACGCGAAGCGCGCGACAATCTGGGTTCATCGTCATCTCGGCGCTCAAGGCTATGCGGAAGTTTTCGAACAGGGTGGCGACGAGCGCGTTTCGCCCATGCTCGCGCCCGAACTGGCGCTCAGCCTGTCTGAGATTGGGGTGAGACCGCTCGCAGGCTAGAGGACGCCGGCTTTGCTTTCTAAGAGCCGCCGTCAGCTTTTCATCTGCGCGCTGTTTCGCGTTTCCGGCATGGTCGCATAAACGACAAGCGAAACGAAGATCGCGGCGCTCGCATACCAATAGAACCAGTTCTCATGGCCCTGCGCCTTCAGCCACAGCGCGACGTATTCCGCGGAGCCGCCGAAGAGGGAGACGGTCGCCGCATAGGGCAAGGCGACTCCGGTCACGCGAATAGCGGCGGGAAAGAGTTCGGCTTTCACCACCGCGTTGATCGAAGTGTAAAGTCCGACGATCAACCAGGCGAGACAGACGAGCGCGAAGGCCGTCCAGGCGTTGCGCGTCTCTCCGATCGCCATCAACAGCGGCGTCGTGAAGAGCGCCCCCAGAACGCCGAAGGCGATGAGCATGGGCCGACGCCCGACGCGATCGGAGAGCGCGCCGTAAAGCGGTTGCAACAGAAGCGCGAAGAGAAGCGAGCCCGCCGAAATCCAGGTTGTCTCGGCGGCGGAGAGACCGGCGGAGAGCTTCAGGAATTTCTGCATGTAGGTGGTGTAGACGTAAAAGGCGATGGTGCCGCCGAGCGTGAGTCCGACCACCGTCGCCGTCTCGCGCTTATGCGCCACGAGCGCGGCGAGCGAGCCCTTCTCGGCCTCCCGCTTGACCGCTTCAAAAGCGGAAGTCTCGGCAAGATCGCGGCGCATCAGCAAGATGACAATAGCGAGCAACGCCCCGATCGCGAAAGGAATGCGCCAGCCCCAGTCGCGCAGCGCTCTGTCGTCGAGTAGGAGATTTTGCAGCAGGAGCAGCACGAGCAGCGCGAGCAATTGCCCGGCGATCATCGTCACATATTGGAAGCTCGAATAGAAGCCGCGTCGCGACGGCGTCGCCGTTTCGGCGAGATAGACGGCGCTCGACCCATATTCGCCGCCGAGACTCGCGCCTTGCAGAAGTCGCGCGAAGAGCAGCAGGGCCGGCGCGCCGGCGCCGATCGCAGCGTAAGTGGGCGCCAAGGCGATGATGAGCGAGCCGGCGCACATCAGGAAGACGGAGAGCATCAGCGCCGCGCGTCGCCCGCGGCCATCGCCGATGCGGCCGAAAATATAAGCGCCCAGTGGACGCATGAAGAAGCCGAGCGCAAAGACTCCGGAGGCCGAAAGCATTTGCGCGACGGGATCGTCGCCTGGAAAAAAAGCGTCGGCAAAATAAAGCGAGAAGGCCGAATAGACGTAGAAGTCGTACCATTCGACCAGATTGCCGGCGGAGCCGACGAGAATGGCGCCGATCCGCGCCTTCTCGTCGAGCAAGGGTTTTTCCGGCGAGAGCATGTCAGACGAACTGGCTCGAGATATTCACCATCAGCGCAAGGATGGTCGTATTGAAAAAGAAGGCCACGACCCCGTGCACCAAGGCGACGGCGCGCATCGAGCGCGAGCAGATCTCGACGTCGGCCGTCTGGCAGGCGACGCCTATGACGTAAGAGAAATAGAGGAAATCAATATATTGCGGCGTCTGCGTGCTGGGGAAACGCAGGCCCCCGCGGGTCGTCGCCGCACGCGGCGCGGCGGCCGCGTCGCTGTAAAATTCATGGGCGTAATGGAAGGCGAAGATCAGATGCATGAACGCCCAGGAACTGAAGACCGTGACGATCGCCAGCCCGATGTGCGCAATTTTTTCATCCTCGAAGATATTTTTCGACTGACCGAGCTCGGCGAGGATGGCGCCGATCGCCACGAAGGTCGCCGTGCCGGTGAGGAGGAGCACCGCGGTGCGGCCCTCGTCCGACAGAATGGCGCGGCGGCGGATCGACGCATGCGTCGAGCGCATGATGATGCGCGCCGCCGCAAAGAGATACATCACCACCGCGGCGTTCCAGCCGATCAGCCCGCGCGTGACGGCGCTGAGCTCCATGGGAATCCATTCGAAGGCGAGCGCCGTCCGGTCGATTGTCGCCGGCAGCGCCCAGCCGATGACGACGCCGGCGACGCCACAGACCGCCAGTCGGTAATGCGCGCGAAGGACGCGCAAGGGCGCAAGCAGCTGCGATCTGCGCTTGTCGTCCTTTGCCTGCGTCCCCGACATTGGCCGCCGCATCAATTTCGTCTTGCGGCGACGAAGTGCGCGGCTTCCGCGAGGATTTCAGTTCGGGGGCCGAGCCCGGTGTCGCCAAGGGCCGTCGTCGCTTCGTCGACGAGGGCGTCGCAACGCGCTTTTGCGGCCTCGAGGCCGAGGAGGCTGACGAGGGTCGCCTTGCCGCGCTCGGCGTCCTTGCCGGCGCGCTTCCCGAGCGCCGCGGTGTCGCCTTCGGCGTCGAGAATGTCGTCGGCGATCTGGAAGGCGGCGCCCAGCGCCTTGCCATAGCGGCGCAGCGCCATGGCCTGCTCGGACGCGGCGGCGCCGAGAATGGCGCCGGCGTCCACGGCGAAGCGCAACAGCGCGCCCGTCTTCATCGCCTGCATTTCCAGAGTTGCGGCCTGATCGAGCGGCGTTGCGGCGGTCTCGGCGGCGAGATCGAGCGCCTGGCCGCCCACCATGCCGCCGAGTCCCGCGGCGCGGGCGAGCGCCAGCACCAAGTCGGCGCGCAGATTGGCGTCGGCGTGGGTCGCGGGGTCGGCGACGACGTCGAAGGCGTAGGTCAGCAGCCCGTCGCCGGCGAGAATGGCGGTCGCTTCGTCGAAGGCCTTGTGGGCGGTCGGACGGCCGCGCCGCAAGTCGTCGTCATCCATCGCCGGCAAGTCGTCATGCACCAGCGAATAGCAATGGATCATCTCCAGCGCGCAGGCGGTGCGCAGCGCGCTCGCGCCCTCGACGCCGAACAGTCGCGCGCTCTCGATCACCAGAAAGGGCCGCAGCCGCTTGCCGCCGCCGAGCGTCGAATAGCGCATCGCCTCGAGCAAACGCGCCGGCCGCGTGATCTCGCCCGGCAGCGGCGTCGGGGCGAGAAGCGCGTCGAGCGCGGCTTCCGTCGCCTCGGCGGCCGCGTCAAGGCGGCGGCGGAACTCCTCGGCGCGAGTGGCGGCGTCCATTTGTCGTCCTTTGGTCAAAACTTCCCGAGTTCTGCTGCTAGCAAATTTGGCCTCGAAGCCCAAGCCCGACGGCTGCGCCGTGACGGGGCGAAGTTCGCCCCGCAGCGGCGAATTTGCGGCTATTCAAAGGCTTGAGCTGAAAGGAAAATCCCGGGCTGTTGCATTTCGGCGACAGCAGGAGGCGCTCGCCTTCATTAACCTGACGCCCGCGCTTCGCCGGCCTGCTTCGGCGGGCCGAAGGTCATCCTCCAACAGGAGACAAGGTATGAAGAAAGTTCTGCTGCTGACGGCGGCGGTCGTCCTGTCGGCGCCGCTGATGGGCTGCAATTCGCCGGGCGAGCGCGCTGCGGGCGGCGCCGTGATCGGCGGTCTGGGCGGCGCGGGCATTGGCGCGCTCGCCTCCAATGGCAGCGCGGGCGGCACGCTCGCCGGCGCGGCGATCGGCGCCGCATCTGGCGCCGTGGTGGGCGCCGCGACGGCTCCGCCCCAGCGTTGCGCGAAGTGGGGCTGGGATTACGAGGGACGCCGGGTATGCGTCGCCTTTTACAATAACTAACGACGAAGACAGGCGAAGCCGCGCTCTCGGCGCGGCTTCCCAGCCGCGCTCAGATCTGGTTGCTTGAGCCCACTTTGACAATCCCGTTCTCTGCCTGCGCCATCAGCAGGCCCGGAGTGGAATGGGCGGCGCCGCAGCGTCCGGCTCGGTCGACCATGATCAGCCCGCCCGACCCGTTGATCTTCCGCACCAGATAGACGATCGCCTCGCGCGACGCCTCCTGCGCCGTAAGCCCCTGCGTTTCAACCAGCAGAGCGGCGGTGCGGGCGAGCGAGACGCGCAGAAAATCTTCGCCCACACCTGTGCAGGAAATGGCGCAAGACGCGTTGTCGGCAAAAACACCCGCGCCCATAATCGGCGAATCTCCGACGCGACCGCTCATTTGATTAGTCAGTCCGCCCGTCGAGGTGGCGGCGGCCAGAGCGCCCGCGCTGTCGCGCGCCACGGCTCCGACCGTTCCGAGCTTGCCCTCATTCGGCTGCGAATGATCGAGCGCCACCGCCCGGCGCGCTTTGAGATTGGCGAATTGCGCCTCCCGCTGCGGCGTCACGAAATAGGCCTGTTCTTCGAACGCGACTCCCTCGGCGCGTCCAAAGGCCTCCGCGCCGGCGCCGATCAACAAGACATGCGGGGTCTTCTCCATCACGAGGCGTGCGAGCAGCACGGGATTGCGCACGCCCCGCACGCCCGCGACGGCGCCCGCCGAAAGGTCGCGGCCGTCCATGACGGACGCATCACAACAGACTTCCCCGTCCGCATTCAGCACCGAGCCGCGGCCGGCGTTGTAAAGGGGATCGTCTTCGAGCAGGGCGACGCAGCGCGTGACGACGTCGAGGGCGGTGACGCCCTCCTCCAATAGCGCCGCTCCAGTTCCGACGATGCGTCGAAGCGAAGCGGCGTAGCGCTCGGGCGCGCGAATGGCGCCGGCGCCCCCATGAATCATCAAAGAATAGGCCATGAACCAGGATTCCACGGCGGGCGATGGACAACAACTAGGGCGCCGAATGGCAAAAAACGCGCGATGAATGGCCGCCAGCGCACTGTCGCGAACATGGCGCGCCTGCGAAAAGGAAGCATAGGAACCTCCCTTCTTCCAACTCGCCCGGGCTCGCCCGGGCGTCCTTTTATCGGGCGCGCGACGCGGCCGGCAGGGAAAGGGGAGAGCCGACGGAAGGCTGTTTCGGCGAAGCGCGCCATCGGCTCCTTCTCGAACCCCGATGCAGGCGCGATCATTGGCGAGGCGGCGCAACCCTTGCGCAATCCACGTAACGTTATTGGTGTCGGACCCCTTTGCACTTTCCTGTCAGAGGAAGACGCCATGACCGACCTTGATGTGAATGACAGGCTGGCATTTATCGGCCTGAATGACGCCGCTCGACAGAGTCTCGTGGCGATCCGGCCCATCCTCGAGAAGGAACTTTCGCCGGGCCTGGACGAATTCTATCGCCACGTAACCGCTCATCCCAAAATGCGGGGGCTATTTTCCGACGCCTCACGCGCCGAGGCTGCGAAGCAGAAGCAGATTCAGCATTGGCTGGGCATCGCCAGCGGCGACTTTGGTCAACAATTCGTAGAGGTCGGCGCCGCAGTGGGGCGCGCACATGCGCGAATGGGAATCGCACCACGCTGGTATATCGGCGGCTACGCGCTCATCCTCACCATGCTGGCCGCGAAGGTCATCGAAGCGCGCTGGCCGAAGGCCGTCTTCGGCGCGCGCGCGACGAACGGCAAGCAGGTCGCCGAAGAGATTAGCGCACTGATCAAGCCCACCTTGCTCGACATGGATGTGGGCGTTTCCGTCTATCTCGATGTGTTGGAAGAACGCCGGCTGCAGGCGGACAAAGCGCGCGCCGTATTGGAATCGGATCAGCGCAGCATGCTACTCGATTTCGGCGACAGCCTCCAGCGCCTTGCGCAGGGCGATCTCATGGCGAAGATCGACAAGGAGTTCTCTGGCAATTACGAGAAGCTCAGGCTCGATTTCAACAAGGCGCTCGACAGTCTCGACGAGGCGATGTCGTCGATCGCCGCCGCCGCCGACAGTTTTCGCGGCACCTCTCAGGAAATCGCCGTCGCCTCGGACAATCTCTCCAACCGCACGGAGCAGCAGGCGGCCAGTCTCGAAGAGACGGCGGCGGCCCTCAATCAGATCACCGATGCGGTGAAGCAAAACGCCCTCGGCGCCAAGAAGGTCGCAACAATCGTCGCCGGCGCGCGCGTTGAAGCGTCCCGCTCGTCGGAAGTCATGCAGGACGCCAATGTCGCCATGGCCGAAATCAAGCAGAGCTTCGAGAAGATCAGCGGCACATTGAGCATGATTGACGAGATTGCGTTCCAGACAAATCTCCTCGCCCTCAACGCCGGCGTTGAAGCCGCGCGCGCCGGCGAGGCGGGGCGGGGCTTCGCCGTTGTTGCGCAGGAAGTGCGCGTGCTGGCGCAGCGTTCCGCGGAGGCCGCGAAAGTCATCAAAAGCTCGTCGTCGCACGTTGACCGGGGCGTAAAGTCGGTCGCCGATACGGGCGAAGCGCTCGCGGGGATCGTTGCAAGAGTGACTGAAGTCGACAAACTCGTCGGCGCAATCGCGACCTCATCCGAGGATCAGGCTTCGAGCCTCAACGAAATCAACCAGGCCGTCACGCAGATGGATCAGGTGACGCAGCAAAACGCCGCGATGGTCGAGGAAACGACCGCCGCTGCGGCGAATCTGAAGTCGGAGTCGAGCCAATTGGCGACGAGGGTCGCGCGGTTTCGCGCCGGGCGATCAGCGCGCGAGACAAAAAACCCTGTCGCGCAGTCGCAGGCGGCGATCGCCGACGCCTTCGGCGCGCGCATGGAGAGCGCCGGCTAGACGCAGCGACGTGACATGCGGCGAGCGGGGAACGGCTCGAGCGGTGAAGCCTAAGGTTCGCTTAACCTCCGCCGGTTATAAAGCGTTCTATCGGCATTGGCGCCCGAGCGGCGGCCAAAGGCATGAAGCCGCGACCGATAGGCCGGTTCGATCCGGAATTCCCTCATATCAATAGCGCCCCTTCGAACGGCAGGTCTTCTCGACCCCTCTGACCTTCGTCTGCAGTGGGCGCATGGGAGCGCCGTGCGTCATCGGATCCGAAAGAGGAAGAAATGCGGCTTTTGCGCAGACTGCTTGCGCCGGTCATCGGCCTGTCGATTACGCCCTGGCTGCTGCTTGGCATGGGTTATTCCGCCAGCACGCTCCTCGCCTATCCGTGGTTCGCGGCGCTTGTCGGTCTGACGACGGCGTTTTCCATCTATGTCCTCGCCTCTGTGGTGCAGGATGAGCGCGCGGGTCAAGACGGCGCCATCGCCGAAGCGCTTCTCGCCTGCGAAGGCGCGGTATATGCGACTCCGATCGAGCTCGGGTCGATCGCCAGCGACGCTCCGATCGTGGAAGCCATCGAAAGGATGCGGAAGACGCTCAATGGGCGCGCCGAGCAGGCGATAAAGGAGCTTCGCAGCGAGAAAGAAGCGGCCCAGAAGCGGAAAGCCGAGGAAGAGGAAATATCCCGCGGCTATATCGAGGCTCATGAATTTTTCATGAGAACCTTCATCAACGCGCTCGTCGAACTCTCGCATGGAAATCTTGGAATTCGCCTGGAAACGAGCTTCTCCCGTGACTACGAAAAGCTGCGCGAATGCTACAATGAGAGCGTCGACAGGCTGAACCAGACCTTCGGCAAGACGCTTGCAAGCATGCACAGGCTCGGTTCGTCGACCGATCAGATCGCCTCCGCCGCCAATACGCTCTCCGAGCGCACGTCGCAGCAGGCCGCGAGCCTGGAGGAAACGACGGCCGCGCTGCGCCATATCACGACGACCGTCGGCAAGATCTCGGAGAATGCCCAAAGCGCCAGCGCGCTCGTCTCGGATATTCGCGGCAATGCGGAGGCGAGCAGCGAGGTCGTGCGCGAGGCGATCCGCGCGATGGAACGGATTGAAAGATCCTCAGCCGAAATAGAAAAAATTATCGGCGTGATCGACGAGATCGCTTTCCAAACCAATCTGCTCGCATTGAACGCCGGCGTCGAAGCCGCGCGCGCAGGGGAAGCCGGGCGCGGCTTTGCGGTCGTGGCTTCCGAAGTGCGCGCGCTGGCGCAAAGATCCGCAGAGGCCGCAAAAGGGATCAAGAGTCTCATCGCGGGGTCCACCATTCAGGTGCGCGACGGCGTTCAGCTCGTTTCACAGACAGGCGATGTCCTCGCGCAGATTGTCGCGCAGGTCGTCGGCGCCAATGACATCGCCGCAGACATCGCCGGCGGCGCAAAAGAACAGTCGGCCGCGCTGCTCGAAGTCAACGTCGCACTCGGCGAGATGGACAAGTTCACGCAGGAAAACGCCGCCATGGTCGAGGAAACGGCTGCGGCGACCCGCAGTCTCGAAGAGGAGATTGGCGGCGTCATCAAGGCTGTCTCGATTTTCACGCTCGCCCGGATGAAAGGCGTCCAACCGTCGCAGAAGCGGAGGCCCGAGCGCCTCATTCAGCGTGTGTCGTCACAGCAGAGAGGCGGGGCCGCGCTGAAACTCGAGACCGTTCCCGATACGCAAAGCTGGGAGGAATTCTGAAGATGAGCGGCGCACCCATTCAGGCGGCGCAGGGCGTCGAACCGCAGGAATTTATCGCCTTTCATGTCGGCGAGCAGACATACTGCATCGATATCATCGCGGTGCGCGAGATCAGGGGCTGGACCCCGGCTACGCCGCTCCCCCACGCGCCGCCCTTCGTGCGCGGCGTGATCAATCTGCGCGGCTCGGTGCTTCCGGTTGTGGACCTCGCGGCGCGGCTGGGCCTGCCGATCAAGGAGCCGACCGCTCGGCACGCCGTCATCGTCGTGCAGAGCAACGGGCAGATCGTGGGTCTGCTCGTCGAGGCTGTCTCCAACATCATGACCATCAGCGCCGACGCCATCCAGCCGACGCCGGAGGTCGCATCAGATTTGTCGCGATCCTTCATCAAAGGCATCGTCGCAGCGGACAAGGAGGTCATCAGCGTGCTCATTGTCAAGAATCTGTTGCCCGATTCCATGCCCTTCGCCGCCTGATGTGAAAGCTTAACAAAGTCGGAGAGAAGGGTATGGACGCAGAACACGCACAAGCCTCGCTCTATGAAGTCACTTTGCCCGAAGCCCTCGACCTGAGGGCCGCGCTTCCCCTCGCCAACTCACTGCTCTCGGCGAGAGGCGGGGCGATCAGGCTGGACGGCTCGCAGGTCAAAACCGTCGGCGCGCAATGCATGCAGGTCATTTTATCCGCGCGCCACACGTGGGAACGCGACGGGCTTCCGCTTACCATCATCAATCCCACCGAGGATCTTCTCAACGCATTCGTCGACGCGGGGTTGAGCATCGAAGGCTTGGTAGAGGGTGAACAAGGCAAATGAGCAAGAAAATTCTTACCGTTGATGATTCAAAGACGATGCGTCAGATGCTTGAAGTGGCGCTGACAGCGGCCGGCTTCGAGGTGGTGCAAGCCGGCGACGGCCTCGAAGGCCTCGAGACGCTAGAGATGACGACTCCGGACGTGATCGTGACCGATATCAACATGCCTCGGATGGATGGCTTCGGATTCATCGAGGGCGTTCGTACGCATGAGCGGCATCGGGCGATCCCGATCCTCGTCCTGACGACCGAAAGCGACGCGGAAAAGAAGGAGCGCGCACGGCGGGCCGGCGCGACGGGGTGGATCGTGAAGCCTTTCGATCCAGCCAAGCTGGTGAGCGCGATCAAGCGCGTGAGCGCCTAGACGTCGGAGGCGGCCTTGGACCATTTGGAAGCCATCAAGCAGACGTTCTTCCAGGAATGCGAAGAACAGCTCTCCGAATTGGAGAGCGGTCTTCTCTCGATCGAGGACGGCAATCACCACCCCGAAATCATCAATGCGGTGTTTCGCGCTGTTCATTCGATCAAGGGCGGCGCCGCCGCTTTCGGATATGACGAACTCGTGGAGTTCGTCCACGTCTTCGAGACGACGCTCGATCTGCTCCGCTCCGAAGTGTTGACGCCGACTCCGCAGATCACCAAGGTCTTGCTGCATTCGTCCGACGTTTTGTCCGACTTGATCCGCGCCGTCCGGAATGAAACCACCTGGGACGTCGAACAAGTCGCGTCAGCCAAATCCGGACTGGAGGGGGTTTGCGCCGAGCCGAAAAAGCGTCAAGCGTCTCACAGCGCCGCGACCCCAGACGCCGAAGATGAAATCGACTTCCAACCCGTCGCGATATCGCTCGATGCGATTTTCGGCGAGGAGGGGGAGGACGAGGAGACGTCCGACGGCCGGTTCACGATCTATTTCCGCCCAAAGCCGACGCTTTACGCGCGAGCGAATGAGGCGCTACGCATCCTGCGCGAGATTAAGGCGACTGGCGAGGCCAGTGTTTCCTGCGACTGTTCTGAACTGCCGCTGTTGACCGAACTCGATGCGGAAGGCGCGTATTTTTCCTGGACTGTCGAGCTGAAAACGGAGGCGCCCGCTTCCGACATCGAGCAAATCTTCGATTTCGTTTCCGCCGACTGCGACTATTCCGTACATCCAGCGGAGAAGCGGCGCGTGGCGGAAGCGGCCCCTGAGGATCCACCCGACCCGCCTTGCGTCGAAGCCTCCTGCGCCGAGGAACAACCGTCGCAAACGCCTCCGCCGCCGCCGCAGCCTGAGCCAAAGATCATCGCGGAAGCGGCTACAGCGCCGGCGAGCAAGCCGCAGGGCTTCGAGCAGCAGCCGCCGCCGATGCAGGAAACCATTCGCGTCGATCTCGACAAGATCGACCGCCTCGTCAATCTCGTTGGCGAGCTTGTGATCAATCAGGCCGTGCTGTCTCAGCGGGTGTCCGAAGCGGGCCTGCCCCGGGGCTCCTCCGTGATGATTGGTCTGGAGGAGCTCGAGCAGTTGACCCGCGATATCCAGGACAGCGTCATGGCGATAAGGGCGCAGCCCGTAAAGCCCATCTTTCAACGCATGTCCCGCATCGTGCGCGAGGTGGCGGCGATCACCAAGAAGTCCGTTCGACTCGTCGTCGACGGGGAAGGCACTGAAGTCGACAAGACTGTCGTCGAGCGTTTGACCGATCCGTTGACCCATATGGTGCGCAACGCGGTCGACCATGGAATTGAAAGCCCGGAAGACCGCATTGTGGCGGGAAAGCCGGAGGAAGGCACCTTACGGCTCTCGGCGACCCATCGATCCGGACGCATCATCATCGAAGTCACCGATGATGGCGCGGGGATCAACCGCGCGCGCGTACGTGAGATCGCGATCCGAAAAGGTCTGATACCAGAAAACGCGGTTCTCTCCGATGAGGAGACTGATGGGCTGATCTTTCTGCCAGGCTTCTCCACAAACGCCACGGCGTCGAGCATTTCGGGCCGCGGAGTCGGCATGGACGTCGTGAAGCGGGCGATCCAGGCGCTGGGCGGCCGCATCGCCATCTCGTCGCGCCAGGGCCGCGGCTCGACGTTCTCGATGAGTCTACCGTTAACCCTGGCGGTTCTCGACGGCATGGTGGTCAATGTCGCGGGACAGATCCTTGTGCTGCCGTTGACTGCTGTCATCGAAACTCTTCAGCCGAGAACTCAAAACATTCATGCTCTCAGCTCTGGTCTCAGAGTGATCGGCAATCGTAGCAGCTTCATCCCGCTGATCGACGTCGGCATGATCCTGTCCTACCGCTTTCAGGAGGTCGACCCGACGACACAGGTCGCCCTTCTCGTGGAGTCGGAAAGCGGCGAGAAATGCGCGCTGCTGGTCGACGCGATACAGGGCCAGCGCCAAGTCGTCATCAAGAGCCTGGAATCCAACTACGGAAAAGTTCCAGGCATCGCGGCGGCGACGATCCTCGGCGACGGGCGCGTCGCACTGATCGTCGACGTGGACGCGGTGCTCGGCCTTTCGCGCGGGGATTATTATCAGGTGAGCGACGCTCCGCTCGAGGCGGTTTAGCCGGGGCCTCGGTATAAATACAGCTGATTGGGAGTTCAGGAGCATGGAGCCGTTGGCGCGGGCAAGCCAACCCGACATCATGACAGCGTTCAAGTTCACCGACGGGGACTTTCGCCAAATCTCGCGGATCCTCAACTCGGAAGCAGGGATCTATCTGTCGGAGGCAAAGGCGCCCTTCGTCTATTCGCGATTGACGAAGAGGCTTCGCGCGCTTGGCATGGAAAGCTTCCACGACTATTGCGCGTTGATCGCAAGCGATTCCGGTGAGACCGAGCGCTACCAGATGATCGCCGCTCTGACAACGAACGTCACAAGATTTTTCAGGGAAGAACATCACTTTGCTGATTTGAGGAGGCATGTCCTGGAGAGGCTCGCTCCAGCCGCAAGAACGGGCCGTCGCATAAGGGTCTGGTCCGCAGCCTGTTCGAGCGGTCAAGAGCCATATTCGATCGCCATGACCATTTTCTCGGTGTTGCCAGAGGCTGAAAGCCTCAATATTCGCGTGCTCGCCACCGATATCGACTCCTATATGATCGAGGCGGCGATCGCGGGAGAATATGGCGAGGACGCAGTCGAGTCGGTTCCCGGAGACATGCGGCGCAAGTGGTTTTCTCCAGCAGGAGAAGGACTGTGGAAGATCAGCGAAAGGCTCGGATCCATCGTTGCCTTCCGCAAGCTCAATCTCGTCCGCCCGTGGCCGATGAAGGGAAAATTCGACGCCATCTTCTGCAGGAACGTTGCGATCTATTTCGAAGAAAAGACCCAGCAGGAAATCTGGCGCCGCTTCGTGCCGCTGCTCAATCCCGGCGGCGCGCTTTACATCGGCCATTCGGAACGCGTGACCGGGCCGGCGGCGAGCGTTCTCGTGAGTGACGGCGTGACAACTTATCGCCTTCCCGAAGGAGTCGGCCCGTGAAAAGTTGCAATGTTCTTGTCGTGGACGACTCGCGCACGATGCGATCTTTGATCGCGGCGACGCTTTCCGCCGATCCGGAAATAAACGTTGTCGGGGAGGCTTGCGACGCCTTCGAAGCGCGAGACGCAATCAAACAACTCAGCCCCGATGTCGTCACGCTCGATATTGAGATGCCGAAGATGAACGGTCTCGATTTTCTCGAGCGCATCATGCGGCTGCGTCCGACGCCGGTTATCGTCATCTCCAGTCTGACGGAGCGGGGCACCGACACGAGCATTCGCGCGCTGGAAATCGGCGCGGTCGATTGCATCGCGAAGCCATCGCCGGGCAACAAGGATTCACTGGGTGACCTCGGCGCGCGGGTCAAGGCGGCGGCGGGCGCGCAGCTGCGCAAGCCTCGCCTCGGCGATGCGGCGCCGGTCAGGAACGCGGCAAGCTATCTTTCTGACGGTCGTGTCGTCGCCATCGGCGCGTCCATGGGGGGCGTCGAGGCGCTGTGCTCCTTGCTGTCGCGGTTTCCGGAGAACTGCCCGCCGACCGTCGTCACCCAGCACATGCCCGCGATGTTTACGAAGAGCTTCGCCGACAGACTCAACCGCCTGTGCCGCCCGAAAGTGACGGAGGCCGTAGACGGCGCGATCCTGTCGCCGGGGCAAGTTTATATTGCTCCCGGCGGCGCAAGACATCTCCTCGTCGCGGGCGCAGATCGGCCGCGATGTCGTTTGCAGGAGGGCGACCTCGTTAGCGGACATCGCCCTTCCGTCGACGCCTTGTTCCAGTCGGTCGCGCGAACGCTCGGGCCAAAGTCCGTCGGCGTCATTCTGACCGGCATGGGCCGCGACGGCGCGCAGGGGCTCTCCGCCTTGCGTCAAACCGGCGCGGAAACGATCGGGCAGGACGAAGCGACCTCGCTCGTCTATGGAATGCCGCGGGCGGCCTTCGAGCTTGGCGGCGTTTCTCAGCAGCTTCCACTCAGCGCGATTGCGGATCGCATCCTGACAATGACGAATAAGAAGAGGATGAGGTAAGATGAGTGTAGCAGACCAACTCCGCGTGCTGATCGTCGATGACACCAGCACGAGCCGACTCCTGCTGCGAGATGCGCTGGACCAGATCGGGGTGAACAAGGTCTTCTTCGCGACCGACGGCGAGAAAGCCTTGAAGTTCATGATGGATACGCCGGCCCATCTCGTCATCTCCGATGTCAACATGCCGGTGATGGATGGCATGGGCCTGCTCAAGGCGATCCGAGGCTACAAACCGACGCAGCGGGTTCCGTTCATCGTGCTGACGGGGCAGGCGGACAAGGCGATCGTAGAGACCGCCGCAAAGCTCGGCGTCAACAATTATCTCGTGAAACCAGTAACCGTCCCGAAGCTCAAGACCGCGATCGAAGCCATTTTCGGAAAGCTTTAATGGAGCAGAGTTCTCATCCTATCCGCAAGATTCACGTCATACAGGGCGAATGCCAGGTGGTGACAGAGCCGAATGTCGTCCTCTCGACTGTGCTCGGGTCCTGCGTCGCCGCCTGTTTGCGAGATCCCGGAGCTGGCGTCGGAGGCATGAATCACTTCCTGCTCCCAGGCGGAGATACGTCCCGAAACCAGGAATCCGAGCGATATGGCGCTTATCTGATGGAGTTGTTGATCAATGGGCTGTTGAAGCGCGGCGCGCGGCGCGACCGCATCGAGGCGAAGCTATTCGGCGGCGCGCGCATGCTCCAGGGACTGTCGGACATTGGCGCGCAGAACGCCGCCTTCGCGAGACAGTTCCTGGCCAATGAGGGCATTCGCATCCTGGCTGAAAACCTCGGCGGCACGCATGGCAGGAGATTGGAGTTTTTCCCCGTTTCCGGTCGCGCTCGACAGATTCTGCTGCCGCAAAACTCATCGATCGTGGAGCCGTCGCCAAAGCTCGCGCCGAAGGCCGAGAACCATGGGACGCTGGAGCTATTCTAGAGCTGCGTATTCACAGATCAGCCATTACGAACGACGTGGGAGTTGGCGATGAGCGACATGGACGGGAGACCCTTGGGGGAGGTGCTTGTTCGTATCGGCGTGGAACTGTCGGAAGCGGCTGTGTCGGTCGAAGATCTGCACGCCCTCGTCGAGGCTACGGTGACAAATGGCGGCACGACCGACATTTTCATGCGCCAAGCGCAGACAATCGATATTCTGCAACAGCATCTCGCCGCCCTGGCTGATTTCCTGTGCCAGCTGTCCGATGCGATCCCGCCTTCGTGGCGCATCGAAAGTGAAGATGCGATGAGCAACGTCAAGCTCTCTCGCCTTCGGGATCGTTTGAGCCAAATGTGCGCCGCGGAGACGTCGGATCAGCATGCGTCCGGGGACCTCGATATGTTTTGAGATCTTCGTCGCGTTCGAACTCCGATCGAGCGGCTCCTGCAAATTGAAGCGCAGCTGGAAAAGCGACTGCGGCAGCTTCAGGAGGACACTGTAGCAGCGCGGACGCGGCCGACCTCGCAACTTCTCCAATATTTCGTCGACTATGCAGCGCCGCAGCTCAGCGTCACTCGCGGGCGCTTCGCTTCGCAGCGTCCAACCAGAACGAGGCCATCGACGCGGATCTTTTGGATCGGCTGTCGGAGCCCATGCGCTCGCTGATCTCGATTTCAATTTCACATAGTGTCGAGCCGCCAAAGGCGCGTAGGCAAGGGGAAGCCCGGACAAGCCGAGATGCGGCTGGGAATAGCGCGTTACCTCGACCGCGTGGTCGCGACGATTGAAGACGACGGCGCGGGTCTCGACGCTCGAGGCGCAGGCGCGGCGGTCGACGCTGTGCGCGCGTCAATCCGGGACCGCGGCGGCAACGTCGTCTTTGGCGCATCGGCGGCGGGCTCTGGTGATTCAGGCCGATGAAGGGCTATCTCTCCACGATTCGAAACGTCATGGGCTGCGCTCTCCTGGCCAATGGCGAAATCGGCATCGTGCTGGATATGGCCACAATCGGCGCCGACTGACGGCGCGTCCAGTCAGAGCGCGAGCTGCAACGACGCAGGCCGGCTGTGGCGAGAGCGGCGGTCGCATCATTGCCGCAGGAGCCTGTCGATGAGGTGCAATTGCGAGTGGTGAAGCAGGAGCACCTTGTTGGAGGCGGCGAGCCGTTCGGCCGCGCGCGTATAGCCGCTGGTCGCGACGACGACGCCCCGCTGCGCGTCTTCATGAGCAATGGCCGCCACAATTTCCTGGACGGCGCGGTTACCGACAGGTTTCGAATATTTCTTGCACTGGACAACGATGCGGGCGCCACGCTTCTCCGCGACGATATCCACCCCCTGATCGCCGCTGGCTTGGGTGACATGCGCGGTCCAGCGCCTCTCTCTCAACACGTCGGCGCAGAAGTGCTCGAATTCCCGGGGCGTCATACGATCGTCGAAGCGGGCCGTGCTGATTTCATCGTAAACAACGATCGCCAAGTGTAGGACGCCGAAGAGCGCCAGGGCCATAAAGACGGTCCCCGAGGCATGGGGCCAGTAGGGGCCGGCGACAGCGGTGAAGAACGCTATCCACACGATCCATCGGGCTATTTTGGCCTTTTGTCCTTTATGGCGCGACATACGTCCTTTTGTGCCTGGAGCGGGAAATAAGCAAACGTCCCCAAAACCTATTTTCTTGATCTCTAATAAACCGTGGTCGAAGCGACTGGCGCCCGCATGGTCGCCTGTGCGTCGCGTCCCGAGCTCGCGGCCGGGCGACTATACGCCCGCAATAGTAACTCTTCTGCCTAAAGGGATAATTTGTGGGGCCGACGTCAGGTCACAGCGTCTATTTTTGCTCTCTCTAGTTGACATTAGTCTCAGGAAAACAATCTAAGGTGATAGGCCAAAGCTAATGTTGAGCCCGTTCTTGGCAAAAAATAAGGAAGGTGTGATTTACAAATTTATAGATCGGGCCTATTACAACAGCATCGAGACACCAAGAGGATGAAATGCAATTGACGTCTGCCGACACCGTCCAACTCAAGAAAATCATTGCGATCGCCGAGACGCTGCTCAAAAAGGCCGGTGGATCGCAGGAAAAAGGCGGTCGTTCCGATGCCAGTCATGGCGCGAGAATTCGCCGCTCGGGCAAGGAGCTCGCGGCGTTTCGCAAGATGCTGAAGGCTGAGCGTAAGGCCGGCGTTCCGGTCGCCCAATTGGCGAAAAAGCACGGCATCAGCCCTTCTTACATCTACCAGTTGGGCTGATATTAACATTCTGTAAGGGAAATGGCGGGGCTAAGGGGCTCCGCCGTATCAAAGCGGTCGAGGGGTTTTCCCGCTGCAAAGGGCCATTTTGGGCAAGTCGCTCATTAAAATCTCTTAATGCAGCATTGGCGCTAAGCCCCTTTGCGCCATTGTCTCTGGCCTGTCCTTATTGAGGAAGGCGCGCACACGTGTGGTCGGCGTGCTGCATTTTTGCAATAAGTTTTCAGATTGTGATGCGCTACAGCTGGTACTTTGTCGTCGTAGCATGACATCTGCTCAAATTGAGCACTAGTGGAATTACGGAGTTGAAAGCTCCAGGCGTCTTTTTCGAGAGTGAATAGCAGCGCGGCGCGCAGTCATGTGTCTCGCTCGACGGCCAACAGATAAGCGGCGTCGCACGATGCGTGAGCTGCCCGGGTGAAGGTAACGGCCCGAAATCAGGCGGCGTCGCCAAAAATATCCGCAAATCTCCTGCGCAACGCAGCGTCGACTTCCGTCATGGACGCTTGACGCCCCAGATCGGCGAGGCTCGTCACGCCGAGATGCGTCTCGCGGACGCCGCAGGGCGCAATGCCGGAAAAATGCGAAAGGTCGGGCGACACATTGAGCGCCACGCCGTGGAAACTCACCCACTGGCGCAGACGCACGCCGATGGCGGCGATCTTGTCCTCCGCCGTCTCGCCCGTAGACGCGAGCGGCTTGTCCGGCCGCTGCACCCAGACGCCGACGCGCGCCTCGCGCCGCTGGCCGGCGACGCCGAAATCGGAAAGCGTCGCGATCAACCAGGATTCGAGCGCGCAGACATAAGCGCGCGCGTCCCGCCGGCGGCGGGTAAGATCCAGCATGATGTAAGCGATCCGCTGGCCGGGGCCGTGATAGGTGAATTGCCCCCCGCGCCCTGTCCGATAGACTGGAAAACGCGGGTCCAACAAATCCGTGTCCTTGGCCGACGTTCCCGCGGTGTAGATGGGCGGGTGCTCCAGTAGCCAGACGCATTCCGGCGCGTCGCCGGCGGCAATAAGCGCCGCGCGTCGTTCCATTTTTGAGACGGCCTCGTCATAGTCGACAAGAGTATCGCTTACGCGCCATTCCACGGGCGGCGTGTCCCGCTCAGGCAGGAACGCTGTGCTGAGCGAATTCCTTGGCAGGGAGCAGGGCGCGCTCATTCGATCGCGTCTTTCAGCGTCGCCCGGCCGTCCGCGCTCGATGGCGCTGTCGATCTCGTTGCGACCGGAAATGAAATTCTTCTCGTCATGGGAGACAACCTTCCTCGGTTCGAGACCTCAAGCGCAATCGAGTTTCGGCGAACGACTTAAGTTGCTCGCCAGAGCTGCTGACGCCATCCAGCGCCTGCCGCTCGCCTTCGAGGCCGCTCGAATGTCCCACCTCCACATTTAGGAAGCAAAAGCGATCGCCGACAGCGCTGGCGTCAGTCGCCCAGGCGCGACGGCAAAGCGCTTTTCCGCCGCGCGGGCGGTTTGAGGAAACACTGCGCGCACGCCCTTGTCAGCGCCCGGCCGATTTGTTACAGGCTGCGCGCCGGCGCTTCGCAGTTTGCGTTCAGCGCCCCGTGCGGCCGTGGCGGAATTGGTAGACGCGCTAGCTTGAGGTGCTAGTTGGGAGACCAGTGGAGGTTCGAGTCCTCTCGGCCGCACCAGTTCGAGGCGAAAATCAACGCCCGTCATCTCACTCAAAGGGACAACTCGCCCCTCACGGGACGCCTGCGATCGGCCGCGTCGCGCCCTGGCTCCGGCCCGCGCCACATGCGCGCCGACCGCTGCTGCTGCTTACGCGCTTAGCGCCAAGGGCCGCTCCCCGTCGATAGTTGCACACTTGTTGACAAAGGCTACTGAGTTTGTATTCTATAAACGACCGGTCGACGTTTTATTCCTCTGCTCGTCGGCTTGTCTGTCCTTGCTTCATCCCCAACGACGGCCCGCCCTCCCTCCGGCGGGCCGTTCCCCTTCAGGCGCGATGATTCTGCAAAAACGAGAGGCGAGGGGCCCGGCAGGCGGGCGCGCGGCCGCCTGGGCAAAATACAGCCACATTTGCGTTTCCTGATGTGTGTCAAACTGGCGCATGGGAGGGCTTAAGCTTGGCCCTGCCGCCAGGGCTGGGGGCAAATCATCCGGGAGCGTAGGTCCCGGTAGCAGGTCGGTGAGTAGCGGCGCTTCGACGTCGCTGAGCACGCGCGGCGCGCGCGGTTTCCCGACCGATGCCCGGAGTAGACAGTATGAGCGTATTCTTCGAAAACCACGGCCGCGATCGCGGCTACGAGTCGGACGCCCTGCCGGGCGAATCCAAAGTGTCGGCGTTTCTGGACAGAGGCGGGCAGGTCCGCCGGGATCGCAAGGAGCGGGACGACCCGCCCTTGTGGGGCTACTCCTACGATCGCGCCGAGGGCGTCATTCATCTGCTGCTCGCCTTCAGCATTGTCGGCGGGCTGGCGGCGATCCTCAATTCCGGGTTGTTTGCGCCGGACGCGCCACAGATCCGAAAGGTCGAGTCGCGGCCGGCGGCGTCATCGCCTGCCGCCGCGCCGCAACAGCGGGCGGATGTGAAGCCGATATCGGCGCCCGCCGCTCCGCCCGCGACGGCGACGGCCGTCGTCGAGCCCGCGGCGCCGTCGCCTGCCGAGGCCCGGCCGCTTGCGCCAATGGAGAAGGCTGAGGCGGCCGCGCCGTCTGCCTCCCTGCTCGATTCGCGGCCGTTGACCGAGATCGCCGCCGCGTCGGCGAAGGCGCCGGAGCCGCTCGCGCCGCCGCCTGCAACAATGCGGGGCGGCCCCGATCCGAGCGAAGCGCCGGCGGAGAGCGTCGCAGACGCCGGCCCGCCGTCCGTCGCCGACGCCGCCCCGGCTCCCGCCAACGAAGCGTCGGCGGGCGAAGAGGCGGCGCCCGCCGCCCCGAGAGCGGCCCAGGCGCCCCGCGTCGAGGCGAAATCGGAAGATCGCGGGCGGATGGCGCGTTGCTATCTGAAACTATCCGGTCGCGTGCAGTCGAGCGGCTCCTGCCGGGTGCGGCATACGGATGATTCGGTCATTCTCGATTTGCCGGGCAAGCCGCTCGAACTCGCCCATGCGCACGGCAGGACGTGGATCGCCACGCTCGGCGGCCGCAATCTCGGCAAGGTCTACCGTAACGGCGCCTGTTGGGGCGCGCATGGCTTCTATGCCTGTGAGAACGGCTAAAACCGATTAGTCGTCGCCCGCGGGGTGGCGATGGCCTTCGGCCCCGGGGTCGGCGCCCCGGGGCAGCTTGCTCTTGCCGGCGAGCGTCTTGGCGATGATCGGCTCGGTCGTCGAGCTCCAGCCTGGCCCGGCTTCGACAATCGGCGTTTCGCCTTCTCCAGGCGCAATGTGAACGAGACGATAGCCGCGCGCTTTCAGGGCGCGCAGGAAATCCGGAAGCATCTGCGCCGTCTGGGCTTTCGAATCGTGGAAGAGCACGATCCCCTTGCCCGCCTTCTCCAGCCGCGACATCACAAGGTCGAGTTCGCCTTTTGGCGACATCGGCGACCAGTCCGACGCCCATAGGTCCGAGCCGAAGATCGTATAGCCCTTTCCCTCGAGATAGCTGACGAGGGCGGGCGTGTCGGCGAAGCCGGGGAAGCGGAAGAAAGGCGCGGTTTTGTCGCCGATTGCGCGCTCGACGGCCTTGATTCCTTTTTCGATGTCGGCTTTTGCGTCGTTGTCCTCGAGCAGCCGCAGCGTCATGGCGGGGTGGCTGTAGGAGTGGTTGCCGATCGTATGGCCCTCGGCCGCCGCTCGTTTGACCAGCGCAGGCGTTTCCTCGGCGTTGCGGCCGATGATGAAGAAGGTCGCCCGCGCGCATTCCTTGGCGAGGGCGTCCAGCACGCGCGCCGTCGGCGCCGCTGGTCCGTCGTCGAAGGTGAGAACGACTTCACGATCCGCGAGATCGAGCGTGCGCGGATAGCTTTGTAAGCCGAGAGCGGCTCCTTTGGGGCCGATGGCGATGGTGCGGGAGACGCCGAGCGCGTCGGGCCCGCAGTCTCGGGCGAAAGTGGGGGTTGCGGCGAGGATCGCCACGCAGAGAACGGCGGCGCGGGAAAAGTGGATCATGTCGGTTTTGCCGGTTTGCTTCCGCGCGCGCGCGGGGTAAGAGCCTGAAGCCTTGTAGCGGGAATCGGCATGCCACTCGACCAAGACGAAACGGCGACGGGCGCCGAGGGTTTTCGCGAAGAAGGCGGCGGCCTGGACGCCGATTTCGTCTTCGAGGTGGAGGCCGCCATTGCGCTCGGCAACGCCGACCGGGTTCATGAACTCGTCGGCGGGCTGCACGAAGCCGATGTCGGCGCGCTGCTGGAACGCTTGAGCCATGAGGCGCGTCCGCGCCTTGTCGAGCTGATGGGCGCCGACTTCGACTTTACCGCGCTCATGGAGGTGGGGGAAGCCACCCGGGAAGATATTCTCGAAGAGCTGCCGGTCGAAACGCTCGTAGAGGGCGTGCGCGAACTCGAAAGCGACGACGCCGTCGCGCTGCTCGAAACGCTGGAGCCGGCGGAGCAGGCGGAGGTTCTCGACGCGCTGCCCGCGCAAGAGCGGATCGTCCTGCGCCGGTCGCTCGACTATCCGGAAGACTCGGCCGGCCGTCTGATGCAGACGACGCTGATCGCGGTGCCGCCGTTCTGGACCGCCGGCCGCGTCCTCGATTTCTTCCGCGAGACGGAAGGCGACGAGCTGCCGGACAGCTTTTTCGAGGTCTTCGTCGTCGATCCCGGCTATCACCTGCTCGGCACGGTCTTTCTCGACGCGCTGGTGCGGGCGAAGCCCAACGCCCGGCTCGACGAGATCATGCAGGCGGATCGCCGGCGGGTGAAGGCGACCGAGGACGGCGCCGAGGCCGCCCGTCTGTTCGAGCGCTACAATCTCGTGTCGGCGCCCGTCGTCGACGAATCCGAGCGTCTCGTCGGCGTGCTGACCATCGACGACATCGTCGACGTCATCCAGGAGCAGGCCTCAGAGGAGATCAAGGCGCTCGGCGGCGTGAACCCCGAGGAGGAGCTCACCGACGATTTCTGGTGGATCGCGCGCAGCCGGTTCGCCTGGCTCTTCGTTAATATGCTCACCGCCTTCATCACCTCGAGCGTGCTCAAGACCTTCCAGTCGCAGCTCGAGCAAATGGTCGCGCTTGCGGTTCTAGGGCCGATCGTGGCCGGACAGGGCGGCAATTCCGCGACCCAGACCATGACCGTGGCCGTGCGGGCCCTCGCCACCCGCGAGCTCAACCGCGCCAACGCCTTGAAAATTATTTTCCGCGAGCTGGCGATCGGCGCGGTCAATGGCGCGGCGTTCGGAATGGTGACCGGAGTCGTCGCGGCCAACTGGTTCCACAATGTCGGGCTGTTGCCTGTTATGGCTTTGGCGATGTTTACGAATCTCGTCGCGGGCGCCTTTGGCGGCATTATCGTGCCGCTCGTCTTCGACCGTTTCAAATTCGATCCGGCGGTCTCTTCCGGCCCCTTCGTCACCACCATCACCGACGTTGTGGGCTACGGGGCTTTCCTTACAATCGCCAGCATCTGGTTTCATCTGGGCTGAGTCGGCGGCGGCCATTAACGCTTCGTTACCGGCTGAGGGGATAATTTGACGAAATGCGCTCGTTGAATTTTTCTGTTTTGCGTTTCACTGCGCTCGCTTGCGTTGCGGCCAGCACGGTGACACTCGCCGCCTGCGGCAGCGCCTACGACCCCGGCTACGCCCGGCGCCCGCGCTTCGCCACCAGCGCCCCTCTGGTCAACGCCAAGAAGGACCCGACCTTCCTCGCCTATGCGGTGCCGGAGACCGACCTTCACCTCTTCCCCGCGACCCGCAGCGCCGAATTCGCCGTCCACGGCATCGACGTCTCCAAATATCAGGGCGACATCGACTGGGAGCAGGTGCGGGATTCGGGCGTCGCCTTCGCCTATATCAAGGCGACGGAGGGCGGCGACAAGACCGACTCGAAATTCCAGTATAATTGGGCGGCCTCCAAGGCGGCCGGCGTGCCGCGCGGCGCCTATCACTTTGTCTACTGGTGCCGCCCGCCACACGAAGAAATCGCCAATTTCGCCTCCGCCGTCCCCAATGACCCGGAAGCCCTGCCGCCCGTTCTCGACGTCGAGCCGACCCCTGAATCCAAGAGCTGCAAGCGCACGCTTTATCGGGAAGAGGCGATCCGCGACATGCGGATCATGCTCGAGGCGATGGAGCGTCACTACGGCAAGAAGCCGGTCATCTATTCCTCGGTCGACTTCTATCAGGCGATTCTCCAGCCCGACGCCCTATCGGAATATCCGATCTGGGTGCGCTCGACGAAATATCATCCGAAGGTGCGCTACGGCGACCGCAGGTGGACCTTCTGGCAATATCGCTCGGACGGCCGCGTGCCCGGCATCGTCGGCGCCGTCGACCAGAACACGTTCAACGGCTCGCATGAACAGTGGCGCAGCTGGCTCGCCGCGCAGACGGGGATGAGGGCCGCGCCCGTGGCCGCGACGGCGCGGCATGCGGACGATCGGGGCGCCAACAAGCTTATCGAGGACGATCCGGCAATGCTCAAGGGCGCCGAAAAGGGCTCTTATGAAAAGGACGGCGCCTCGCCGACTCCCCCGGCCGCCGTCGACGGCCAGCCCGACAAAGGTTGATCTGGGGAAAGAGACAAGCGGCGCCCGATTCAGGGCGCCGTTTTCTTTGTTCCGACGTCAAGCGAGGTGGCGATCATCCGCCACGAGGCCGTGGGGGGCGTCGAGCCATCGATCTGGCGGCCGACGTCGAGAGCGAATGTGACAGAGGCGAGCAGTGCGGTTGACGCCACGGGCGCGAGCAATCGAGTTCCGCCGGCCTGCTCGATTCGCAAGGCCGTCTGACCGCTTGAACGGCCCGACTCGGCAAGGGCTCCGATCGTCTTCATGCCGCGCCGGATGACCAGCGACTTGCCAAAGAAGCCGACGCCGAGGCTGAGGAGAAATTGCCAAACCGAGAAGTTGGACGGCGACAAGCCCATGACCGCGCACTCGAATCCGGTCGCTGCGAGAGCTGGCGCGTATAATCGCCGGTAAAAAAGCCAGAGCGAGGAAAAGAAAAACGCGTCGAAGGAGAAGCCCGGCCTGAGCGCGCCGTCGTGCTTCATCTGGAGCCAGAGGTCGCGATAATCCTCCCAGCCCGGTCCGATGAACCACCGCATCTGAGTCTCATTGGCGCCATAGGCGGCGCTCCCGCGGCGAGGAGAGGGAAGCTCTGTCAGGGGCGCTTGGTCGCGGCCTATTTCCGCCTCCTCCTCGCCGGCCCTGGAAAGGTCGGCGTAGGATAGCCGGGGCGGGTCGGCGAGCGGTTGTTTGCGGTGGTCTCGCGCGGGGACGCGCGGGGTTTTCTGTGACCCGCGCCGGCCGAAAGTGACGACTCGCTCTGGATTCACACAACGCCTCCATGATTACATTCAACAATGTTTTCAGCAGGAGGCGTTAAATCCGCGCTTAGATTCTTGGTGAAAAATATGCTTGAGCTCGAGCTGTCGACGGTCGGGTAAAGCTGTGGCGCGCGACGGCTAGCCAAGCGCGTCAAATTCGCGTATAGGGCCGCATCAGTTTCCGCCGTGCCGGGGCGAACCCGCGCGGCCTTCGCCGTTTAGTAGAGAGAAGCAAATGGCCGTTCCGAAGAGAAAAGTCTCCCCGATGAAACGGGGCTTCCGTCGTTCCGCCGACGCCCTCAAGGCCCCGACCTATGTCGAGGACAAGGACTCGGGCGAGCTGCGCCGCCCTCACCATATCGACCTCAAGACCGGCATGTATCGCGGCCGTCAGGTTCTGAAGGTGAAGTCGACCGAGGAATAAGGCGCTTGGCGCTCATTTTTTGAAAAAAGCGGGCTCTGGGCCCGCTTTTTTGTTTGGGACGTTTAGTTTCGCTTCATCTGCGCCGCGCCGAGAAGCGGCAGCAGCAGGGCGCGGGGCGAGAGCCTTGCGCCCCACACCAGAAATTTGTTGGCCGCGCCGGGCACTACGACGCGCTTGCCGGCCATCAGGCCCTCATAGCCCTGCCGTGCGACTTCCGACGCCGGCACCAGCGCGGGTTTTACGGCGGACATGATGCCGTCGAAGCTCATCCCGGCGCGGGCCTGAAAGCCCGTTTCGACCGGCCCGGGGCAGAGGCAGGAGACTTTCACGCCGGCGGGCTTCAATTCATGCGCGATCGCCTCGCTGAAGGAGCGCACGAACGCCTTGGTCGCGTAATAGACGGCGAATCCCGGTCCCGGCATGAAGGAGGCGACCGAGGCGACGTTCAGCACGCCGCCCTGCGTGGCGGTGAGCGACGGCAGGAAGCGCAGGGTCAGCTCGGTCAGAGCGCGAATATTGAGATCGATCATGTCGAGCTGCTCGGCCTCATCGAGGTCGGCGATGCGCCCGATGAGTCCGAACCCGGCGTTGTTGACCAGATATTGGGGGCCAAGATTGGCCTCGGCCAGCCGCTTTTCGAGGGTCCGCGAAGCCCCGTCGGCGAGGAGGTCGAGTTCGATCACGGCGGGGCGGCTTTGCCCCTTGGCCGCGATCTCATCGGCGAGCGCCTCGAGCCGGTCGCCCCGGCGCGCGACGATCGCCACCTCATGTCCCTTTTCTGCAAAGACTCGGGCGAGTTCGGCGCCGATCCCCTCGGACGCGCCGGTGATCACGGCCGCCGGCCGGCCTTTGTGCAGTTCGCTCATGTCCGACGATCACTCCTTGGGGCGATACCAGGTCTCCTGCGGCGGCGTCGCAAGGTTCTCCCGCGCCTCGCGGCGAAGTTCGACCCGCTCGCGCGTCGAGACGCCGAGCAGTTCGGCCACGCGCCAGACCACATTCTCCTCGAATTCGTGCACCTCGCCGTCGGCGTGGGCCATGTCCCACAACATCGCGACAACCTGCCGGCGACCTTCTTCGTCGAGACGCCGCTTGAGGACGCTGGTGAAGCGGTAGAGGTCGACGGCCTCCCGCTCGCTTTCAAAGGCCTCGGCGATAAGCTTCTGCGCCGCGTCGGACGAGAGGCCGAACCGGGCTTCGACGAGCGCTTGGATACGGGCTCGTTCGTCCGCGTCGAAGTCGCCGTCGATCGAGGCGATGTGCACGAGGAGCGCGGCGGCGGCGAGCTGATAATCGGCGGTTTCGAACGGCTTGGGCCGCTCGGCTTCGCCGGTCAGGTCCGCGATGAAGGTTTTCAAAAGGTCGAGCATGTCTTTTCCGGCCTGCCGGCGGGTGGCGTCTGCCTTGCTATAGAACAGCGGGGACCCGAAGGGTAGCCGATCCGTAGCAGCCGACCGCCGGAGGTCGCCGGGAAGGAGTCTAATATTTAGGCATTCCGCCGCTGTTTTGAGCGCCCCCCTCGTGCGGCGCCCGTTTATGACAGAGAGGTGACAGTGACGGCCGAGATGAACGCCATCCGCATTGCGAGCGCGCGTCGTCCCTGGAGGGATCATTCCACGCCTATGACCAACACCCTTGCAAGGGCTGAGCTCCCGCTGACGGGCCTCGCCGGATTGAAGCAGAATTGGCGGCAGGACGCCGTCGCGGGTTTCCTCGTCTTTCTGATCGCTTTGCCGCTGTGTCTCGGCATCGCCATGGCCTCTGGCTTTCCGCCTCAGGCGGGCGTGATTTCCGCGATCGTCGGCGGGCTGGTCGTCTCGCGCATCAACGGCTCCTTCGTCACCATCAATGGTCCGGCCGCCGGCCTCATCGTCGTGGTGCTGGCCTCCGTGCAGGAACTCGGCGCCGGCGACGCCATGGCTGGCTACCGCTACACGCTGGCTGCGATCGTCTGCGCCAGCGTCCTGCAAACGACCATGGGGCTCTGTCGCGCCGGCAAGCTTTCGGCCTTTTTTCCGTCCTCGGCCGTGCACGGCATGCTCGCCGCGATCGGCATCATCATCATGTCGAAGCAGCTTCACGTCATGCTCGGCGTCAAGCCCGAGGCGGACACGCTGCTCCAGACAATCGCCGCCATCCCGGCGAGCCTGCGCGACATGAATCCGGAAGTAGCGACGATCGGCGGGGTCGGCCTGCTGATCCTGATCGGCTGGTCGCTCGTGACGAACCGCTATGTGAAGATGATCCCGGCGCCGCTTGTCGTCGTCATCGTCGGCATGGCGCTCGGCCAATATTTCGACCTCGACGACGAGCACATCTTTCTGTTCCTTCCCGACACGGCCTTTCTCCCTCATCACGAATTCACGATCGGTCCGAAATTCCTCGTCGCCATTCCGAATAATTTCCTCGCGAGCTTCGCCCTGCCGGATTTCGCGCCGATCTTCTCGCTTGTCTTCTGGCAGCAGGTTTTCGCGATCTGCCTCGTCGGCAGCCTGGAGACGCTGCTGAGCGCGGCGGCGGTCGACAAGCTCGATCCTTACAAGCGCACGTCGGACCTCAACCGCGATCTCGCGGCCGTGGGCCTCGGCAACATTCTCTGCGGCCTGATCGGCGGCCTGCCGATGATCGCCGAAATCGTTCGCAGTTCGGCCAATTGCAACAATGGCGCACGGACGGGCTGGGCCAATTTCTTCCATGGCCTGTTCCTGCTCGTCTTCGTGGCGCTGTTTCCCAAGCTCATCCACGAGATTCCGCTCGCCTCGCTCGCGGCGTTGCTCGTCTTCACCGGCTTCCGCCTCGCCTCGCCGAGCGTGTTCAAAAAGACATTGGCCATTGGGTGGGATCAGCTCGGCGTCTTCTGCATCACCATTGCCGGCGTGCTGGCGACCGATCTGATCATCGGCGTCGGGATCGGCGTTCTCGCCGAACTCGCCTTCCACCTTTATCGCAGCGTCAACTGGAGCGACGTGCTGCGTCTGCGTCTGGAAATCGAGGAGGCGGAGCCGGAAGTCTTCCACGTGCGGCTCGGCGGCGCGGCCTTCTTCGCCAATGTTCTGGCTCTCAAGAAAGATTTGGCGCTGCTGCCGCGCGGCAAGACTGTCGTCTTCGATCTGTCGGAAACGTCGACCATCGACCACACGGTCATGGAGTTCCTGCACCATTATTGCGAAGACTACGAGCGCGCCGGCGGGATGGCGGAGCTCTTCGGCCTCGATCATCACGCGGCGAGGTCAAAGCACCCGCTCGCGCCGCGCAAGCGCACGGCCGCCTAGGCGGAATAGGGCGAGGGCGGGCCGGGGGCTCCAACTCCCGGCCTAGTTGTATCATTGCCATATTTCTACGAGAAGTGGTCTTTTTTACGGACCCTTAAATCTTGCTCTTTATCTAACGTCGACGCTAACGACGGTTTCATGCGTCGGGCGAGGTCCCTGCTTCCGTAGGCGTCTGGTCCTCCCCATCGATCCGTCGCCCTCGGCGATGCCAGCCGATCTGCGCGCATGACCGTGGTCGCATGACGCGACGCCGCGCGCCCGCACCTACGACTGCTGAACGCGAAGGGCCACCGACATGCGGGTCACGATTTCGAAGGCGTTTACTTATGGCGGCTATCTTATCCTGGCGGGGATGGCCTTTTCGCTGGTCACCAGCACGCTTGCGCTGCAGCGGCTGAAAATCGGCAGCCCGGCCTATGACAAAATCATGGCGGGCAAAGATCTGGTGGCTGATATTCTGCCGCCGCCCGTCTATGTCATCGAAGGCTATCTCGAGGCGCATCTGGCGCTTCGCGAGCCGGCGGGACTGAACCGACATATCGCCCGCTTGCAGGAGCTGAAGGGCAGCTACGAAGACCGGCGGGCGTTTTGGAACAAGTCGGAGCTTCTTCCGTCGGATATCAAGACGCTGGTCTCGCGGTCGGACGCCGAGGCGCAGAAGTTCTGGGCCGTCGTCGAGACGTCTCTGGCGCCGGCCGCAAAATCCGGGGATCCAGCGCGGGCCGCTCAGACCATGGCGGATCTCGCCCGGCATTACGAGGCGCATCGCGCTGTCGTCGACGAGATGGTCATTAAAGCGAACGCCTTCTCGGCAAAGGCCGAAGCCGACGCCGCCCATGAGGCGACTGTGTTCAAGTCGCTGATGTTCGGCTCCGCCGGGCTCGTCTTCCTGACGATCTGGGGCGCGATCCGCTTCTTGCGCCGCAAATCCGCCGACCGGCTCGCCGTTCTGCGGGCCTATATCGAGGACCTCATCCATCGGCGCTACGACAAGGCCGTCCCCTACAAGGACGAGCAGGACGAGATTGGCGACGTGGCGCGGGCCGTCGAAGTGTTCCGACAGGCGCTGATCGATCAGGAAAGGGCCCAGGCGCGCGAGGCGGAAGAGGAACGGCGCCGGCAGGAGGAAGGACGGGCCGCCGAAGAGCGCGAGCAAGCGATCAGCGAAGAGCGCGAGATGGTGTCGACGGCGATCGGCGCCGGGCTGGCGGAGCTTTCCAAAAAGAACCTGACCTATCGGCTGCTGGCCGATTTCCCGGAAAGCTATCGCAGCCTGCAATCGAACTTCAACTCGGCGATTCAGCAGCTCGAGCGCGCCCTGGGCGCCGTGAAGGAAGGCGTGGACACGATCGCGCCGGCCGCCGGTCAGATCGCTTCCGCCGCCGCCGATCTCGCCGGACAGGCTGAGCGCCAGGCGGGCGAGCTCGAGCTCGCCTCGACGACGCTGCGTGCGATCACCGACAGCGCCGAGCAGATCGCCAGTGGCGCCACCGGCGCCGCGCAGATCGTGGTGACGACGCGGACCGAGGCGGAAGCCAGCGGGGCCGTCGTGCGCAAGGCGGTGGACGCCATCTCCCGCATCGAGAAGTCATCCCAAAGCATTGGCCAGATCATCGGGGTCGTCGACGAGATCGCGTTCCAGACCAACCTCCTCGCCCTGAACGCCGGGGTCGAGGCGGCGCGGGCCGGCGAGGCGGGGCGCGGCTTCGCCGTCGTCGCATCCGAAGTGCGCGCGCTCGCCCAGCGTTCCGCGGAGGCGGCGAAGGAAATCAAGACGCTGATCTCCTCGTCCAGCGTCGAGGTGGGGCAGGGGGTCGAATTCGTCGGCCTGACCGGCCAGGCGCTGCAGAAAATCGTGTCCCAGGTCCAGGAGCTGGAGGCGGCGGTCTCCAGCATTGCGGCGCGCGCCACCGAGCAGGCGCGCGCGCTGCAGGAGATTCGGACGGTTGTCGGGCAGGTCGACCAGAACACTCAGGCGAACGCCAAGATGGCGGAGGAAACCACAAGGGCGACCGAGGCGCTTCAGCAAGAGACCAAAGATCTCGCCAAGACCGTGCGGGAGTTCGCCACCACCCGAGACGAGCGCAAACTTGCGCCGGAACGGCTTCCTGCACAAGCGCCGGCGGCCCCTGTCGTCGCCCTGAAAACCGTTGGGCGGGGCGGTGCGGCCCCGGTGGAACAGACCGGGGCTTGGGAGGAGTTCTAGCGTTCTCCCCGCGCCGCTGGCCGAGCCTCCGCCAGCGGCGCAGAGCGTCCGGCCAGGCCTGTCGGCAATTGACATAAACAAATCTTTATATGTTTATTGCCTTCTTAAGTCCGCCCTGTTATAGGCGCGGCTTGCGCCGGGACGCCGGCCTGCCCGAGCAGAGGATACGCATGACCGCCCATTTCAACGATTACGCCGTCACCGACATTTCCCTGGCCGAATGGGGCCGCAAGGAAATTGCCATTGCCGAGACCGAAATGCCTGGCCTCATGGCGACTCGCGCCGAATACGGCCCGTCGCAGCCGCTCAAGGGCGCGCGCGTCGCCGGCTCGCTGCATATGACGATCCAGACCGCGGTGCTGATCGAGACGCTGAAGGCGCTGGGCGCCGATGTGCGCTGGGCCTCCTGCAACATCTATTCGACGCAGGACCACGCCGCGGCGGCGATCGCGGCGGCCGGCACGCCGGTCTTCGCGCGCAAGGGCGAAAGCCTCGAGGACTATTGGGACTACACCCACAAAATCTTCGAGTGGGGCGACGGCGGCTGCCCGAACATGATCCTGGACGACGGCGGCGACGCCACGCTGCTGATCCATCTCGGCCTGCGCGCCGAGAACGGCGACACAGCCTTCCTCGACAAGGCGACCAATGAAGAGGAGGAAGTCCTCTTCGCCGCGATCAAGAAGCGCCTGAAGTCAAATCCGGGCTGGTACAAGCGCAACGCCGAGTCGATCAAGGGCGTCACCGAGGAGACGACGACGGGCGTGCACCGCCTCTACATCATGCAGAAGGAGGGCAAGCTCCTCTGGCCGGCGATCAACGTCAACGACTCGGTCACCAAGTCGAAATTCGACAATCTCTACGGCTGCCGCGAGTCGCTCGTCGACGGCATCCGCCGCGGCACCGACGTGATGATGGCCGGCAAGGTCGCCTGCATCGCCGGCTATGGCGACGTCGGCAAGGGCTCGGCCGCCTCGCTGCGCAACGCCGGCTGCCGCGTGCTCGTCACCGAAATCGACCCGATCTGCGCGCTGCAGGCGGCGATGGAAGGCTATGAGGTGACGACGATGGAAGACGCGGCGTCGCGCGCCGACATTTTCTGCACCGCGACGGGCAACGTCGACGTCATCACCATCGACCATATGCGCGCCATGAAGGATCGCGCCATCGTCTGCAACATCGGCCACTTCGACTCGGAGATTCAGGTCTCCGCCCTGCGCAATCTCAAATGGCACAATGTGAAGCCGCAGGTCGATGAAATCGAGTTCCAGGACGGCAAGCGGATCATCCTGCTGTCGGAAGGCCGTCTCGTAAATCTCGGCAACGCCACCGGCCATCCGTCCTTCGTGATGTCGGCCTCCTTCACCAACCAGACCCTCGCCCAGATCGAGCTCTTCACCAAGCAGGGCGAATACGGGAAGGAAGTCTACACCTTGCCCAAGCATCTCGACGAGAAGGTGGCTTCGCTCCATCTCGACAAGATCGGGGTCAAGCTGACCAAGATGACCGAGCAGCAGGCGACCTATCTGAACCTGCCGGTCAATGGTCCCTTCAAGCCCGAGCACTACCGTTACTGAGCTTTAGCCTGACGGTCCGGCTCGCCGGCCTCGAATTGCGGCCCCCTCCTTTGGAGCGGGGCCGTTTTTTATGCGACTCTTCGTCAGAAACACGATTCCGTTTTCTCGAAACGCGTTCTAGATTGGGACGATTCGTAGTATGCGTGCCGAGCGTGGGCGCGACGGTCGGGCGAGCTGGCCGGACCCGGTCCACCCGCCTTCTCCGGAGGCGCCGCCGGGCGCCTGCGTGTGTCCCCGCTGTTCGTCCTCGATTATCGAGCAAGAGTCCTTGCGCAAGGTTCCCTGTGCGGTTTCGTCGTGAGCGTTTTCAATTATCTCTGGAGCCCGGCTCTCGATGACGCCCGAGCCGCATGGCGCGCGAAAGGAAATGTCTCGTTCATGATGCGATGCGGCCGACTGCATTTCGTCGTTGAGGCGGCCTCGCGTCGGTTTCAACGGCCGCGCTTGCGCCCGTGGGGAGGCTCCGCGGCCTTGGTCGGCGTCGTTTTTTTCGGCGCGCCGGCGGCGGCTCAGACATTATCTCTGCCGGTTGACGCCGATGTCGTCGGATTCGCCTTCAGCGGCGGGCTCGCGCTGTTCTCCGCCGTCGTGGCCCTCACCCATATCGGGGAGCGCAACCATTGGCGCCGCCGCGAGAGCCTGATGGCCGCCGAGCTCGAGGACCTACGCGCGCGTTTCGACCGCGCCCGGACCTTCCTCGCGAGCGAGCCGCAAGCTTTTGTCGCCTGGTCCTCTCCTGACGGCGATCCGGACGTCAGCGCCTCGACGCTGCTCATCGACGCTGAGGGCGCGCAGCGCCGGCTTCTGGCCTTTGGAACCTGGCTCGCCCCGAAGGACGCGCAGGCGTTGGAGGCCGCCATCGACCGGCTGCGCAAGAATGGCGAAGCGTTCCGTCTGCCGCTGGCGGGCGTCGCGGGGCGCTACTACGACGCCGAGGGCCGTGCGGTCGGCGGCAGCGCCGTCCTGAGAATTCGAGAGGTTTCCGGCGATCGGCTGGAGCTGATCAGCTTGCGCGAGCGCCATGCCGAGACGCAGCGCATGCTCGCGGGGTTGCAGGCCTTGCTCGACGCCGCGCCGACCCCTGTGTGGCTACGCGACCAAAACGGCAGGCTTTCCTTCGTCAACAAGGCTTATGTGGCCGCGGTCGAGGCCAAGGACAAGGAAGACGCGATTTCCCGCGGCGTCGAACTGCTCGATCGAGAGGCGCGAAGCGACGCCGCAAAGGCGCTGGCCAAGGGCGCGGTCTGGCGAGATCGCGTTTTGGCGGTTGTGGCCGGCGCGCGGCATCTGCTCGACGTGACCAAGACGACCGCGCCGCTGACGGCGGCGATCGCCATCGACCGCCACGACGTCGAGAGCGTGCGGGCCGAGCTCGAACAGGAAATGCAATGCTATGTGCGCACGCTCGATCAACTGCCGACCGCCGTCGCCTTGTTCGATCGCAAGAAGCGCCTGATCTACAATAACGAGGCCTTCGCCAAGCTCTGGCAGCTCGACGCCAGATTTCTCGACCAGAAGCCGACGGACGGCGAGCTTCTCGACCGGCTGCGCGCAGACGAGCGCGTGCCCGCGGAGCCCGATTACAGGGCCTGGAAAGAAAGGCTTTTCGAGGCCTATCGCGCCACCGAGCCGGTTCGGCACACTTGGCATCTGCCCGACGGCCGGATCCTCGACGTCGTCGCGCATCCCAATGCGCAGGGCGGCGTGACCTATCTCTACGAGGACATCACGAAGGCCTATGATCTCGAAACGCGCTTCAACGCCTTGAACCGCACGCAGAGCGAGACGCTCGACACTCTCCGCGAGGGCGTGGCGGTGTTCCGCGCGGATGGGCGCCTGAGCTTCTGTAACCCGGCCTTCATCAAACTCTGGCGGCTCGACCCCGAGGAACTCGCCAAGAAGCCCCGCTTCGAGGCGCTCGCGGCGCGCTGCCAGATGCTGCACGAGAGTGCGGAGACCTGGGCGGCGTTGAAGGGGTTCGTCACGAGCTTCAACGATATGCGCGAAGGCTTCACGCGCCGCATCGAGAGAAGCGACGGCGTCGTGCTCGACTGCACGGCCCAGTCGCTGCTCGACGGCGCCGCGCTTCTCACTTTCGTCGACGTGACGGCGGACGTGAACGTCGAGCGCGCCCTTACCGACCGCAACAAGGCGCTGCTCGCCGCGGAGAAGCTGCGCAACGACTTCATCCACCACATCAGTTACGAGCTGCGCTCTCCGCTGAACAACATCAATGGCTTCGTGCATCTGCTCGGAGAGGAGTCGACAGGCCCGCTCAATCCGCGGCAGCTCGAATATCTGGGCTATGTCAGCAAGTCCTCGGCGGCGCTGCTCGCGATCATTGACGATATTCTCGATCTTGCGACGATCGACGAAGACGCGCTGGAGCTCGAAGTCTCGGACGTGGACGTTGTCGCCACCATGCATGCGGCGATCGAGGGCGTGCAAGACAGGCTCGAGGAGAACTCGATCGATGTGCAGATCGTCGCGATGGACAATGTCGGGTCCTTCCGCGGCGACGCCAAACGCGTGCGGCAAGTCCTCTTCAATCTCCTCTCCAACGCCATCGGCTTCTCGAGCCCCGGCCAGACCGTGACGCTCGCCGCGCTGCGGCGGGACCGGGAGGTCGTTTTCAAGGTGACGGATCGCGGCCGCGGCATTCCCCCGGAGGTTCTGGCGCGCGTCTTCGACCGTTTCGAGTCGCATACGGCGGGTTCGCGTCACCGCGGCGTCGGGCTCGGCCTCTCTATCGTGCGCGCCTTCATGGAGCTGCATGGCGGCAAGGTGCTCATCGACTCGGCGCCAGGCGAGGGCACGTCCGTCACCTGCGTGTTTCCCGCAAGTGAGTCGAAACCAGAAACGCGGCCCGCCGCAAGCGAGGGAGGCGCGTCATGAGCGAGGACAGGGCGGCGAAGACCGTCTGGCGCATCGACGTCGCCGACGAAGCGGGCACGCTGGCGCTGGCCAAGGAATTCGCGACGCTGCTCAAGAGCGGCGACACGCTCACGCTCGCCGGCGATCTCGGGGCAGGCAAGACGACATTCGCGCGAGCCATCATCCGCGCGCTGATGAACGACCCTTCCGTGGAGGCGCCGAGCCCGACCTTCACCTTGATGCAGATCTACGAGAATGATGCGCTTCGCATCGTTCACGCCGACTTCTATCGCATCGAATCCGGCGCCGAACTGGCGGGTCTCGGCTGGGATGAAGAGGTCGAGGACGCAATCGTCCTCGTCGAATGGGCGGAGCGCGCGCCCGAGGCGCTGCCGCAGGATCGGATCGATTTGCGCTTGAGCTTCGTCGACGGCGAAAATCGCGACGCGCGCCGCATCACCGTCTCGGGTCACGGCGCGTTCGCGGCGCGGCTCAGCTCATTCAAGTCGCTGCGCGAACTCCTGCGCAGAGAGGGCTGGAGCGAGGCCAGTCGGCGCTTTCTCATGGGCGACGCCTCGACGCGCGCCTATGAACTCCTCGAAAAGCCTGACGGCGCGCGCGCGATTCTGATGATCTCGCCGCCGCGTCCGGATGGCCCGCCGGTGCGCTATGGCAAGCCCTACAGCGCCATTGCGCGCCTCGCCGAGAATGTGAAGCCTTTCGTCGCCCTTGCGAATGGTCTGCGCGCGCACGGGCTTTCGGCGCCGAAAATCTTCGGGCAGGATCTCGACGCGGGCCTGCTGATCGTCGAGGATCTCGGGCGCGAGGGCGTCGTCGACGCAAACGGACCCATCCCCGAGCGCTATCTCGAGGCCGCCGGCGCGCTTGCGCATCTGCATGCGCAGGCGCTGCCCGATACGCTGCCCGTCGACGGCGCGGGCAATTATCATATTCCGCCGTACGACCTCGATGCGCTGCTCATCGAGGCCGACCTGCTGCTCGACTGGTACGTGGGTCATATCAAGAGCAACGTCGCTTCCGGCGCGCGCGCCATCTTCGCCAATCTCTGGCGCACCGCCTTGATCGACGTGGTCGGCGCGCCGCCGACATGGACGCTGCGCGACTATCACTCGCCCAATCTGCTGTGGCTCGCGGAGCGCGAGGGCGTGCAACGCGTCGGCGTGATCGATTTCCAGGATTGTGTGCTCGGACACCCAGCCTATGACATGGCGTCGCTCGGGCAGGATGCGCGCGTGACCGTCTCCGACGATCTCGAACTGAAGCTCCTTGCGCATTACGCCAGGCTCAGACGCGAAGCCGACGAAAGCTTCGATATGGCGGCCTTCGCCAAGGCCTATATGATCCTCGCGGCGCAGCGGGCGACAAAGGTTCTCGGCATCTTCGCGCGGCTCAATCAGCGCGACGGAAAGCCGCAATATCTGGCGCATCTGCCGCGGGTCGAATCCTATCTGCGCAAATCCTTGAGACATCCGGCGCTGGCGGAGATAAAAGCCTGGTATGAAGCCAATCTCCCAGGACTGTTCCACGACGCCTGAGCGCGGCGCCGTCATGCCGCGAACCGCCATGGTTTTCGCGGCCGGCCTCGGCACGCGCATGCGGCCGTTGACCGACAAGACGCCAAAGCCGCTCGTTCGCGTTGCGGGACAGGCGCTGATCGATCGCGCGCTCGATGACATCGCGCGCGCGGGCGTCGAGACGGCGATCGTCAATGTGCATCATCTCGCCGATCAGATCGAGGCGCATCTCATCTCCCGCACGGCGCCGCGCATCGTCATTTCGGACGAGCGCGCCTTGCTCCTCGATCAGGGCGGCGGCGTCAAGAAGGTGCTGCCGCTTCTCGGCGACGATCCTTTCTTCATCTGCAATACGGACGCCTTCTGGCACGGCGCGCCGCGCTCGAATCTCATCGACCTGGCGCAGGCGTGGCGCGCTGCGGAAATGGACGCGGCGCTGCTGCTCTCGCCGACGCAGGGCAGCATTGGCGTCGATTGGGACGGCGACTTCGATCTCGCGGCGGACGGCCGCATCGTTCGGCGACCGGGACCAAAGCCTTACGTCTATTCCGGCGTCGGCCTCATCAAGCCGCAACTGTTCGCGAAAGCAACGCAGGACGTCTTCAAGCTCGCGCCCTTCCTGTTTGAAGCGGCGGAAAAGGGGCGCCTGTTCGGGGTCGTCTCCAGCGGGCTCTGGCTGCATGTCGGCACAGTGGCCGCGATTGACGACGCGGAGAAAGCGATCGCCGCGACGGGAAGGTGACGCATGGGCGTGAAACGCAATGTCTTCACCATCGCGCCAGGCGCGCCCTTTCTCGCAACATTCGTCGACGCGCTTCTCGCTGGAAAGATTGTTTCAAAGCTGTCGCGCGAGACGCCGCCGCTCGAAATGGCGCGGGCGACGATTTATGTGCCGACCCAACGCGCGGGCCGCGCGCTGACCGTGGAATTCGCGCGCGCCATCGGCAAGGGCGCAACCTTCCTGCCGCGCATCCTTCCGCTCGGCGGATTGGAGGAGCAGGAAACCGCGACAGTTTTTGGCGATTTCTCCGGGGACTTCGACGCCGCCGCGCGGCCGCAGATCGAAGAGCTCGAACGCCGTCTGCTTCTTGCGCAGCTTGTCGCCAAATGGTCCGCGTCGGTCGACAGAGCCATCCTCGCCGCCGACGGGCAAGGCGGCCTGGTGCTGCATGAAAGTGAATCTTTTCTCGTCGCTTCGTCGCCCGCGGGCGCCTATGCGCTTGCCGCCGAGCTCGGAGCGCTCATTGATGAATTGATCATCGAAGGCGTAGCGCCGGACAAAATCGCCGCTGCGATCGACGACAGCGCTTTCGACAAATACTGGGCGATCACCACCACCTTCCTTCAGATCGTCGTCGATGTCTGGCCCAACATGCTCGAGGAAATCGGCCGCATTGACGCCGCCGCGCGGCGAAAGCGCATGCTCGAGGCGCATGTGCAGCGTCTTGGCGAGACCCAGGATCATGCGCCCGTCGTCGCCATTGGTTCGACAGGCGCGCAGCCGGCGACCGCGAGACTGCTCTCGGCCATCGCTGCGCTCGATCATGGCGCAGTCATCCTGCCCGGTCTCGATCTGGCGATGGATGAGGTCGCTTGGGCGCATGTCGGCGACAGCGGCGACGAGCCTGCCTTCACCCATCCGCAGACGGTCCTGAAGCGCCTGCTCGGCGTCATGAAGCTGAAGCGCGACGACGTGCGCGAGCTTGCGGTTCTGGCGCCGGCGAAGGCCGAACGCCGCCGCCTTGTCTCGCAGGCGATGACGCCCGCGGGCGCGACGGCGAGCTGGCGCGACTTTCGCGCGTCGGAAGGCGCGCGCTTTGCCGCCGCGCTCGAGGGCGTCACGCTGCTGGAGGCGCCGGACGAGCAGATGGAGGCGCTCGCCCTTGCGCTTTTTCTGCGCGAGGCGCTGGAGACGCCCGAGCGCACCGCCGCGCTGGTGACGCCCGATCGAAATCTCGCGCGCCGCGTCGCGGCGGAGCTGCGGCGCTTCTCGATCGAAATCGACGACTCGGGCGGCGCCTCTCTCGCCTCGACGCCGGCCGGCGCGCTGGCGCGCCAGGCGGCGGCAATCGGCGCCTCCGGACTCGACGCTGTCGCCATTGCGGCGCTGCTGCAACATCCGCTCGCCCGTTTCGGCCGCACAGCGGAAGAAATCGCAACGCTCGCCCCGCTCGTTGAAATCGGCGTCCTGAGGGCGACGCCCCGCGCAGCGCAGGGCTATGCGGCGTGCGTCGCGCGGGCGCGCCTCGCAGCGCGGGACGCTCACGCGCATCCTGCGGCGCGCCGCATCGACCCGACGCAGTGGGACGAGATTGAGCGGCTGCTGCGCGACGTCGAAGCGGCGGTCGCGCCGCTTGTCGCGCTCGAAGGCAAGCATGATCTGAAAAATTTCGCCTGCGCCCATCGTACCGCGTTCGAGGCGATGACGAAGGGCGTCGAGAGCGGCGAGGACGAAGGCGCGCTGGCGCTGTTCGATATTTTGGAGCGGCTGTCGCGCGCAGAGGCGCCGGCGGGCTTCGACGCGTCAGGCTATGCGGCGCTGTTCGATCGCATCGCCTTCGAAACGACGCTGCGCGGCCCGCGCCGCGCCCATCCGCGCCTCAAGATCCTCGGTCCGCTGGAGGCGCGCCTGATGGACGCCGACCTCATGCTGCTCGCCGGGCTGGACGAGGGCGTCTGGCCGCCGCAGGCCGAAACCGGCGCCTTTCTCAACCGTTCGATGCGCGCGCAATTGGGCCTGTCGCCGCCCGAGCGCCGCATCGGCCAAAGCGCCCATGACTTCGTGATGGCGTTAGGGGCCAAGGAGGTCGTGCTCAGCCGCGCCGCCAAGCGCGACGGATCGCCGACCGTCGCCTCGCGCTTTCTCACGCGGCTGGAGGCGCTCGCGAGCGCGGATGTGATGAGCGCCTGTCGGGCCCGCGGCGTTCGTATGCTCGACATCGCCGCGGCGCTCGATCAGCCGCACGCGCATGAAATCATCACGCTGAAGCGCCCCGCCCCGACGCCGCCGATCGAGTTGCGGCCCGCGAGACTGAGCGTCACGCGCATAGAAACGCTCCGGCGCGATCCTTATGCGGTCTTCGCCGAGCAAATTCTCAAGCTCAAACCGCTCGCGCCGCTCGGGGTCGACATTGGCGCGCGCGAGATGGGCACGGCGATCCATGCCGCGTTGGAGGCGTTTGTTCGACATTATCCCGAAGGCCCGCTTCCCCCGGACGGGCAGGCGCGACTGGTGGAAATTGCACGAGAGGCGCTCGGCCCGTTTCTCGTCGATCCCTCATTCGAAAGTTTTACTTGGCCCCGCGTCCAGGCCGGGCTCCAGCACGCTTTTTCCTTTGAGCAGGCGCAGCGGGCGAAAGGCGGCGTCATTCATATGGAGAAAGCAGGCGAATGGGTCGTCACGCTTGCCGATGGCGCGCTATTTTCGCTCACGGCGAAAGCCGACCGTATCGAGATCGACGCACAGGGAAACGCCTGCGTTTTCGATTACAAGACCGGCGAACCGCCCTCCAACAAGCAGGTTCTCGCCGGCTGGTCTCCGCAGTTGACGCTCGAGGCGGCGATGATTGCGGCCGGCGCCTTCGCCGAGATCGGCGCGCGGCCCGTCGCCGGCGCGGCCTATGTCGGCCTCAAGAACGGCGGCAAGACGCAGCCGCTTCATTGGAAGGAGCACAGTTTCGAGGACGTCGTCGCGAAACACCGCGACGAGCTCGTCAAAATGCTCTCGCAATATCGCGATCCCGCGACGCCCTATCCGTCGCGCCCTTATGTCGCCTTCGTGAAGCACGAGGGCGATTATGACCATCTCGCGCGCGTGAAAGAATGGGCGCGCGGCGGCGGAGACGAGGCATGAGCGATCGCGCCTATCTTTCGCTGACGATCCAGAAGCAGCACAAGGCCGCCGATCCTCAGGCCTCCGCCTGGGTTTCGGCCCATGCGGGTTCGGGCAAGACCTATGTGCTGACGCAGCGCGTGCTGCGGCTGCTGCTCGAAGGCGTGCGCCCGTCGCAGATCCTCTGCCTCACCTTTACAAAAGCGGCGGCCGCGAATATGTCGGCGCGCATCTTCGCCCGGCTCGCGGAATGGGCCGTGCTCGACGATTGCGCGCTCGCCCAGAAAATCGTCGAGACCGGCGCCGAAGCGCCCTCGCCGCGCCAGCTCGACTTCGCGCGCAGCCTGTTCGCGCGCGCGGTCGAGACGCCCGGCGGGCTCAAAATCCAGACGATTCACGCCTTCTGCGAAAGGCTTTTGCACAGCTTTCCCTTCGAGGCCAACGCCCCGGCCGGCTTCAGCGTGCTCGACGACGCGGGGCGCGCGGAGCTGCTGGAGGCGGCGAAGCGGCGTGCGATCGAAAAGGCGAAAAGCGAACCGGGTCCGCTGCATGACGCCCTCGCGCGCGTCGCTTCGGAGACGACGGAGCAGGGCTTCGACGAACTATGCGCAGCGATCTTGCAAAAGCGCGAGGCGCTGGCGCAGGCGCATCAATGGAAGAGTTACGAGAGGCGGCTGCGGGCGCGGCTGGGTTTGGAGGCAGGGGAGACGCTCGCACAGATCGAAGCGGAGATGATCGAGGGGCGGGAGCAATGGCCGGAGTTGGCGAACCGCCTCGGGCTGGGCTCGCCGAAGGACAAGGCGCTCCTCGCGCATCTCGAACGGGCCATCGCGCTCGCGCCGGGGACGGACTGCATCGAATGCTACCTCTCGGTCTTCTTCACCAAGGACGGCGACGCGCGCGGCGGCGACAAACGCGCCATCATCACAAAGGGCCTGCGTGATGAAGCTCCTGGACTTCTCGAAGAAATGCAGGCGGAGCAGGATCGTCTGGCGGGGCTCATCGAGAAGCGCAAGGCGGCGGCCGCCGCAGAGCGCTCGCTTGCGCTCGCGCAACTGGGCGAGTCGATTGTCAGCCAATATGAACAGGCGAAGCGCTATCGCAACGCCCTCGATTACGATGATTTGATCGAAGGCGCCTGGCGCCTGCTCAATCGATCCGAGCCGTCCTGGGTGCTTTACAAGCTCGACTCGCAAATCGACCACATTTTGCTCGACGAAGCGCAGGATACGAGCGCGCGGCAATGGGAAATACTCACCGCCATCGTGCAGGAATTTTGCGCGGGCCTCGGCGCGCGCCGCGCTGCGCGTAGTTTCTTCGCCGTCGGCGACGACAAGCAGTCGATCTTCTCCTTTCAGGGCGCCGCGCCCGACAAATTCGACTCCATGCGGCGCGTCTTGACCAGCCGCTTTGTCGCTGTCGAGCAGCGTTTCGAATATGTGCAGCTCACGCAATCTTTTCGCTCGGCGCCCGGCGTGCTTTCAGCCGTTGACGCCGTCTTCAATTTCGCCGGCAATAGCGAGGGCCTCACTTGCGACCCCGATCCCAACCGGCCGCCGCTGACGCATGAATCCACCAAGCCGCACGTGCATGCGCTCGTGGAAGTCTGGGAGCCGATCGGCCCGATCGACAAGGAGGAGCCCGAGGACTGGCGGCTGCCGCTCGATTATGCGAAGGCGACCGATCCGGGCGAAAGGCTCGCGCGTAAAATCACGGCGAAGATCAAATCCCTGCTGGCGCCCGGGAGCGGCGAATATGTCGAAGACCGGTTCGGCCCGCGTCCGATCGAGCCGCGCGACATTCTCATCGTGGTGCGCAAGCGCGGCGCCTTTTTCGAGGCGCTGATCCGCGCGCTGAAGGCGGAAGATGTGCCGGTCGCCGGCGCCGACCGGCTCGATCTCGCCACGCATATCGCCGTCAACGATCTCGTGGCGCTGGGCCGCGCTCTGCTGCTCGCCGATGACGATCTGACGCTGGCGACCGTGTTGAAGTCGCCGCTGATTGGATTGGACGACGATGATCTCATTGCTCTTGCGCCAAAGCGGCGGGGCGCGCTCGTCGACGCGCTCAGGCAGTCGCCAGAGGCGCGCCATCGCATGGCCGCGGAGAAACTTTCGACATGGCGCAGGGAGGCGGCGCGGCTTGCGCCTTATGAGTTCTACAGCCTCGTTCTTGGGCCCGGCGGCGGCCGGCGCCGGCTGGTGGCGCGGCTCGGGCCCGAGGCCAATGACGCGATCGACGAGTTTCTGCGGCTGGCGATGAGCCATGAGCGCGAGGAGGCGCCATCGCTCGTGCGATTTCTGGCGATGATCGAGGGGCTCGATCTCTCGATCAAGCGCGACATGGAAGCCGCCGGCTCCGCGGTGCGCGTGATGACCGCCCATGCCGCCAAGGGGCTGGAAGCCAAAATCGTGTTCCTGCCCGATACCTGCAGCGCGCCGGCCGGCAAGCATGATCCCAAGCTTTTCACGCTGGGCGTCGGTGATGAACTGTCGCTCGTCTGGTCGCGCGGCAAGGACAACGACCCGGACGCGCTTACGCAGGCGCGCGTGGCGCATCGCGCCGCGGAAGCGGCCGAACATCGGCGCCTGCTCTACGTCGCCATGACGCGCGCCGAGGAGCGGCTTTATATCGCCGGCTATCACGGGAAGACCCCGCCGGCGGAAGGTTGCTGGCATAGAATGGTCGAGGCGGCGCTCGAAGGGGACTGCGAAAGGCTTTCGGACGCCGACGGCTATATCCTGCGTCGCGGCCATGCGCCTTTGCGTGACGATCTTGGCTTCGGCGCGGCGCCAACGCGCGCGCCGGCGATCCCCGACTTCGCGCGCACGCCTGCGCCAGCCGAGCCGTCGCCGCCGCCGCCGCTGCGCCCGTCGAACGCGCTCGCCGGCGCCGACGCGTTTGCGGCGGTTGAAAGCGGCGCGCCGAACAGCCGTGACGCCCTACGCGTTCTGATCGGGCGTCTCACCCATGCGTTGCTGCAATATCTTCCGGCCTGCCCGGCAAGTCGGCGGGAAGAGGCCGCGCGGCGGTTTCTCACTCTGCGCGGCGCAAATCTGGACGAGAAGACGTCGGGCGACATCATTGACGCGGCGCTGCGCGCCATCGATGACCCGCGGCTTGCCGATCTGTTCGGGCCCCGCTCCATCGCTGAGGCCGACGTCTACGCCGCCCTCGATGAAGGGCTTACAGTCTCGGGCCGGATCGACCGACTGGCGGAGACTGAGGACAGCGTGCTCATCGCCGACTTCAAGACAGGCCGGCCGCACGAGACCCCGAACGCCGCGCAGCTTCGCCAGCTCGCGCTGTACCGCGCCGCGCTGCGCCCGCTCTATCCCGGCAAGCGGCTGCGCTGCTTCATCGTCTTCACGCAAAACGCAGCCATCGTCGAGGCGTCGGATGCAGCGCTGGACGACGCGTTCACACGCCTCGTCGCCACGACGACGTAACTTATTCCGTCTGCAGGTCCGGGTCCGAGCGGCGCCGCCAGAATTCGAGCATGAGCAAGGTCATGGTGAAGGCGACCGGTCCGAGAATGAGCCCCGACGGGCCAAAGAGCTGCAGTCCGCCGAGCATGGCGATGAGGGCCGGCGCCGTATGCAGGCGCAAGGTTTCGCCGACGAGCAGCGGACGCACGACATTGTCCGCCGTCGAGATCACGACGCTGCCCCAAATGCCGAGCGTAACGGCGTCCGCCCAGCGATCTTCGAGCGCAAGGTAGATCGTCGCAGGGATCCAGATCACGAAAGAGCCCAGCACCGGAATGATCGAAATGACTGTCATCACCACGGCCCAGAGCGCCGGCGAGGGAAAGCCCAGCCACCAGAACATGGCGCCGCCGAGCGCGCCCTGCAGCACGGCCACGGCGAGCGTTCCGAAGATCGTCGCGTAGATCGTGTCGCGCACGCGCACGATGAGCTTGCCCGTCTCGATATTGGAAAAGGGCGAGAGCCGAACCACCGCGTCGAGCCCCGCGCTGCGATCGCGCAAGAAAAAAAACAACATGTAAAACGCCAGCGCGATGGTGATGGCCTGTCCGGTGGACTGTCTCAAGACCGACGCCCCGAGGTTGGTGAAGAATTCACCGAGCCGCGCGGCGGTGGTCGGCACGTCGACGCGGTCGCCGATCCAGGCGAGCCAGGGATGCGCGGCGAGAAAGTCGCTCCATCTTCCCGCCGAGACGGCGCTCTGAACGTAGTCGACGCCCGCCAGCGCTTCCTGGAGAAGGCGCTGGAAGATGAAAAGGAGCGGCGCGACGATGATGAGGGCGACAAAGGCGACCGAGAGCCCGGCGGCTTTGTTTGGCCCGAGGAAGGTTTCGAACCAGCGATGCGGGCGGATGAAAACGACCGCCAACACGAGCGCCCAGGTGACGCTGGCGAGATAAGGCGCCGCGACGAGCGCCGTGAGAACGACGAAGATGAAGGTGAAGCCGAGACGCGCCAGGAGGAAAATATCGATTGGCTCGCCAGTCGTGAAGACTTCGCCGACCGGCGCGTCTCCGTTCTTTCGGGTGTCCGTCATGTTCTGCCCGCGTCTCCGCCTCGTTTCTAGATAAGGCGAGGCCGACGCGGGCACATGTCTCTAGAAGGCGCATTCCTTGGGCAGATCGCCGTCGGACCAGTCGGCGAGCTTCTTGACCGGAAACTTCGCCTCAACCGCCTTTCCATCTTTCTTGCCCTTTCCGGACAGGAAGTTGAGATCACAGCTGTGCGAGGCGTTGGGCTCGAGCGAATCATAGGCGTCGCGCGTCAGGCCGGCGACGATGAACTCCTTGTTGCGGTAGACGACCGTCAGCGTCTGTGTCCACTTGTCGCGACCTATGCCGGTATTCTCGGATTTGACGAGAAGGGAGCCCTTGGCGCTGGTTTCGAGCGAAGGGCGCGAGCCCCATATGCCGCCGCTCCAGGCGACGTTCTTTTTCACCAATGCGGGCTTTGGCGGCTTGGCCGGATCGAAGGCGGGCTCGAGCGCCCGGTAGATGTAGAGGTCGGCGCCTGAATCGCCGTTGTCCACGAGAACGGCGCGGTCCGTATCGCCATTGTTTTCCAAGGAAAAGGTCTCGACGTCGAGAACGCGGGAATAATCCGGCTCCGCTTGGGCGGTCGAGACGGCGCTAAGCGCAATTAGAAAAACCATTGTTCTGAGCATGCGCGTCCCCTTGCAAAAAAGCCGCCCGATTGTGTCGGACGGCTTGCGCTTGTTTGACCGAGAGGTGTCAGCTCATTCGCTCTCCGCCGCGGCGGCGGCTTCGCGCTCGGCCTTCTCCTTGGCTTCGAGGTCCTCGCCGGTCGTCTGGTCGACGACGCGCATCGAGAGGCGCACCTTGCCGCGATCGTCGAAGCCGAGGAGCTTCACCTTCACGCGGTCGCCTTCCTTGACCACGTCCGTCGTCTTGGCCACGCGCTGCTTCGAGAGCTGCGAGATGTGGACAAGGCCGTCCTTGGCGCCGAAGAAGTTCACGAAGGCGCCGAAGTCGGCGGTCTTCACCACCGTGCCCTCGTAAATCATGCCGACTTCCGGATCCGAAGCGATCGACTTGATCCAGTTGATCGCGGCCTTGATCGAGTTGGCGTCAGCGGAGGCGACCTTCACCGTGCCGTCGTCCTCGATGTTGATCTTGGCGCCGGTCTTCTCGACGATCTCGCGGATCACCTTGCCGCCCGAGCCGATCACGTCGCGGATCTTGTCCGTGGGGATCTTCATCGTCTCGATGCGCGGCGCGAATTCGCCGAGTTCGGCGCGCGAGCTGGTGATCGCCTTCGCCATCTCGCCGAGGATATGCAGGCGGCCGTCCTTCGCCTGGGCGAGGGCGACGCGCATGATCTCTTCGGTGATGCCGGCGATCTTGATGTCCATCTGCAGCGAGGTCACGCCGTTGGCCGTGCCCGCCACCTTGAAGTCCATGTCGCCGAGGTGATCCTCGTCGCCGAGAATGTCGGAGAGAACCGCGAAGCGCTCGCCTTCGAGGATGAGGCCCATGGCGATGCCGGCGGTCGGCGCCTTGATCGGCACGCCCGCGTCCATCAGCGCCAGCGAGGTGCCGCACACCGTGGCCATGGAGGACGAGCCGTTGGACTCGGTGATCTCCGACACGACGCGCAGCGTGTAGGGGAATTCCGCAGCCGCCGGCAGCATCGGACGGATGGCGCGCCAGGCGAGCTTGCCGTGGCCGATCTCGCGGCGGCCCGGCGAGCCCATGCGGCCGGTCTCGCCGACGGAATAGGGCGGGAAGTTATAATGGAGCAGGAAGCGCTCCTTGTAGGTGCCCTCGAGCGAATCGACGAATTGCTCGTCTTCCGCCGTGCCGAGCGTCGCAACGACCAGCGCCTGCGTCTCGCCGCGCGTGAAGAGCGCCGAACCGTGGGCGCGCGGCAGCACGCCGACTTCGGAGACGATCGGCCGCACCGTCTTCACGTCGCGGCCGTCGATGCGCACGCCCGTGTCGAGGATGTTCCAGCGCACGACCTTGGCCTGAAGCTCCTTGAAAACCTCGGCGACCTGCTCCTTGGTGTAGAGGGGCTCCGACCCTTCCGGGAAGAGCTCCGACATCGCCTTCGCCTTCACGGCGTCGACGGCGGCGTAGCGGTCCTGCTTGATGGTGATCTTATAGGCCTCGCGCAGCCCGGCTTCGGCGTGCTTCGCCACCGCGGCGGCGATTTCCGAGGTGTCGGGGATGATCAGCTCGCGCGGGTCCTTGGCGGCGCGTTCGGCGAGGCGGATGATCGCGTCGATCACCGGCTGGAAGCCGCGATGGCCGGTCATCACCGCTTCGAGCATCGTCTCTTCGGAAAGCTCCTTGGCCTCGGACTCGACCATCAGCACGGCGTCCTGGGTGCCGGCGACGACGAGATCGAGGTCGGAGAGCTTCATCTCCTCGATCGTCGGATTGAGCTTGAGCTGGCCGTTGACATAGCCGACGCGCGCGCCGCCGATGGGGCCCATGAAGGGCACGCCCGAGAGCGTCAACGCCGCCGAAGCCGCGACCATCGCCAGAATGTCGGGGTCGTTCTCCAGATCGTGCGAGAGCACGGTGAGGATCACCTGCGTGTCGCAGCGGTAGCCGTCCGGGAACAGCGGGCGAATCGGGCGGTCGATCAGGCGCGACACGAGCGTCTCGCGCTCGGAGGGACGCCCTTCGCGCTTGAAATAGCCGCCCGGAATGCGGCCGGCGGCGAAGGCCTTTTCCTGATAATTGACGGTGAGGGGGAAGAAGTCCTGGCCAGGCTTGGGAGCCTTTGCGGAAACGACGGTGGCGAGGACGGTGGTCTCGCCCCAGCTCGCCATCACGGCTCCGTCGGCTTGGCGGGCGACCTTTCCGGTCTCGAGGACGAGCCTGCGCCCGGCCCAGTCGAGTTCTTCGCGGTGCACTTCGAACATATTTGGTCTTTCTCTGATGAACCCGACGGTTCGTCATGAGCAAGACGGCGAGAGGCTGCGGAAGCGTTGGTCTTTGTGGTCCGGCCCCGCAGCGTCCGGCGATCCTGCCCTGACGGTGTTCGCGCTGGGTCTGTTTGGGGCGCGTCGGCCCCCTTTCAAAAGGCGAAAGCGGCGCCTGTCGTCGCGCCGCTTTCGCAAGGCTTCTTAGCGGCGAATGCCCAAACGCTCGATCAGCGTCTTGTAGCGGGCTTCGTCCCGCTTCTTCACGTAATCGAGGAGTTGGCGACGCTGGGAGACGAGCTTCAGCAGGCCGCGACGCGAGTGATTGTCCTTCACATGCGTCTTGAAATGCTCGGTGAGGTTGACGATGCGCTCCGTCAGGATCGCGACCTGGACCTCGGGCGAGCCCGTATCGTCGGCTTTGGTGGAATATTCCTTAATGAGCGCCTGCTTGCGCTCGGCCGTGATCGACATCCGTCGTTCCTTTTGGTTGGGAGTGGTCCGCTGCGGGCGGCCTTGGCCGGGATGTCGTCCAGCGAGGTCGCCTCAAAGCGGCGCCGCCCGGCTGGGCCGGGCGTGCGCGGTCCCATATAGCAGAAATCGCGGGAAAGGATAGGGGGCGGCGGAGGGGCGCGAAAGCTCCCGCCTAGGCGCCCTTGTCCGGCGCGACGATCTCGCCGTCGCCATGGAGCATGCGGCGGACGAAGGACTGGGCCAATGGCTTCTCCTGGCCCGAGGCGAGGGCGGAAACGACGCCCGCCGTCATGCCGACCGCGGCGCCGGCGAGACCGGCCAGGGCGTAGGCCTCGATCTTGCGGGCCGGCCCGGCGAGGGCCAGCGTGGCGGCGAGCGTCAGGGCGCCGGCGATGAGCGCCGCAAAAGCCTCCCGATCCTCGGCCCGATCCCAGAAGGCGAGGGCGAGCGAGGGGGCGACGCAGGACGCCGCGACGGCCAGCGCCAGCGCGATCAGCCCGCCGGGCGAGACGATCTGCGTCACGCCCGCGACATAGGCGCAGGTGGCCAAGAGGACGAGCGCGAGCCGGGTGAGGGCGAGCCGGCGGCTCGTGAGATCGATCTCTCCGCGCAGCCGATAGAGCGCGTCATGTCCCAGGGCGGCGCTACAGGCCTGAAGGCCCATCGCCGCCAGCAGCAGTCCGAAGGCGACGAGCGCCGAGGCGACGAGGCCCGCCGCGGCGGCGCCGAGATCGGTGGCGCCGGGCAGGGCGCCGAGCAGGTAATCGCCGTCGATCGGTCGGACGTTGGCCGGCGTCAGCGGCGAGCCCGGCGCAATTTTTTGCGCAGCGCAGGCCCGCTGCGCCTGAGAGGGACTGGGCGCCCGCGCGTCGCAGACGGCGACAAGGCCTCGGCTGCTGGCGGCATAGACCGAGGCGGGCAGACGCTCGGCGCTCTGGCCCGAGACGGAAGCCGCCAGGCTCAGGGCAGACGCCGCGATGGCCGCTGCGACGAGCAGGGCGAAGAGGAACGTCCAGCCTATGGCGAGAATGCCGGCAGAGCGTGCCGAAGAGGCGTTTTCGGTCGTCACCGCCGGCGCGAGCACCGGGGCGAGCGAGGCGACGCCGAGCGCCATGGCGATGGTGGCGCCGATCTCGACGAAAACGCCCATCGGGTCCGGCATGAGCTTCCAGGCGGCGAACAACTCGGCGGCCTCGCGCCAGCCCGCGCCGCCGAACAGCTCGACAGGCAGTCGGCCCTGAACCTCGAGCGCGGCGACCGGCCAGCCGAAGCCGAGCAACGCCACGCCCGCCGCCGCGGCCGCGGCCCAGACCGCGGCGCCCAGCCCGCCGGGTCCGGCAATAACGAGGCCCGCCGCCGCAACGGTGAAGGCAGAGGAGACCCGGCCCGCGCCTGTCAGATCGACGAGGGCGTCGACGGCCATCTGGCTTCCGGCGACGGCGAGCAGGCCCGAGGAGAAGCCGACGGCCGCAACCAGGCCGAAACGCGGCAGCGTGCGTCGGAAGCGCGCCGCGAGAAAGCCGGAGAGCGAGAAGACGCCGGTTCGGCGCAACAGCGGCCCCAGATAGAGCGCCGCAACCGTAAGCCCGAGAAAGGCGCCGCAGACCACGCCAATCCCCCAGCTGTGGCCGGCGAGCCGCGTCGCGAAAGGCAAAAGCAGCGCAACCACGACGGCGGCGTTGGCGAAGCCCGCATAGGCGGCCGGAATTGCGCGCCCGCCGGCGTAATAGAAAGACACCCGCATGGAATGGAGCAAGAAGCCCAGCGCCGCCAGCGCCACGACCGTAAACCAGGGCGGCGCGGCGGCGACGAACCGCTCCGGCGCGCCGACGCGGTCGAGCAGCGCCGCGAACCCATAGGCCAGCAGAAAACTCGCCGAGACAAAGGCTATTCGCGAATCCAGAACCGCGCGGTCGAACAGGGCAACTTCGCCGGAACGCTCTTGCATGGGGACTCTCGCGGGATGGTTGCGGCGAGATTACCGGAGGCGGCGCGATGGGGGAAGAGCGCGGCTAAGGCGCCCTATCAACGGGTCCTACGCGCCCAAAAGAGCGCGGCGGTCATCCCGAACGCGGCTCCAACCGGGCCGGTCACGAAGGCGCCGGTCATAACGGCTTCCAAGGCCAGGTCATGTGTGTTGCCGGAGAAGACGTCGACCAGCAAGGCGCCGCCGACCGCGCCGGCGAGGTAGCCCATGATAAGTCCGGCAATCGCCGCGAGCGCCTTGTGCATCCGATTTCCTCGCCATCGACAATAGGGCGGGCTTTGGGCCATAAGGCGGCATGCCGTTATTTCTCACCGCGAAGCGAGAGGCCGCATGAGCGCGCCCGAGACCAAAGGCGTGGGCGTAACCACGACGACCGTCACCGAGGACGAGGCGGGGATGCGCGTCGACCGCTGGTTCAAGCGACGCTACCCCACGCTCGCCCTGTCCCATCTCGCCAAAATATGCCGCAAGGGCGAGGTGCGCGTCGACGGCAAACGCGTCGAGACCTCCTCCCGGCTGGAGATCGGCCAGAAGGTCCGCGTGCCGCCGCTCAAGATCGAGCCGCCCGCGAGCCCGGCCGTCAAGCGCGCGGCGCCCGAGGACGTCGCGGCGATTCGGGCGATGACCTTGTTCGAGGACAAGGACTTGATGGTGCTCAACAAGCCCTTCGGCCTCGCGACGCAGGGCGGCTCCGGCCAGAAACGCCATATCGACGGCATGCTGGAAGCGTTGGCCAAGGGCGATTCGCGCCCGGTCCTGGTTCACCGCCTGGACCGCGACACGTCCGGCGTGCTGCTCGTGGCCAAGAGTCGGCGCATGGCGGCGGATCTCGGCGAGATTTTTCGCTCGAGGCAGGCGAAGAAGATCTACTGGGCGTTGGTCGAGGGCGTGCCCAAGCCGGCGCAGGGCCGGATTTCGCTCTACCTCGCCAAAGGGCCCGGCATGGAGAAAACCCGCGGGGCCGGGCGCGATCTGGAAAAGATGCGGATCGCCAAACATGGCGACGCCGACGCCCAGCATTCGCTGACCTATTACGCCATCGTCGACAAAGTGGCGCCGCGCTGCGCCTGGCTGTCGATGAAGCCCTTGACCGGCCGCACGCATCAGCTGCGCGCCCATGCCGAGGCGATCGGCCACCCGATCTTCGGCGATCCGAAATATGGGCGCCGCCCCGAGGACGACGTGCGCCGCCGCGACCCGCTGCGCGCCATGCCGGACGGGCTCGAGCGCAAGCTCCATTTGCTGGCGCGGCGGCTCGTTCTGCCGCACCCGAAGGGCGGGACGCTGGACGTGACCGCCCCGCTGCCCGAGCATATGCAAAAGAGCTGGGACCTCTTCGGCTTCGATTTGAAACACTATGACCCGATCGAGGATGCGCCCGACGCGTGAGGACGTCCCGGTTCGCTGAGCCGCGTCATGGCCGACTTCGGGCCGGGCGTGGACGCCCTCAACGAGCGCGGACATGGCGCGGTCGGGCCCCCGACCCTCGCTTCCAGGAGCTGAGAAATGCCCCAAGACCCAACCGGCTTCGACGCCGACTTCTTCGTCCCCGAGAGCGAGCGCGACCCGGTGAAGGCGGCGCGCGACCCCGCGCGGCCGTTGCCGAAGCGCTTCTACAAGGAGGCGACCGTCGGCGCGGAGGCGAACGGCTTCTCAATTCTGCTCGACGGGCGCCCGGTGAATACGCCGGCCAAGCGCCGGCTCGTCGTGCCCTCGCGACGGCTCGCCGAGGCCATGGCCGCGGAATGGGCCGCGCAGGGGGAGACGATCGACCCGGCGAGCATGCCGCTCACCCGTCTGGTGAATACGGCGCTCGACGGCGTGGCGCAGCAAATGGCCGAAGTCGAGGCCGAACTCGTCAGATACGCGGGCTCCGACATGCTCTGCTACCGCGCCGGGGAGCCGGAGAGCCTTGTTGCGGCGCAGTCGGCCGCCTGGGACCCGCTGCTCGCCTTCGCCCGCGACAAGCTCGGCGCAAGGCTGGCGCTGGCGGAAGGGGTGATGTTTACGGCGCAGCCCGAAGAATCGGTCGCCGCGCTCGGTCGCGCCGTGCGCGCCTTTGTCGGCGAGGGGCAGGGGGCCCCGCTGCGGCTCGCGGCGCTGCACGTCATGACGACTCTGACCGGCTCGCTGATTCTCGCGCTCGCCAAGGCATTGAATGAAATAGACCTTGCGACGGCCTGGGGGGCCGCCCATATCGACGAGGACTTTCAGATGCGGGCCTGGGGCGCCGACCCTGAGGCGCTGGCGCGCCGGGAGGCGCGGTTCGCCGAGATGACGGCGGCCGCCTTCCTTGCGGACACCCTCGCGGAAGGCCGGGAGCCGTAAGCCGCCGCCGGCGCGGGCCAACCCTGCGACGAAATCGACATAACTGCGGACCAGCCGTCCTTGTCTCTTGCTTTGCACAAGGGGCTTTGTTACGGAACCCGCGGCCTGGAGCTTTTCTAAGGTGGAGCTCCCAAGAAAGCGGCCCTCGCCCCGCCGCACCGTCGGACCGACCGGACACGACCCATGCCGATGCTGCTCGAACAATACATGCCGCTGGTGATTTTCATCGCGCTCTCCGCGATCATCTCCGGCGCGCTGCTCGTCGCGCCCTTCCTGCTCGCCTTCAAGGCGCCCGATCCGGAGAAGCTCTCCGCCTATGAGTGCGGCTTCAATCCGTTCAACGATTCGCGCATGAAATTCGACGTGCGCTTCTATCTCGTGTCGCTGCTCTTCATCGTGTTCGATCTCGAAGTGGCCTTTCTCTTTCCCTGGGCCGTCGCCTTCAAGGAGGCCGGGGCCTTCGGTTTCTGGTCGATGATGGTTTTCCTCGGCGTGCTGACCGTCGGATTCGTCTATGAGTGGCGCAAGGGAGCGCTGGAATGGGATTGATCACGAACCAGGGCGGGACGCTCGTCGCCCCGCAGCCCAAGGGCCTCATCGATCCGCGCACCGGCAAGCCGGTGGGCTCGGACGACCCGTTCTTTTTGCAGATCAACGAAGAGCTCGCCGACAAGGGCTTCTTCGTCACGGCGACGGACGACGTCATCAACTGGGCGCGCACGGGCTCGCTGATGTGGATGACCTTCGGCCTCGCCTGCTGCGCAGTGGAGATGATCCAGGCGGCCATGCCGCGCTACGATCTCGAGCGCTTCGGCTTCGCGCCGCGCGCGAGCCCACGCCAGTCGGACTGCATCATCATCGCCGGCACGCTGACCAACAAGATGGCCCCGGCGCTGCGTAAGGTCTATGACCAGATGCCGGAGCCTCGCTACGTCATCTCCATGGGCTCCTGCGCCAATGGCGGCGGCTATTACCACTATTCCTATTCGGTGGTGCGCGGCTGCGACCGCGTGATTCCCGTCGACGTGTACGTTCCGGGCTGCCCGCCGTCGGCGGAGGCGCTGGTCTACGGCATGCTGCTGTTGCAGAAGAAGATCCGCCGCACGGGCACGATCGAGCGGTGAGTGTTTCCCTCTTCCCGCGGGCGGGAAGAGGGCGCGTGGCGACGCGCGGGCTTAAGGGAAAGTGACGGATGTCGGCTGAACTGGAAACTCTCGGCGCGCGGATCAGCGGCGCTCTTCCCGGCGCGGTCACGGGCGCGAAGGTCGCTTACGGCGAACTCACGCTCACGATCGCGCGTGACCGCTGGATCGACGTCGCAACCTATCTGCGCGACGATCCGGAATGCCTCTTCGTCAATTTCATCGACGTGACGGCGGCGGATTATCCCGAGCGTGATGAGCGCTTCGAGGTCGTGGCGCATTTTCAGTCGCCGAAACACAATCGCCGCATCCGCATCAAGACGCCGGCGGCCGAAGAGACGCCCGTCGCCTCGCTGGTCCCGCTCTTTCCCGGCGCCGACTGGTACGAGCGCGAGACCTACGATCTATTCGGCGTGATCTTCTCGGGCCATCCGGACCTGCGCCGCATCATGACCGACTATGGCTTCGACGGCCATCCGCTGCGCAAGGACTTCCCGATGACGGGCTATGTCGAGGTGCGCTACGACGACGAGCGCAAGCGCGTCGTCTATGAGCCCGTGCGCCTCCAGCAGGAATACCGCAACTTCGATTTCCTCTCGCCGTGGGAGGGCGTGCAATACGACCTGCCCGGCGACGAGAAGGCGAGCAAGTGAGCGCGTCGCAGATGAACGATCTAACAGCCGCCCCCGCCAAGCCCGACTCCCAGGGTCTGCGCAACTTCAACATCAACTTCGGCCCGCAGCATCCGGCTGCGCACGGCGTTCTGCGCCTGATCCTCGAACTCGACGGCGAAGTCGTCGAGCGCGTCGATCCGCATGTGGGCTTCCTGCACCGCGGCACCGAGAAGCTGATGGAGGCGCGCACCTATCTGCAGAACGTGCCTTACTTCGATCGGCTCGACTATTGCGCGCCGATGAATCAGGAGCACGCCTTCTGCCTTGCGATCGAGCGCCTGCTCGACGTGGAAGTTCCGCGCCGCGGTCAGCTCATTCGCGTTCTCTACGCCGAGATCGGCCGCCTGCTGTCGCATCTCCTGAATGTCACCTCGCAGGCGATGGACGTCGGCGCGCTGACCCCGCCGCTGTGGGGCTACGAAGAGCGCGAAAAGCTCATGGTGTTCTATGAGCGCGCTTCCGGCGCGCGCATGCACGCGAATTATTTCCGTCCGGGCGGCGTCGCGCGCGATCTGCCCGACCAGCTCGTCGAGGACATCGGCGCCTTCTGCGATCCCTTCCTCAAGGTCTGCGACGATCTCGAAGAGCTCTTCATCGAGAACCGCATCTTCAAGCAGCGCAACGTCGACATCGGCGTGATTTCGCTCGAAGACGCATGGAAGTGGGGCTTTTCGGGCGTCATGGTGCGCGGCTCCGGCGCCGCCTGGGACCTGCGCAAGGCGCAGCCCTACGAGTGCTATGAGGAGATGGAATTCGACATCCCCGTAGGCAAGAACGGCGACTGCTACGACCGCGCGGTGATCCGCATGGAGGAGATGCGGCAGTCGACCTACATCATCAAGCAGTGCGTCGAGAAGCTGATGCGCGCCGACGGCCGTGGCCCCGTGCTCACGCCCAACCACAAGATCACGCAGCCCTCGCGCGGCGAGATGAAGCGCTCCATGGAGGCGCTCATCCATCACTTCAAACTTTTCACCGAAGGCTTCCACGTGCCCGCCGGCGAGGTCTATGCGGCGGTCGAAGCCCCCAAGGGCGAATTCGGCGTCTATCTGGTGTCGGACGGCGGCGACAAGCCGTATCGCTGCAAGATCCGCGCGCCGGGCTTCGCGCATCTCGCGTCCATGGATTTCATGTGTAAGGGCCACATGCTCGCCGACGTCTCGGCGATCCTCGGCTCGCTCGATATCGTCTTCGGGGAGGTCGATCGCTAATGTCCGTCCGTCGTCTCGCCGAGAACCAGCCCGAGAGCTTCGAGTTCACGCCTGAAAACAAGGCGTGGCTCGAAAAGCAGATCGCCAAATATCCCGACGGCCGTCAGGCCTCCGCGGTCGTGCCGGCCCTGTGGCAGGCGCAGAAGCAGAACGATTACTGGCTGCCGCAGAAGGCGATCGAGAAGGTCGCTGAAACGTTGGGCATGCCGAAGATCCGCGTGCTCGAGGTCGCGACCTTCTACACGATGTTCAACCTCGAGCCGGTTGGCAAATTTTACATCCAGCTGTGCGGCACCACGCCCTGCATGCTGTGCGGCTCGGACGATCTCATCAAGGTCCTGGAACGCCGAGTCGGCCCGCAGCGCAAGGTGACGGCCGACGGTCTGTTCTCCTGGCTCGAAGTCGAATGTCTGGGGGCCTGCTGCAACGCGCCCATGGTGCAGATCAACGACGATTACTACGAAGACCTCACCGCCGAGAGCTTCGAGAAGCTGCTCGACGATCTCGCCGCCGGCCGCCCGGTGAAGACCGGCTCCCAAAAGGGCCGCGTTTCCTCGGAGCCCGAGGGCGGGCTGACGAGCCTCACCTCGCTCTACAGCCAGAAATAAGCGGAGGGGAAAGACATCATGCTCTCCGATTCAGATCGCATTTTCACAAATCTTTACGGCCTCGGCGACCGGTCGCTGGCGGGCGCCCGGGCGCGCGGCCAGTGGGACAACACCAAGGCGCTGCTCGCCAGGGGCCGCGACAAGATCATCGAAGAGGTGAAGGCGTCGGGCCTGCGCGGCCGCGGCGGCGCCGGCTTCTCGACGGGCCTCAAATGGTCCTTCATGCCCAAGGACGTCGACCCCAAGCGCCCGCATTATCTCGTCATCAACGCCGACGAGTCGGAGCCCGGCACCTGCAAAGACCGTGAGATCATGCGCAACGACCCGCATACGCTGGTCGAGGGCGCGCTGGTCGCGAGCTACGCCATGGGCGCGCACGCCTGCTATATTTACGTGCGCGGCGAATTCATCGCGGAGCGCGTCGCGCTGCAGAAGGCGGTCGACGAGGCCTATGAGGCCAACCTCATCGGCAAGAACAATGTCCACGGCTATCCATTCGACCTCTACGTTCATCATGGCGCCGGCGCTTACATCTGCGGCGAGGAGACCGCGCTGATCGAGAGCCTCGAAGGCAAGAAGGGCATGCCGCGCCTGAAGCCGCCGTTCCCAGCCAATGTCGGCCTTTACGGCTGCCCGACGACGGTGAACAACGTCGAATCGATTGCGGTCGTCCCCACCATCCTGCGGCGCGGTCCGGCCTGGTTCGCCGGCATCGGCAAGCCCAACAACACCGGCACCAAGCTCTTTTCGATTTCCGGCCACGTCAACCGGCCCTGTAATGTCGAAGAGGCGATGTCGATCTCCTTCCGCGAATTGATCGACGCCCATTGCGGCGGCGTCCGCGGCGGTTGGGACAATCTCCTCGCGGTCATTCCGGGCGGCTCGTCGGTGCGCTGCGTGCCGGCGCATCAGATCATCGATTGCCCGATGGACTTCGACAGCCTGGTGAAGCTCGGCTCGGGCCTCGGCACGGCGGCGGTGATCGTCATGGACAAATCCACGGACATCATCCGCGCCATCGCGCGGCTCGCTTATTTCTACAAGCACGAGAGCTGCGGCCAGTGCACGCCCTGCCGCGAAGGCACCGGCTGGATGTATCGCGTCGTGCAGCGCATGGTCGAAGGCCGCGCCCACAAAAAAGAGATCGATATGCTTTTCGACGTGTCGAAGCAGATCGAGGGCCACACCATTTGCGCGCTCGGCGACGCGGCCGCCTGGCCGATCCAGGGCCTCATCGCGCATTTCCGCGACGTGATCGAGCAACGCATCGATCAATATTCGGCCAATCCGCATCCGGAGCCCGTGCGCGAGGCGGCGGAATGATCATGAACAAGCGCATTACGACTTCGGAGAGAGCGAAGTGACAAAGATTCTCGTCGACGGCGTCGAAGTGGACGTTCCGGGAGAGTTCACGCTTCTCCAGGCTTGCGAGCAGGCGGGCGCCGAGGTGCCGCGCTTCTGCTATCACGAGCGCCTGTCCATCGCCGGCAATTGCCGCATGTGCCTCGTCGAGGTAAAGGGCGGTCCGCCCAAGCCGCAGGCCTCCTGCGCCATGTCGGTCAAGGATCTGCGTCCCGGCCCGAACGGCGCGCCGCCGGAAGTCTTCACCAAATCGCCCATGGTGAAGAAGGCGCGCGAAGGCGTGATGGAGTTTCTGCTCGTCAACCATCCGCTCGACTGCCCGATCTGCGATCAGGGCGGCGAATGCGATCTTCAGGATCAGGCGCTGGCCTTCGGCGGCGACTCGTCGCGTTTCCATGAAAACAAGCGCGCCGTCGAGGACAAATATATCGGCGTTCTCGTCAAGACCGAGATGAACCGCTGCATCCACTGCACGCGTTGCGTCCGCTTCACCGCCGAAGTCGCGGGCACGGGCGACATGGGCGCCATCGGCCGCGGCGAGGATATGGAGATTACGACTTACCTCGAAAGCGCGATGACCTCGGAGCTTCAGGGCAATGTCGCCGATCTCTGCCCGGTTGGCGCGCTGCTGCCGAAGCCGCAGAGCTTCCGCGCGCGTCCGTGGGAATATCAGAAGACCGAGACCGTCGACGTCATGGACGCGCTCGGCTCGGCGATCCGCGTCGACTCGCGCGGCCGCGAAGTGATCCGCATTCTGCCGCGCGTCAACGACCTCGTGAACGAGGAATGGATCTCAGACAAGACGCGCCAGATTGTCGACGGTCTGAAGACGCAGCGTCTGGATCGCCCCTATGTGCGCGAGAACGGCCGGCTACGTCCGGCGACGTGGCAGGAGGCCTTCGCCGCCATCGCCGCGAAGCGCAAGACGACGGCGCCCGCGCGGACTGGCGCGATTGTTGGCGACCTTGCGGCGGTCGAAGAGACCTTTGCGCTGAAGCTGCTCATGCAGCAGCTCGGTTCGCCCAATCTGGACTGCCGGCAGGACGGGGCCAAGCTCGATCCGAAATTCGGCCGCGCGTCGTATCTTTTCAATGCGACTGTCGCCGGCATCGATCACGCGGACGCGCTGCTCGTCGTCGGCGCTAATCCGCGCAAGGAGTCGCCCGTTCTCAACGCCCGCATCCGCAAGCGCTGGCTGAAAGGCGACTTCAAGATTTCCGTCATCGGCGAGAAGGCGGATCTCACCTACGACTACGATTACCTCGGCGCGGGCGCGGACTCGCTGCTGCGATTCATTCAGGAAGGCAAGCCCGTCGGCAAGCTTCTGGTGATCGTGGGGCAGGGCGCCATTTCGCGTCCCGACGGCGACGCCATTCTGGCCCTTGCCGCCCAGGCTGCGCAAAAGCTCGGGGGCGTCAGCGACGGCTGGAACGGCTTCTCCATCCTGCATACGGCGGCGTCGCGCGTCGGCGCGCTCGATCTCGGCTGCACGCCCGGCGCCGGCGGCCTGGACGCCGAGGCCATGGCCAAGGCGGGGGCGCTCGATCTGCTGTTCAACCTCGGCGCCGATGAGATCGCGATCGCCCCGGGCGCCTTCGTCGTCTACATCGGCACGCATGGCGACCGCGGCGCGCATCGCGCGGACGTGATCCTGCCTGGCGCCGCCTATACCGAGAAGTCGGGTCTCTACGTCAATACCGAGGGCCGCGTGCAGCTTGCGTCGCGCGTCGTCTTCCCGCCGGGCGAGGCCCGCGAAGACTGGGCGATCCTGCGCGCGCTGTCGGCGGTCCTGGGTCAGGCGCTGCCCTTCGACTCGCTTGCAGAATTGCGCAAGAAGCTCGTCCTGGAGCACCCGCATTTCGCGCGCATCGACCAGATCGAGGCCGGCCAGGCGGGCGATATCGGCAAGCTCGCCAATCATCCCGCGGTCGCCATGAAGGACCCCTTCGTTGCGGCGATCGGCGATTTCTATCTCACCAATCCGATCGCGCGCGCCTCGGCGGTCATGGCGGAATGCTCGGCCCTCGCGCAGGGCCGGCTGAAGCAGGCGGCGGAATAGGAGCGATCACGTGTCAGAAGCCTGGAACGCCATAACGGCCTATCTCGCGGAGAGCCCCGTTCTGCTCGCGATCATCAAGAGTGTGCTGATCGCGGTCGTGCTGCTGATCTATGTGGCCTACGTCATTCTGGCGGACCGCAAGATCTGGGCGGCCGTGCAGCTGCGCCGCGGCCCGAACGTCGTCGGCCCCTGGGGACTGCTGCAGAGCTTCGCCGACTTCATCAAGTTCGCGCTGAAGGAGCCGGTGATTCCGGACACGGCGAACAAGGGCGTCTTCCTGTTCGCGCCCTTCATCATGGCGACGCTCTCCATCGCCGCCTGGGCGGTGATGCCCGTTGCGGACGGCTGGGTCGTCGGCGACATCAATGTCGGCATTCTTTATATTTTCGCGCTGTCGTCGCTCGGCGTTTATGGCGTCATCATGGGCGGCTGGGCGTCGAACTCGAAATACCCCTTCCTGTCGGCGCTGCGTTCGGCGGCGCAGATGGTGTCGTACGAAGTCTCCATCGGCTTCGTCATCATCACCGTGCTGCTCTGCGCCGGGTCGCTGAATCTGACGGAGATCGTGCGGGCGCAGGACACGCCCTATGGCATGGCCGGCTGGTATTGGCTGCGCCTGTTCCCGATGTTCATCATCTTCTTCGTTTCGGCGCTCGCTGAAACGAACCGACCGCCCTTCGACCTCGTCGAAGCCGAGTCCGAGCTCGTCGCGGGCTTCATGATCGAATATTCGGCGACGCCTTACGTGCTGTTCATGCTCGCCGAATATGTCGCGATCTGCACCATGTGCGCGCTGCTGACGATCCTTTTCTTCGGCGGCTGGCTGCCGCCGGCCAACATCGCGCCCTTCACCTGGGTGCCGGGCGTGATCTGGTTCATCCTGAAGGTCAGCTTCTTCTTCTTCTTCTTCGCCATGGTGAAGGCCTTCGTCCCGCGCTACCGCTACGATCAGCTGATGCGTCTGGGCTGGAAGGTCTTCCTGCCGATCTCGCTGGCCATGGTGATTATCGTCGCCGCCGTGCTGCAGTTTGGCGGCGGAGCTGTCGCGAGCTAAGGGCCCGTCATGAGACTAGACCAAGCCGCCAAGTCGCTTTTCCTCTCCGAGTTCGTCGGCGCCTTCCTGCTGTCGATGCGCTACTTCTTCAAGCCGAAGGCGACGATCAACTATCCGCACGAGCGCAATCCGCAGTCGCCGCGGTTCCGCGGCGAGCACGCGCTGCGCCGCTATCCCAATGGCGAGGAGCGATGCATCGCCTGCAAGCTCTGCGAGGCGATCTGCCCGGCGCAGGCGATCACCATCGAGGCCGGCCCGCGCCGCAATGACGGCACCCGCCGGACGACGCGCTACGACATCGACATGGTGAAGTGCATCTATTGCGGCTATTGCCAGGAGGCCTGCCCGGTCGACGCCATCGTCGAGGGGCCGAACCAGGAATTCGCGACGGAAACGCGCGAGGAGCTCTATTACACCAAGGAGCGCCTGCTCGAGAACGGCGCACGCTGGGAACGCGAGATCGCGCGCAACATCGCGCTGGATTCGCCCTACCGGTAACAAACGAACGCGAGCCGCGGCTCACGCCGCGCGCTCAATACGAGAGGATGAGGCCGTGGCGGCTGTATTTTTCTACATCTTCGCGACGATCATGATCGCGTCGGCCAGCGTGGTGATCTTCGCCCGCAATCCGGTGCATTCGGTGCTGTTTCTCATCCTCGCCTTCTGCAACGGCGCGGGTCTCTTCCTGCTCGCGGGCGCGGAATTCCTGGCCATGATCTTGATCGTGGTCTATGTCGGCGCCGTGGCGGTGCTGTTCCTCTTCGTCGTCATGATGCTCGACGTGGACTTCGCCGAGCTCAAGCAGGGCTTCGCCAAATATCTCCCGGTTGGCGCCGCAGTTGGCGTCGTCGTGCTCGCCGAACTCGGCATGGTCGCGGTCGGCTGGCAACCAGCCGAGAATGCGAAGGCTTTGCTGGAGACGCCGATCGCCGCCAATGTCTCCAACACGGCGGCGCTGGGGCAGGTGCTCTATACAAAATACGTGATCTTCTTCCAGGCGTCTGCGCTGGTGCTGCTCACCGCCATGATCGGCGCAATTGTGCTGACGCTGCATCACAAGCCCAACGTCAAGCGCCAGAAGATCGACGAACAGAACGCGCGCAACCGCAAGAACGTGATCGAGATCAAGAAGGTCCCGTTCCGGACCGGCGTCTAACGAGGAAGCTTACATGACCATCGGCCTCACGCATTACCTCGTCGTCGCCGCGATCCTGTTCACGCTCGGCGTGGCCGGCATCATCCTGAACAGGAAGAACATCATCGTCATCCTCATGTCGGTGGAGTTGATCCTTCTGTCGGTGAACCTGAACTTCGTCGCCTTCTCGCAGTCGCTCGGCGATCTCGTCGGCCAGGTGTTCGCGCTCTTCGTGCTCACCGTCGCCGCTGCGGAGGCCGCCATCGGCCTCGCGATCCTCGTCGCCTTCTATCGCAACCGCGGCACCATCGCGGTCGAAGACATCAATTCCTTGAAGGGCTGATCCAAAGCGATGATCCAAGCAATCGTCTTCCTGCCGCTGCTCGGCTTCCTGATCGCTGGCGCCTTCGGGCGGAAGATCGGGCCGCGCCCTTCGGAGCTCGTCACGACGGGCCTGCTCTTCGCCTCGGCCGCGATGTCGTGGATCGTCTTCTTCGACGTGGCGCTGGGTCATAATCACGGCTTCACGCCGGTTCTCGGCAATTGGATGACCGTCGGCGCCCTCAAGGTCGACTGGGCGTTGCGCGTCGATACGCTGACGGCCGTCATGCTGGTCGTCGTCACCACCGTGTCGAGCCTCGTGCATCTCTATTCGGTCGGATACATGCACGAAGATCCGTCGCGGCCGCGCTTCTTCGCCTATCTGTCGCTCTTCACCTTCGCCATGCTGATGCTGGTGACGGCCGATAATCTGGTGCAGATGTTCTTTGGCTGGGAGGGGGTCGGTCTCGCCTCCTATCTGCTCATCGGCTTCTGGTACGAAAAGCCCTCGGCCTGCGCCGCCGCGATCAAGGCCTTCGTCGTCAACCGTGTCGGCGATTTCGGCTTCGCGCTCGGCATCTTCCTCGTCTTTCAGCTCACGCAGTCGCTGAGCTTCAACGAAGTTTTCGCCGCGGTTCCGGGCCTCGAGGGCAAGCCGATTCATGTTTTCGGCCTCGACGTCGACGCGCTGACGATCGCCGCCTTCCTGCTGTTCATCGGCGCGATGGGCAAATCGGCGCAGTTCTTCCTGCACACCTGGCTTCCGGACGCGATGGAGGGCCCGACGCCGGTCTCCGCGCTCATCCACGCCGCCACCATGGTGACCGCCGGCGTGTTCATGGTGGCGCGGCTGTCGCCGATCTTCGAACATGCGCCCGCCGCGCTCGAATTCGTGACGCTGATCGGCGCGGTCACCGCCTTCTTCGCGGCGACGGTCGGCCTCGTCCAAAACGACATCAAGCGCGTGATCGCCTATTCGACCTGTTCGCAGCTCGGCTATATGTTCGTCGCCGAAGGCGTCGGGGCCTATTCCCTCGGCATCTTCCACCTGTTCACCCACGCCTTCTTCAAGGCCCTGCTGTTCCTGGGCGCCGGCTCGGTGATCCATGCGATGCACCATGAGCAGGACATGCGCAACATGGGCGGGCTGCGCAAGGACATTCCCTTCACCTTCGCCATGATGACGATCGGCACGCTGGCGCTCACCGGCTTCGGCATCCCGCACACCGAGATCGGCACTGCCGGCTTCTTCTCGAAGGACGGGATCATCGAAGCGGCCTATGCCGCGGGCGAGCACAGCACGGCGGCATGGCTCGGCTTCGTCTCGACGGTGGTCGCGGCCGGTCTGACGTCCTTCTATTCCTGGCGTCTCGTGTTCATGACCTTCTTCGGTCACCGCGCGACCCATGAGATCCCGGAGAGTCACGCGGAAGACGAGCCGACCGCAGCCGCCCTCGCTCATCCCCAGGGCGCGGATAGCCACGCCCATGCGCATCACGACGACCATGCGCATCAAGACGACCACGGCCATCATGGCCATGGCGATCATGCGCCACACGAGTCGCCGGTCGCCATGTTGATCCCGCTGGCCGTTCTGGCGCTCGGCGCCATCGGCGCAGGCTATCTCTTCGAGCCCTATTTCGCCGGCCACGACTACAATGAATTCTGGAAGGGCGCGCTGTTTACGGGCGAGCACAACCACATTCTCCATGCCCGTCACGAGATCCCGGGCTGGGTCGGCTTTGCGCCGTCGGCGATGATGGCGCTCGGTTTCCTCGTCGCACTTTACGTCTACATCCTCGCGCCCGGCACGGCGCAGAAGCTGGCGGAAGCGCTGCCGCGCCTCTACCGGTTCCTGCTCAACAAGTGGTATTTCGACGAGCTCTACGACGCCATCTTCGTGCGGCCCGCCTTCAAGATCGGGCGGCTGTTCTGGAAGGGCGGCGACGGCGCCATCATCGACGGGCTCGGCCCTGACGGCGTCGCCGCGCGCGTGGCCGACGGCGCGCGCATCGCGGTGCGCCTGCAGACGGGATACATCTACAACTATGCTTTCGCCATGCTGATCGGCGTCGCCGCCATCGTCACTTGGTTCGTCGCCGGAGGGCTTCGCTGATGTTCGGGTTCGGCATTCTATCCGGCCTTACCTTTCTGCCGCTGGTTGGCGCCGCGTTCCTGCTGACGCAGCGGGGCGAGGATGAAGCGACGCTGCGGAATATCCGCTGGGCGACGCTTTTGACGACGCTCGCGACCTTTGCGCTCTCCCTCTATGTCTGGATGGGCTTCGATCCGTCGAACGCCGCCTTCCAGTTCGTCGAGGAGAAGAACTGGTTCGGCTCTGGGCTGAGCTACAAGATGGGCGTCGACGGCTTCTCCATGCCGCTGCTGCTGCTCACGACCTTCGTCATGCCCTTCGCGATCCTGGCGTCCTTCGAGTCGGTCACGAAGCGTGTGCAAGAATATATGATCGCTTTCCTCGTGCTCGAGACGCTGATGATCGGCGTGTTCTGCGCGCTGGATCTCGTGCTGTTCTACCTCTTCTTCGAGGGCGGCCTCATTCCGATGTTCCTCATCATCGGCATCTGGGGCGGCAAGCGCCGCGTCTATGCGAGCTTCAAGTTCTTTCTCTACACGCTCGCCGGTTCGCTGCTCATGCTCATCGCGATCCTTGCGATGTACAATCAGGCGCACACCACCGACATCACGGTGCTGCTCAAGACCGATTTCCCCAAGGAAATGCAGACCTGGCTGTGGCTCGCCTTCTTCGCCTCTTTCGCGGTGAAGATGCCGATGTGGCCGGTGCACACCTGGCTCCCTGACGCGCACGTCGAGGCGCCGACGGCAGGCTCGGTGATCCTGGCGGCGATCCTACTGAAGATGGGCGGCTACGGCTTCATCCGCTTCTCGCTGCCGATGTTCCCCGACGCGTCGGTCTCCTTCGCGCCGCTGGTCTATGCGATGTCGGTCATCGCCATCGTCTACACCTCGCTCGTGGCGCTGGTGCAGGAAGACATCAAGAAGCTCATCGCCTATTCGTCGGTCGCTCACATGGGCTATGTGACCATGGGCCTCTTCACGATGAATGCGCAGGGCGTGCAGGGCGCGATGTTCCAGATGATCTCGCACGGCTTCGTGTCGGGCGCGCTCTTCCTTTGCGTCGGCGTCATCTACGACCGCATGCACACCCGCGAGATCGCCGCCTATGGCGGGCTCGTCAACCGCATGCCGATCTACGCCTTCGTCTTTATGCTCTTCACCATGGCCAATGTCGGCCTGCCGGGCACGACGGGGTTCATCGGCGAGTTCCTTTCGCTCGCTGGAGCGTTCAAAGCCAATAGCTGGGTGGCGCTTTTCGCGACGAGCGGCGTCATCTTCTCGGCGGCCTATGCGCTCTATCTCTACCGCCGCGTCGTCTTCGGCGCGCTGGAGAAGGCGAGCCTGAAGGACATGGTGGACCTCACGCCCCGCGAGATCGCGATTTTCGCCCCCCTCGTGCTGCTGACGGTCTACTACGGCGTGCTGCCGGGGCAGATCCTGGCCTCGACGCAAGCGTCGGTCGACAATCTCATCCAATCGCATACGGCGCTGCTCGATGCGGTGAAGCTCGCCGCCGCCGGCCACTGACGGACAGCCTCAAATGTCTTTCCTCGCAGAACTCGCGCTTCACTTCCTTCCCGAGGTCATCCTCGCCGTCGGCGTGATGGTCCTGATCCTCATTGGCGCCTGGCGCGGCGAGCGCGGCTTCAGCCTCGTCGACGAACTGGCGGTCGGGGTTCTCGGCCTTGCGTTGCTCGCCATCGTGCTCTCCACCAAGGGGGGAGATACGGCGGTCTTCGACGGCGCCTTTATCGACGACGCCTTTTCGCGCTTCGTCAAGGCCCTGACGCTCATCGGCGCCATGGCGTCGATCCTGATGTCCGTCGACTGGCTGCAACGCAACGGCCTCGAGAAGTTCGAATATCCGGTCCTCGTGATCCTTTCGACGCTCGGCATGATGCTGCTGATCTCGGCTGACAACCTGATCGCGCTCTATCTCGGCCTCGAACTGATGTCACTCGCGCTTTATGTGATGGCGGCCTTCGCGCGCGACGACGGACGCGCCTCCGAGGCTGGCCTGAAGTATTTTGTGCTCGGCGCGCTTTCTTCCGGCATGATGCTCTATGGCTCGTCGCTGCTCTATGGCTTTTCCGGCACCGTGTCCTTTGAAGGCATCGCCCAGGCGGTGACCAATTCGCCGCCGGTCGGCGTGATCTTCGGCCTTGTCTTCGTGCTTGCGGGCCTCGCGTTCAAAATGTCGGCTGCGCCGTTCCATATGTGGACGCCCGACGTCTACGAGGGCGCGCCGACCCCGGTCACGGCCTTCTTCGCCTCGGCCGCTAAGATGGCCGCCGTCGCCATCACCGTCCGCGTGGTGATCACCGCTTTCCCCGCGATCACCGTGCAGTGGCGGCAGATCATCGTGTTCCTGGCCATCGCCTCGACGCTGCTCGGCTCCTTCGCCGCCATCGGCCAGAACAACATCAAGCGGCTGATGGCCTATTCCTCGATCGGCCACATGGGCTTCGCGCTCATCGGCCTCGCGGCCGGAAATGAGGCGGGCGTGAAGGGCGTGATCATTTATCTCGCCGTCTATCTGGTGATGACGCTCGGCTCCTTCGCGGCGATCCTCGCCATGCGCGTCAATGGCAGAAACGTCGAGAAGATTGCGGATCTGGCCGGCCTGTCGCGCACCAATGGCGTGATGGCCTTCTTTCTGGCCATGCTGATGTTCTCGCTCGCGGGCATTCCGCCGCTCGCCGGCTTCTTCGCGAAATATTACGTGCTGCTCGCCGCCGTGGACGCCGGCCTCTATCCGCTCGCCGTCATCGGCGTGCTCGCGAGCGCCGTGGCCGCCTTCTATTATCTGCGGGTCGTCAAGGTGATGTATTTCGACGAGCCGGCCCCCGGTTTCGATCGCTCGCCGCTCGCGATTCGCGGCGTGCTCGCGGTCTCCACCATCGCCATGCTTGGCTTCTGGCTCTATCCGGCTCCGCTCATGGACGCCGCGAGCGCCGCCGCCAAGTCGCTGTTCTAAACGAGGCGCGCGCGTGCAATTGGGTCCCATTGCGCGCGCGCGGGGCGTCCGACTTCTGGCGCTCGAGGCGATCGACTCCACCAATGACGAAGCGCGCCGGCTGATCGAGACCGGCGAGCGCGGCCCGCTCTGGATCGTCGCTGCGCGGCAGACGAAAGGCCGCGGGCGGCTGGGACGCGAATGGATTTCGCCTCCGGGCAATTTATATGCGAGTTTCATTTTCGGGGATTTTTCGCAGACCCGCCTCGCGCCGGAACTGGGTTTCGTCACAGGCGTCGCTGTCGTCAGAGCCCTGCGGGCGACAGCCGGGCAGAGAGATTTCAAATTGAAATGGCCGAACGACATGCTTTTTGACGGCGCCAAGCTCGGCGGAATTCTCCTCGAGGGCGTCGGCGCGGGCGTTGCGCCCCTCGCCATTATCGGCGTTGGCCTCAACGTGTCTCAGGCGCCGGAGGATATGCCTTATCCTGCGCGCGCGCTCGCCGCCCTCGGCGCGGCGGCGCCATCCGCGGGCGCCGTCTTCGCCGCGTTCTCGGACGCGCTCTGCGAGGCGCTCGACCTTTGGCAGGGCGGCGAAGGGTTTGCGGCGATCCGCGACGAATGGCTGCGCTCGGCGTCGGGGCTCGGGGAAACCATCCGGGTCGCGCTGACGTCGGAGATCGTCGAAGGTCGATTTGACACGATCGACGCCGCGGGGCGGCTCGTGCTGGAGACGGCCGACGGGCGCCGGGTCATCGAAGCGGGAGACGTGCTCATTGGCCCGCGCGCGGCCCAAGGAGCGCGCGCATGACCGCGACCGCCGAAGCAAATTTCGTTTTCGTCCCTTTCGGCGGCGTCGGCGAGATCGGGATGAATCTCGCCCTTTACGGCTATGGGCCGCCGCGGGCGCGCAAATGGCTGATGGTCGATTGCGGTTTGGGCTTTCCGGGCGCCGACCTTCCGGGCATCGACGTGGTTTTCCCGGACATCGCCTTCGTCGAGAAAATCGCCAGGGATCTCGTCGCCATCTGCATTACCCATGCGCATGAGGACCATATCGGCGCGCTGGCCACGCTCTGGCCCAAGCTCAAGTGCAAGGTTTATGCGACGCCCTTCGCGGCGGGGCTTCTCGAGGTGCGACGGCTGAACGAACCGGGCGCGCCGAAGATCGATATTCTCACTGTGCAGGCCGGCGCCGTTCTCGACCTCGAGCCGTTCACGGTCGAATATATCGCCGTGGCGCATTCCATCCCGGAGGCCAATGCGCTGGCCATTCGCACGCCGCTCGGCACGGCGCTGCACACGGGCGATTGGAAGATCGACCCCGAACCCGGCGTCGGCAATCGCATCGACGAGGCGCGGCTGCGCGCGCTCGGCGACGAGGGCGTCGACGTTCTCATCTGCGACTCGACCAATATCCTGCGCGAAGGCGACAGTTTCTCGGAGAGCGACGTCGCCCGCGTGCTGAAGCCGCTCATTGCCGAGGCGCCGGGCCGCGTGCTGGTGACGACCTTCGCCTCCAACGTCTCGCGCCTGCGCGCGATCGCCGAGGCGGCGCAAGCGTGCGGCCGCACGGTCGTCGTCGCCGGGCGCGCCATGGATCGCGTCGTACAGGTCGCGCGCGACTGCGGTTTTCTCGACGGACTGCCGGGTTTTCACGCGCCGGAGATGCTCCCGAATCTGCCGCGCGAGAAAACCGTCGTCATCGCCACGGGCAGCCAGGGGGAGCCGCGCGCCGCCATGATGCGCGCCTCGCAAAATGATCACCCCTCGATCAAGCTCGTCTCCGGCGATCGCGTGATCTTCTCCTCGCGCACCATCCCCGGCAATGCGCGCGAGGTGCATCGCGTCATCAATAATCTTTGCAATCTGGGCGTCGAGGTCATTACTGACCACGACCATCTGGTGCATTGCTCGGGCCATCCGCGCCGCGGAGAGGTGCGGCAGATGTATGAGTGGGTGCGCCCGAAAAGCGCAGTGCCCGTGCATGGCGAGGCCCATCATCTCACCCAGCATGTCGCCTTCGCGAAATCCTGCGGAGTGGCGCATGTGGTCTCCGCCCGCGACGGCCACATGGTGCAGCTCCTGCCGGGGCCGCCCGCCATCATCGATGAAGTGCCGCATGGCCGCCTGCTCAAGGATGGCGACGTCGTCGTCAAGGAAGACGACGGGGCGGTGCGCGAACGTAACAAGCTGGCCTTTGCGGGCGTCGTGTCCATCGCGCTGGCCGTCGACAAAAAAGGCGAGCTCGTCGGCGATCCGGACGTCGTCTTCGCCGGCGTGCCAAAGAAAGGCAAGTTCGGCGAAGAGATGGGCGAGGTCATCGACGAGGCGCTGTTCGCGACCTTCGAAGGCCTGCCGCGCGCCCGCCGCCGCGACCCCGACTCGGTGTCGACCGCGATCGAGCGCTCGGTGCGCGGCGCGGTGAGCTCGGTGTGGGGCAAGAAGCCGATCGTGCATGTGATGGTGGTCTCGGCCTGATCGCCTGCGTTTGGGTTTTTCAGCCCAAGGGCTAAACTGCGCCCGGGACAGACGAGTCGGGGCATGAGCGGCAAACCGGGCTTCTACGAATTCTTCGCCGGCGGCGGCATGGCGCGCGCCGGGCTCGGGCCGGGCTGGACCTGCCTGTTCGCCAATGATTTCGACGCGAAGAAAGCCGCGAGCTATCGGCTCAATTGGGGCGGCGAAGCGCTGCATGTCGGCGACGTGGCCAAGGTCACGACCGAACAGTTGCCGGGGCAGGCCGATCTCGTCTGGGCGTCTTTCCCTTGTCAGGATCTGTCGCTCGCGGGGGCGGGGGCGGGGCTCAAGGGCGAGCGCTCGGGAACGTTCTGGCCGTTTTGGGGACTGATGACGGCGCTGCGCGCCGAGGGCCGGGGACCCAAGACCATCGTTCTCGAAAATGTCTGCGGGGCGCTGACCTCGCATAAGGGGAAGGATTTTCAGTCGATTTGCGCGGCACTTGCCGAAGCGGGCTATCGCTTCGGCGCGCTCGTTATCGACGCCGCGCTGTTTCTTCCGCAATCGCGGCCGAGGTTGTTTATCATCGCCGTGCGCAACGACGTGGCGATCCCCGCCGCGTTGACGGGCCATGCGCCAAAGCCGCCCTTCCACACGAAGGCGCTGCAAACGGCTCATGCGCATCTGGACGCCAGGCTAAGGGCCGTCTGGCTGTGGTGGCGCTTGCCAGAGCCGCCGATAAGAAACACGAGGCTTCTGGAGATCATCGAAGATGCGCCTGCCGATGTGTCGTGGCATAGCGCGGCGGAGACGCGCGCCCTCATCGGGATGATGAGCGAGGTCAATCTGGCGAAGATCGAGGAGGCCAAGCGCGCGGGTCGTCGAATGGTGGGCACGCTCTATCGGCGCACGCGTTATCAGGCCGGCAAGAAGCTCCAGCGGGCGGAGGCGCGTTTCGACGATATTGCGGGCTGCCTGCGCACCCCGGCGGGCGGCTCCAGCCGGCAGTTCGTGTTGCTGGTCGAGGCGGGCAAAGTGCGTTCACGGCTCATGTCGGGGCGCGAGACCGCGCGGCTGATGGGCCTTGCCGACGAGTACGCGTTGCCCCGGACGTATAACCAGACTTATCATCTGACGGGAGACGGAGTCGCCGTCCCAGTCGTGCGGCACATTGCGGCGCATTTGATCGAACCCTTGCTCCTCGCCAGCGTCGCGCGGGAAGCGGCGTAGATCTGCGCTGTGACAATGGCGGCCAAGGAAACCCCCGCCCAACGCTCCGCCGTCATGCGCGCGGTGAAATCGCGCGACACCTCGCCCGAACGCGCCGTGCGCAAGCTGTTGCGCGCTTTTGCCCCCGGTTACCGGCTGCATCGAAAGGACGTTCCGGGGAACCCGGACATCGCTTATCTCGGGCGCAAACAGGCGATCTTCGTGCACGGCTGTTTCTGGCACGGACACGACTGCGCACGCGGGGCGCGCATGCCGAAGGCCAACGCCGAGTATTGGCGCGCCAAGATCGCGCGCAATCGCGCCCGCGACGCGGCGCATGGCGCGCGTCTGGCTGAACTCGGCTGGCGCGCGCTCACCGTCTGGGAATGCGAATTGAAAGACAAAGGCGCGTTGGAAAAGAAGCTGCGCGCCTTCCTGCGCGCCTGAAGGCGTAAAATTTGAATGTTTCCCTGCGATCGACCTTAACGCTGCGCGCCGATTACTCGGGCGGCGCGGCGCGCGCGTTGCTATGGTTCGCGCAACCTGATGGCAGGAGTGGAGGCCATGTTCGTTTTGGCTTTGACCTCATTTGGAGTCAGCCAGAGATTGCTGACTTATTCGCGCATGTCCGACGCGCTGGCGCGGGCGGCCATGACGCCGTCGACGGAGGCGGACAAAGCGCAAATTTATAAAGTGCCGAGCGTCGACGATAAGCACGCAGACCCGTCGATCGCCGGTTTGAGCAGAGGCGTGTTCGTTGGCGCAGTCGACAACACGCAGCTCGATCCGATCGAAGAGACGCGCGGCGCGCAGACGGCGAAAGCGCAGCTCCTGGCCGCGATGGCTCCGGGCATGCTGAACGACGAATGAAAAAGCCGCCGGGCCATGAGGCGCGGCGGCTTGTCCGAAAGCCGATAAAGAGGCGCCTTTAGTCCTTGGCGCGCTCGACGTAGCTGCCGTCTTCCGTCTGGATGACGACGCGCGTGCCGCTCTGAATATGCGGCGGGACCATCACGCGAGCGCCGTTCGAGAGCTTCGCGGGCTTGTAAGAGGATGACGCCGTCTGGCCCTTCATGGCGGGCTCCGTCTCGACGATCTCGAGCGTCACGCGCTGCGGCAGTTGGATCGCAACCGCCTGGCCGTTGAACATGGAGAGGATGCACTGCATCCCTTCCTGCAGCCACTGCGCCTGATCGCCGATCGCGTCCGCCGGCACCGCGACCTGCTCGTAGCTCGCCTGGTTCATGAAGTGATAGCCGTCGTCGTCATTGTAGAGGAAGCTGTAGTCCTGATCCTCGACGAAAGCGCGCTCGACCTGCTCCGTGGTCTTGTAGCGGTCGGAGACCTTCACGCCGTCCGAGAGGCGGCGCATGTCGATCTGGGTCGTCGGCGTGCCCTTGCCGGGAAAAAAGCTTTCGGCGGTCAAAACGACGTAGAGCTGCCCATCCTCACGCTCAATAATGTTGCCCTTGCGAATCGAGCTGGCGATGACTTTCACAGGTTCGGTTCCTTCATTGCCGGCGGCCGCGCCGGCTCGCGTTCATTGCCGGCCACGGCCGGGCTGGTCTATGAACGGGGTAAGACCATATTTCGCGCGCCTCGGCAAATCCCGCCGCAAGCAGCACGATCGCATTTTGTCGCGACCGGGACGCGCTCGGGAGGCTTCATGACGCTCGCTTCGCCCTGGTGGGCACGGGATGTTTACGCCGATCGCAAGCCTTTTCTCAAGGCGCGCGGCGCGATAACGGCGGCCACGCGGCGATTTTTCGCGGCCGAAGGCTTTACCGAGGTGGAAACGGCAGCGTTGCAGATCTCGCCTGGCAACGAGACCCACCTTTCCGCCTTTGCGACCGAACTGATCGGGCAGGACGGCGCGAGGAGCCGCCTCTATCTCCACACTTCGCCGGAGTTTTCCTGCAAAAAGCTGCTCGCCGCAGGCGAAGAGCGGATTTTTGCTCTCGCCCGCGTGTTCCGGAACCGCGAACGCTCGGCCCTTCACCATCCCGAATTCACCATGCTCGAATGGTATCGGGCCGGCGAGCCGACGCTGCGGCTCTATGAAGATTGCGCCGGGCTCCTCGCCGCCGCGGCGCGCGCGGCCGGAGTGAGCGATTTCACTTGGCGCGGGCGCGTCTGCGATCCCTTCGCGGAGCCCGAGATTGTCACTGTTTGCGAGGCTTTCGCCGCGCATGCGAGTATCGATCTCGAGGCCTTGCTGGGCGACCGCGACGGCCTTGCCCGGGCGGCGGCGCGGGATGGGATTCGCGTCTCGGAAGACGACAGCTGGTCGGATCTGTTCAGCAAGATTTTGTCCGAAAAAGTCGAAGGCCGGCTGGGCGGCGAGCGGCCGACGATTCTGACCGATTATCCGGTCAGCGAAGCGGCGCTTGCGCGCGTCAGCGACGACGATCCGCGCTTCGCTGACCGGTTCGAGCTTTATATCTGCGGCGTGGAAGTCGCGAACGGCTTCGGCGAGCTGACCGACCCCGAGGAGCAGCGTCGCCGCTTCGAAGCGCAAATGACTGAGAAAGCCAGGGTTTACGGCGAGCGCTATCCGATCGACGAGGATTTCCTGAGGGCGCTGGCCGCGATGCCGGCGGCGTCGGGCGCAGCGCTCGGATTCGACCGGCTGGTCATGTTGGCGACCGGCGCCGAGCGCATCGAGCAAGTGCTTTGGTGCCCCGTCGCGGAACAGGGCAGTTGACGCTCAGCGGTGAAGCAGCATCACCAGCGGCACGACGCCGGCAACCGCCACGATGACGCAGGCGAGCCACACGGCCTCCAGATACGCCACGAAGGCCGACGGGTGAATTGCCGCGCTCGAATTCTGCCGCTCGATCATGAGATTTGCTGGGTTTCGGACGCGCATCCGTCGCGGCGCCGGGTTGGAGGTGAAAGAGTCGAATGTCATGGCCTGTCGCCTTTGTACTAACAGTCCATCATTTTAATAGACTAAATATCACAGGTCAATCGGTGTTTTTTGGAATTAAACAACGCAGTTTTTCTGTTGTTTAGAGAGGTGGAGAAAGGGCCGGATTGTCATTAAGAGGCTTGGGGTCACGAAGCGCCCCGCCGGCGCATCGGCCTTGGGCGAATGACGACGAAAACCCTCCGCTCCCTTTTAGATCTTGAAGCCGCCGGCCTGCTGACCTCTGTCGGGAAAGAGGATTTGCGCGCGGTCGCGGCGCGCTACAGCGTCGCCGTGACGGCCGAGGTTGCGGGGCTGGTCGACAGCGCCGATCCCGCCGATCCCATCGCCCGTCAATTCCTGCCCGACGCGCGCGAGCTCGTGATCTTGCCGCAAGAGCGCGTCGATCCCATCGGCGACGCGGCGCATAGTCCGGTTTCAGGGATCGTTCACCGTTATCCCGATCGCGTGCTCTTGAAGCTTCTTACTGTCTGTCCGGTCTATTGCCGGTTCTGCTTTCGACGCGAGACGGTGGGACACGGCAAGGGCGATGTCCTCGGCGACGCCGAGGTCGAGGCGGCGCTCGATTATATCGCTCGCACGCCACAGATTTTTGAGGTCATCCTCACCGGCGGCGATCCGCTGATGCTCTCGGCGCGCCGATTATCGGCCGTCGCGCGCCGGCTTGCCGAGATCTCGCATGTCGCCGTTTTGCGCGTGCACAGCCGCGCGCCGACGGCGGCGCCCGATCTCGTCACGCCGGAGCGTCTCGCGGCGCTGAACGAAAGCGGCAAGGCGCTTTACGTCGCGCTGCACGTCAATCACGAGCGGGAACTGTCCGCCGCCGCTCGTGCGGCGATCTTGCGCCTGCGGGCGGCGGGCGCGACGCTCCTCTCCCAGACCGTGCTGCTCGCCGGGGTGAACGACGACCCCGACGTCCTGGAACGGCTGATGCGCGCTCTATTAAGGGTGGGCGTCAAGCCCTATTACCTTCATCACCCGGACCTCGCCCCCGGCACGCGCCATTTTCGCCTCAATATTGAGGCAGGAAAGCGTCTTCACGCCGAGCTTGCACGCCGGATGACGGGGATCGGCGCGCCGGCCTATGTGCTCGACATTCCCGGCGGCTTCGGCAAGACGCCGGTCGCGGGGATGGAGCCGGATGGGGCTGGCGGTTGGCGCGTGACGGACCGCGCCGGACGCGTGCATGTCTATCGGGACGACGTCCAGGCTTAGCCTTAAGATCAACGCGATTCGAGTTCCTTTGGAGACCTGCGTTGCGCAGACTGACGCTTTTTCTGATTCTGTTCCTTGGCGCGCTGATCTCGCTCGACGCTCGCGCCGACGAGGCGCCGACTACGCTCGAGCAGGTCAATTCGAGGCTCGATCGCTCGCGCGCCGCGCTCGATGAAATTCATAAGAGCCTCGAAGACAATAACCTCTCGGACCGAGCGTTGCGCCATTTGCGCGACCGTCTCGAGCCGATGCGGCGGGAGCTCGAAGAATCGATCGACCTGCTCACCCCGCGCCTCTCCGCCGTCGAAGCGCGGCTCAAGGAGCTGGCCCCGGCGGCGAACAAGCCGGCCGAGCAGCCCGCGCCGGCTCTGGCCGCGCCGGCGGCGGCGCCGACGCCCCAGGCTCCGCAGAAGGCCGCGCCGCTGCCGCCGACGCGGCCCGCCGCGGCGAAGCCGCAGACGAAGCCCGACGCCGCCAAGGCGCAGCCCCCGCCAGCGCCGCCGCCGCAGGCCCCGGCGGCCGAATCGCAGCCGGGGTCGGCCGAGGCCAGCGCCAGCGCCGAGCTCGTCGAGCAACGCAAGGTCTTCGACGAAATCGACGCCACGCTCAAGCGCGCCCGCGCCATGCTGCTCGAGACGCGTCAGCTCTCCGTCGTCATTGTCGCCCGCCAGCGGGCGCTTTTCGCGCGGACGCTCTTCCTGCGCACGAACGGGCTGTTCTCGGTCGATCTGTGGCGCGCGGCGCTCGCCGACGCGCCGGACGTCCTGTCCGACGGCGCGTCGTTCCTGTCCGACCGTTTCGCCAATTTCGCCAGTCGGCTCGAAAGCCGGCGGGCGGAGTTCCTGGCCGTGGCGCTGGCGATTCTTCTCGCTTTGCCGCCCGCTGTTTTTCTGGCGCGGCGGGTGCTCACCCGCAATCATTCCGGGCAATCGCCCTCGCCGCTGCGTCGCGCGGCCGGGGCGGGGTGGACGGCGATCGTCGCCGCCGCCGTTCCCGTCGGCGCGGCCGCCGCTCTGGGCGCCGCGCTGGAGGGGTTCGATCTTCTCGACGCGGCGGCTGAGCCGATCTGGCGAAGCATCTTCGACGGCGTCGCCCGCATCGCCTTCGTCTATGGCGCGGCGCGCGCCGTTTTCGCTCCAAACCAGCCGGCCTGGCGCGTCATCGATCCGGGCGACAGGCTGGCGAGGCTGTTCGTGTGGCTACTGACCGCCGCCGCCGTCGTCCTGTCGTTGACCCGCTTCGCCGAGCACATCGCCGAAGTCGTGCAGGCGAGCCTGCCGGTCGTCGTGGTGACGCGCGGCGTCGGGGTGATGCTGGTCGCGTCGCTGCAGCTCGTCGCCGTCGTCTCCTTGTCGCCGCGTCGGGCGACGGCGGCGGGAGAGCCGGGCGTGACGCACGAGGGCCGCGATTGGCTCGCCGTCACGCGCCTCTTCGGCGCGCTGGGCCTGATGGTCATCGTGGGCGCCTGCGCCCTCGGCTATGTCACCTTCGCCAATTTCGTGATCTTTCAGACCGCCTGGACGGCGACCGTCGCCTTTGCGCTCTATGTCGTGGTGGTGCTGTCGGCGGGCGGCGTCGAACACGCGTTCTCCGAAAAGGGCATTCTCGGCCGCACGCTCATCTACGGGCTCGGCGTGCGGCGGGAGCAGCTGGCGCCGATCGGGGTCTTGCTCTCGGGCGTAGTCACGATCCTCGCCTGGGGCGTCGCGGCGCTCGTCGCCCTCGCCCCCTTCGGTTATGAATCCGACGACCTTGTGGCCACCATTCGCTCGGGCTTCTTCTCCTTCAAGGTCGGCGACGTCACCATCTCGCTGTCGTCGGCCGTCGCCGCGATCGGCCTGTTTCTCGTTGTGCTGGCGGCCGCCCAGGGGCTGCGCCGCTGGCTGGACACGCGCGTCCTGCCGCTGACCCGGCTCGATGTCGGGCTTCGCAGTTCGATCAACGCCACGCTCGGCTATCTCGGGGTCATCGCCGCCGCCATGGTCGCGATGTCGAGCCTGGGCATTGGCCTGGAGCGGCTCGCGATCGTCGCCGGCGCGCTGTCGGTCGGCATCGGCTTCGGCCTGCAGTCGATCGTGGGCAATTTCGTCTCCGGCCTCATCCTGCTCTGGGAGCGCGCCATTAGGGTCGGCGACTGGGTCGTCGTCGGCGACGAGCAGGGCTATGTGAAGCGGATCAATGTGCGCTCCACGGAGATCGAGACCTTCGACCGCGCCACCATGATCGTGCCGAACTCGAACCTCGTCAGCGGCGTCGTGAAGAATTGGCTGCGCGGCGATAAGGTCGGGCGCATCAAAGTGGCGTTGTCGCCGCATCCCGGCGTCGATCCCGAACAGATGCGCGACATCATGCTCGCCGCCGCCCGGGCGCAGGAGGACGTGCTGCGCATACCGGCCCCGCAGGTGATGTTCCTCGGCATGGAGGCGTCGAACTTCAAATTCGAGCTCTGGTGCTATGTCGCCGACGTCGAGAAATCGTCGCGCGTGCGCAGCGACCTGCATTTCGATCTGCACCGGCGGCTCTCCGAAGCGGGCATTAAAATGGCGGCGACGGCGGAGCCGGCCAGGACCGTCCTGCAGCTTCCCGAGCTCGACAAGCTCGCCGCCGCCGCCGCGGCCAGCGCGCTCGCCATCGAGAGCGGAATCGTGCAGCTCGCCTCGCCGGACGACTCTTCGGCGGAGGAGGCGCGGAGAAAGCCGGCAGAGGCGGAGGTCAGGGAGGAAGTTTGATCGCTTCACGACCGGTCGCAGCCCTTGTGGCGGCGCTGGCGTGCGTCGCCGGCGCCGACCTTGGGCGCGACCAGCCCTATGCGAATTATTCATGCGGGGACGGGCAGAAGCTGACGGTCATCAACGAGCGCGGCGGGACGGTTCTCGTCATGACCGGCGGCGGCGCCGTGAGATTAAGGAAGCGCGGCGCCTCTTATGCGTCCGCCGGCGGAGAGCTGCGCGGCGACGGCGGCGTCGTGACGTTCCGCATGGCGGGCCGGGCGGCCACGAGCTGTCGCCTGGTCGAACGCGGCCGGCCCTGATCTCGAGCGAGGGGGCGCGCCGTGGCCGAAAACGGGCGGGACGACGGCGTTCCTGGCGTTCGTCCTTATTTCCCCGGCGCGGCGCGCGTGTTAGAGGGGCGCTCCCGAAGCTTCTCAGGATATCCCCCGCCAAATGCCGCAGGTCGTCACCCGTTTCGCGCCGTCCCCCACCGGTTTTCTGCATATCGGCGGGGCGCGCACCGCGCTGTTCAACTGGCTTTACGCCAAGCGCCACGGCGGGCGGATGATGCTGCGCATCGAGGACACCGACCGCGAGCGCTCTACCCAGGCCGCGATCGACGCGATTATCGACGGGATGAAATGGCTCGGCCTCGATTGGGACGGGGAGATTGTCTACCAGTTCTCGCGCGCCCCGCGGCATCGCGAGGTGGCCGAGGCGCTTCTCGCCCAGGGCAAGGCCTATCGCTGCTACGCCACCGCGCAGGAGCTCGAGGAGATGCGGGAGCTCGCCCGCGCCGAGAAACGCCCGCCGCGTTACGACGGCCGCTGGCGCGACCGCGATCCCGCCGAGGCGCCGAGCGGCGCTCCATTCGTCGTCCGGTTGAAATCGCCGCTCGACGGGGAGACGGTGATCGAGGACGCCGTGCAGGGCAAGGTGGTCTTCCCCAACAAGGACATCGACGATTTCGTGCTGCTGCGCTCCGACGGAACGCCGACCTATATGCTGGCCGTCGTCGTCGACGATCACGACATGGGCGTGACCCAGATCATCCGCGGCGACGACCATCTCACCAATGCGGCGCGTCAAAAACACATCTACGAGGCCATGGGCTGGGAGACGCCGGCCTTCGCGCATATTCCGCTCATCCACGGGCCGGACGGCGCCAAGCTCTCGAAGCGACATGGCGCGCTCGGCGTCGACGCCTATCGCGCCATGGGCTATCTGCCGGCGGCGCTGCGCAATTATCTCGTGCGCCTCGGCTGGAGCCAGGGCGACAAGGAATTCTTTGCTCTCCCGGAGATGATCGCGGCTTTCGACCTCGCCCAGGTGCATCGCTCGCCCGCGCGCTTCGATTTCGCCAAGCTCGAAAACATGAACGGGCATTACCTCCGCGACACGCCCGAGGACGAATTGTTTTCAATCCTTCTCGACACGCTGCCGTATCTCGACGGCGGCGGCGCTGTGCTGGCGGCGCTCGACGAGAGGAAGCGCGCGCAGCTGCGCGCCGCGCTGCCGGGATTGAAGGCGCGCGCCAAGACGCTCAACGAACTCGTCGACGGCGCCGCTTTCCTCTTCGTCAAACGCCCGCTGCCGCTCGACGACAAGGCCGCAAAGCTGCTGTCGCCCGAGGCGAAGGCGCGGCTCGGCGCGCTCGGCCCGAAGCTCGCCGCGCTGCCCGACTGGACAGCGGCGACGACCGAAGCCGTGGTGCGCGATCTCTCGGTGGAGCAAGGCGTCAAGCTCGGCGATCTCGCCCAGCCTTTGCGCGCGGCGCTGACCGGCCGCTCGACCTCGCCCGGCATTTTCGACGTGCTCGAAATCCTTGGACGCGAAGAGAGTCTCGGGCGTATCGCGGACCAGTCGGCCTGAGCCAGACGCCTTGCACTGGCTTAACTATCGGCGTTCGGCAGTCTTTTGAAGCTTGACAGACTTCGCGGTTGCGATAGCTTTTTGCAGTGCACAAGACGGCGCACGCCGCCCGATATGTGCATAATTCCAGGCCTGCCAGCGTAGCGACGCATTTCTGGTTAAGCGTTGTCCGGGCTGGGCCGGCGCCGTCGATTCGCGCGCCCGGGCCGACAAACGAGGTGCGCAATGGCCGATAACAAAGGTTCCTTTACGATTGGCGGCAAGGAGATAGACCTTCCCGTAAAAGAAGGGACGATGGGGCCGTCCGTCGTGGACATCCGCAATCTCTACTCAGAGACCGAGATGTTCACCTTCGACCCTGGCTTTACCTCAACGGCTTCCTGCGAATCGAAGATCACCTTCATCGACGGCGACGCGGGCGTGCTGCTCTATCGCGGCTATCCGATCGAACAACTCGCCGAGCACGGCGATTTTCTCGAGACCTGCTATCTGCTGCTGTACGGCGAGCTGCCCTCTGCGGCGGAAAAGGCCAATTTCGATTATCGCATCACGCGCCACACCATGGTGCATGAGCAGATGGCGCGCTTCTTCCAGGGCTTCCGCCGCGACGCGCATCCGATGGCGGTGATGGTGGCTTCGGTCGGCGCGCTTTCGGCCTTCTATCACGACTCGACCAATATCGCCGACCCCGTGCAGCGCATGGTGGCCTCGACGCGCATGATCGCCAAGATCCCGACGCTCGCGGCCATGGCCTATAAATACTCGATCGGCCAGCCCTTCGTTTATCCGAAGAACGATCTCGATTACACCTCGAACTTCCTGCGCATGTGCTTCGCCGTGCCTTGCGAGGAATACAAGGTCAATCCGGTTCTCTCCCGGGCGCTGGACCGCATCTTCATCCTGCACGCCGACCATGAGCAGAACGCCTCGACCTCGACGGTTCGGCTTTCGGGCTCGTCGGGCGCCAATCCCTTCGCCTGTATCGCCGCCGGCATCGCCTCGCTGTGGGGGCCGGCGCATGGCGGCGCCAATGAGGCGGTGCTGAAAATGCTGGCCGAGATCGGCACGCCGGACCGCATTCCGCAGTTCATCGCCCGCGCCAAGGACAAGAACGATCCGTTCCGGCTGATGGGCTTCGGCCATCGGGTTTACAAAAACTACGACCCGCGCGCCAAAATCATGCAGCGCACGACCCGCGAGGTCTTGAACGAGCTTGGCGTGAAGGACGATCTGCTGGACGTCGCGCTCGAGCTCGAGCGCATCGCGCTGTCGGACGATTATTTCATCGAGAAGAAGCTTTATCCCAATATCGACTTCTACTCGGGCATCACCTTGAAGGCGATGAACTTCCCGGTCGCCATGTTCACCGTGCTCTTCGCTGTGGCGCGCACGGTCGGCTGGATCGCCCAGTGGAAGGAGATGATCGAGGATTCGGGCTCCAAGATCGGCCGGCCGCGCCAGCTCTACACCGGCGAGAAGCGGCGCGACTATGTGCCGATGTCCAAGCGGTAACGGCAGGCGTCGACGCGGCGCGGCGGAGAAGCGCTTCTCCGCTCTCCCAAAACGGCGGCTCATGGATTAGATGAGGGGCCTGTCTCGTCTCTGTCCGGAGCCGCTTTTGTCCTCCCAATTGTCAGATATCTGGTTCGAGACGCGGGTCGCCGCGGAGAGCCTGGCCGATTTCGTGGCCGGAGCGCGATTGCGGCTCGGCGTCACCGGCCTGTCGCGCGCCGGCAAAACCGTTTTCATCACCTCCCTCGTGCACCATCTCACCCGAGCGGTGGCGGCCGGTCGCAAAGCCCACATGCCGGTCTTTCGCGCGTTGTCGGAGGGCCGCATTCTCTCGGCCCATCTCGACCCGCAGCCCGATTTCAACGTGCCGCGCTTCGCCTATGAGGAGCATCTCGAGGCGCTCGTCAGCGGCCCCGAACGCCACTGGCCGCAGTCGACGCGGCGCATTTCGGAACTGCGCGTCTCGATCGAGTTCAATTCCAAGGCCTGGTCGCTGCGCCATATCGGACAGGAACATGCCCGGCTCGATATCGATATTGTCGATTATCCGGGCGAATGGCTGCTCGACCTGCCGCTGCTCGGGAAATCCTATGCGCAATGGTCGAAGGAGACGCTGGAGGCGGCGGGCGCCGCAGCGCGCGCGCCTATTGCGGCCGACTGGCGCGGCGCGACCGCGATGGCGAATCCAAAGGCGCGCTATTCGGAGCAGACCGCGCAGAAACTCGCGAGACTGTTCACGGATTACCTGCGCTCGGCGAAGGCGGAGCGATTTGCGCTCTCGACCTTGCCTCCCGGCCGCTTTCTCATGCCCGGCGATCTCGAAGGCTCGCCGGCGCTCACCTTTGCGCCGCTTCCCGTCGAACCGGGCGAGGATTTGCCCTATCGCAGTCTCGGGCGCGAGATGGAGCGCCGCTACGAGGCTTATAAGACCCACGTCGTCAAGCCCTTCTTCCGCGATCATTTTTCGAGGCTCGATCGCCAGATCGTGCTCGTCGACGCGCTTGCGGCGCTGAACTCCGGCCCGGCGGCGGTCCGCGACCTCGAAAATGCGCTGACCGACGTGCTCAACGCCTTTCGCACCGGGCGCTCCAATCTCATCGCGCAGATTTTCCGCCCCAAGATCGACCGTATCCTCTTCGCTGCGACCAAGGCGGATCATCTCCACCATAGCTGCCACGACCGCTTGGAGGCGATCCTGCGTCATCTGACCAGCCGCGCCATCGCCCGCGCCGAAGGCGTCGGAGCGACGATCGACGTCATCGCCATGGCGGCGGTGCGCGCGACGCGAGAGGCGATCGTTCGCCATGAGGGGGAGAAACTTTCCGCCATCGTCGGCACGCCGCTCGAAGGCGAGCGCATTGGCGACGACGTCTTCGACGGGATTGCCGAAGGGGCGATCTTCCCTGGCGAACTCCCCGACGATCCGAAGCTCGTGTTTCGTGGCGATGCGCTGGCGCTGGACGAGGAGGAGGCGGAATACCGCTTCTTGAAGTTCCGGCCGCCCGTCGCAAAGATGGGCAAGGATCGCGAGCCGCTGCCCCTCCCGCATATTCGTCTCGACCGAGCGATGGAGTTTCTGTTGGGCGACAAGCTCGCCTGACCGCTCACGTCGCGGGTCGGTTATCCCTTCAGCATAAAGACCGACGGGCGCGAAGTCCGTCGGTCCAGCGACAGGGGCGACTCGTCGGGTTGCTTATGCGCCGCCCGGCTCGCCCGTGAATTTCACCAGAATGTCCTGGTCGCGCACAATGTACTGACAGGCGAGACGATACTTCGGCGCAATATCGTCGACCTCGGCGAGACGGATCTCGTCACTGGTGATCTTGCCGAGCGACTTCAACTGCGTCTTCTCCTTCTCGGTGAGCGCGGAGCCCATCGTCTTGCCGGAAAGCGTCACCACCTCGATGAGGCAGGAGCCGCATTCGCCGTCGCGACAATCGTGCGGGATCGGGATTTTATGAGCGTCCGCGACGGCGAGAATGCTCGCCGTGTCGCCGGCGACCGCATAGACGGTGACATTCCTATGCAATAGCGGCGACTGGAAAGTGACGTTGGGCATAGTTTCCTCTCAGCCAAATTTGAACAGCACGCCGAAACCGCCGCGCGGGTAGTTCCAGGTGATGTCGCCAGACGCTTCACACAGCACCCGACACGTGCCGCATTCGAGACAGCCGTCCGGCGTGATCTCCACCTGTCCCGAACTCGTTTCAGAGTAGCAGCCCGCCGGACAGATACGAGTCATGGCGAGCAGATTCTCGGAAGGCTTGTCATGCGGACGAATGGCGATGTGCGGCTTGCCCGCGTCCACGATGTAGCGGTTTTGGTAAAGTTTCTCTTCAACTCGGGCTGCCAAGGACATGGGATTTCTCCTGTCGCTTCGTTCTTTCTGCTGTTACGCAAGAACAGCGCCAACTCATTGCCAACTCATCGCCAACTCATCGCCATGCGCGCGCCAACTTCCAGGCGTCGCCAAACAGGCCGGTCCATTTGCGCTCCTTGACGAACGAGGCGATGGTGGCCTTTTCCTTGTCGATCTTGGGCGTGCCGTCGACGCGCAGGAAGTTCTCCATCGCTTTGGAGACGAGCTGCGGATAGGCCAGGAAGTAGTTTTGCGAGTTGGCGTGCAGAAGCGCCGGCATATCCTTGTATTTCTTGAGATCCTTCATCACGAAGCTGTCGTCGAGCAGCTTTTTGTAAAGCGCCAGATTCTGCTTCGACATCGCGTCCTTGCGCGACTTGATCTGGAAGATCGCCTCGCCCGCGAGCCGCCCTGAGGTCAGCGCGAGGTTCGACCCTTCACGGTGGATGGCGTTGTTGAGCTGCGCGGCGTCGCCGCAAACCACCCAACCATCGCCGAAAAGCTCCGGAATTGTCTTATATCCGCCCTCCGGGATGAGATGGGCGGCGTATTCCTTCACTTCCGAGCCTTCGAGCAGCGGCTTGATGGACGGATGGTTCTTGAACATCTCCAATAGGCCGTAAGGCGTGTCATTGTTCGTCGCAAAGTCGGAAACCAGACAACCCATGCCGACGGACACGCTCTCCTTGTTGGTGTAGACGAAGCCCATGCCCGTCATGCCCTTGGAGATGACGCCCGCGGCTTCAATGACGACGCCCTCGTCGCCGTGGAGATTGAAGCGCGCTTCGATCGTCTCGCGCGGCAGGAAGTGCATTTCCTTCACGGCCAGCGCGACATGCTCCGGCTTGGGGGTCGCGCGCAGGCCGGCGCGCGCGCCGAGCAGGCCGTTGACGCCCTCGCACAGCACCACGACGTCGGCGAAGAGCGTGCCGCCCTTTCGATCGGTGCGCACGCCGATCACCTTGCCATAGGCGTCGGAGACAAGTTCCATCACCGTCGTCTCGCAGATGACGAGCGCGCCCTGCGACTGGACCTCTTTGGAGAACCAGCGGTCGAACTGCGAGCGGATGATCGTGTAGCGGTTGGGCTTGTCTTCGTTGAAGTCGTCGTTGCGATATTGCAGGCCGGTGTGGGAGCGGTCGCCCATCATCCAGAACCGCTGCTCGACGAGATGACGCTCGAGCGGCGCCTCCTCGCGAAAGTTCGGGATGATCTTCTCCACCATATCGGCGTAGAGGATCGCGCCCTGGACATTCTTCGAGCCCGGATATTCGCCGCGCTCGAGTTGCAGGACCTTGAGGCCGCGAGACGCCATGGTGTGCGCCGCGGCGTTGCCGGCCATCCCGGCGCCGATCACGATCGCGTCGAACCGTTCTTCGATCATGGCAGTCTCCATTTACGTTCCGCCGGCGCCTCGCCAGGCGTTGGGATGTGTCTCATTAGCCTGCAAGCCGGTCGCGCTGATGGGGCGACAGTTTCTGCCGGAAAGCCTCGGTCAGCGCCGGCAGCAGCCGGATCGCGTCCGTCGCGATGCCGATATGCGCGAAGTCGAAGATCGGCGCATTCTTGTCGGTGTTGATCGCGACGATGCAATCCGCCCCTTCGACGCCGACGCGATGCTGGATTGCGCCGGAAATGCCCGCCGCGATATAAAGCTTCGGCCGGATAGTTTTTCCGGTCTGGCCGATCTGGCGATCGGAAGAGAGCCAGCCTTTCTGCACGACGGGCCGCGAGCAGCCGAACTCCGCGCCGAGCACAGAGGCCAGGTTTTTCACGAGCTGGAAATTCTCGGCGCTCTGCAAGCCCATGCCGCCCGCGACGACGACGTCGGCGAAAGCCAGATTGCTCTTGTTGGAGTCGCGATCCGGCACGAAGCGCAGGAGCTTGGTGATGATCTCGTCTTCCGACAGATCGGGCGTGAAAGGAACGATGCGGCCAACCCGGTCGGCGGCGCGCTCGGGCATCGCCATGACGCGCGGACGGATCGTCGCCATCTGCGGACGATAATTGAGGGTATAGATCGTGCAGAGCAGCGAGCCGCCGAAGGTTGGGCGCGTCGCCGCGAGCGAGCCGTCGGCGTCAACCGCCAGCTCCGTGCAGTCCGCGGTGAGGCCGGTGAGCAGAGTCGTCGCCACCGAGCCCGCGAGGTCGCGGCCGAGAGTCGTCGCGCCGAGCAGCAGGATTTCCGGCTTGTGCGTGTTGACCAGCTGGGTCATCGCCTTGGCGTAGGATTCGTTGCGATAGTCCGCCAGCACCGGATGTTCGACGAGATAACAGAGGTCGGCGCCATAGCGGAAAGACTCCGCCGCCGCTTCCTTGGCGGCGTCGCCCGGCCCGCCGAGCACGACGCTCGCGAGCTCCACGCCGAGCTTGTCGGCGAGCTTGCGGCCTTCGCCCAGAAGCTCCCAGGAGACCGGATGAACGTCGCCGCGTTCGAGTTCGACGAAGACCCAGACGTGCTTATAGTCGCGGAAATGTTCGGGGAGCTCTTTCTTCGCGCTGGCGCGTGTGGCGGGCGGGGGGGTCGCGGACATTTGCGGCTCTCCTTTAGAGTCCGGAGGCAAGTTTGGTCATGTCGGCTTCGAGCGCCGGATGGCGCGCGAAGATCGCGGCGATGAGCGCCTCAGCGGAATCGGCCGCCGTCTTTTCCGGCTCGACAAAGGCCGCCTTTTCCGAGCGCGGCGCCGGGGCGAACACCTTCTTCACGATCGTCGGCGACCCTTTGAGGCCGCATTTGGTGAGATCCTCGATCTCGGCGTCCTTGGCGCTCCAGGTGACGACCTCGGCGCGCGCCGCCCGCAGCGCGTCGTCGAAGGCGCCGCGGCGCACTTCATTGGAGCCTTCCAGCATGGTGACGAGGCAGGGGGTTGCGGTCTTGAGCACCTGCACGCCGCCCTCGGCGCGCCGCTCGACGACGAGCTCGCCCTTCTCCGGGTCACACTCGACGATCTTCGACACATAGGTCAATTGCAGCAGCCCGAGCCGCTTGGCGACGCCGGGACCGACCTGCGCCGTATCGCCGTCGATGGTCTGCTTGCCGGCGAAGACGATGTCCTGCTTGCCGAAGGTCTTCTCAATCTTGCGGATCGCCGCCGAGAGCGCATAGGTCGTCGCGAGCGTGTCGGAGCCTGCGAAGAAGCGGTCGGTCAACAGCACCGCGCGGTCGGCGCCGATGGCGAGCGCCTTGCGCAGCGAGTCCGCCGCCATTGGCGGCCCCATGGTCAGCACCGTGACCTCGCCGCCGAATTTGTCGCGCAGACGAAGCGCTTCCTCCAGCGAGAACAGATCATATGGGTTGATGATCGTCGGCACGCCCTGCCGCATGATCGTGTTGGTGACGGGATGCACGCGGATCTGCGCGCTGTCCGGGACCTGCTTGATGCAAACGAGGATTTTCATGTGTCTTTGCCTCGATCAGCCGGGATTGCCGGTCAGCGTCGTGAGCGGAACGAAAGGCTTGGCCGGTTCGGCCTTCGGCTTGACGGCGTCCTTGTGCACTTTGAAGACGCGCTCGGCGATGGGCGACGAGGCGACGAAGTCCTCATAGGCCTTGGTCAGCGTCTCTTTGCAGGCGGCGCGCGCTTCCTCGTCGCTCGCGCCGTCGAGATCGTTCTTGGCGAGATATTCGCCCATGCGGCGCAGAATATGGAGACGCGCCACGCGCACCACCGCCGGGTCGTAGTCGACGCCGAGCGTTTCGAAGAAATCCTCGGCGGAGGACAGCTTCCGCAAATCGTCGAATACGCTCATGGTTTCGTCTCCTTCTGGCTATTCGTTGCGAGCGCCTCTGTCTTGCGCGCCTGGAGATGCGCGAGACGCGCCTCGAGAAAATCGATGCGGTCGATCAGCACCGATATGGCGTCGCCGACGGGGTCGGGGATCAGATGATGCTCGAGATCGATGCGCCCATCCGCGCCGGAGCGCCGCCGCTCCACTTTCACAATGCGGCCAGGGATGCCGACGACCGTCATTTCCGGCGCGACGTCGTCGATGACGACGGAATTGGCGCCGATGCGCGCCCGCGCGCCGACCGTGATCGGGCCCAGAATTTTCGCGCCGGCGCCGACCAGCGCGCCGCTTTCGATCGTCGGATGCCGCTTCCCCGGCGCCCATGAGGTGCCGCCGAGCGTGACGCCATGATAGAGCGTCACGTCATTCTCGATGACAGCGGTCTCGCCGATCACCACGCCCGCCCCATGGTCGATGAACAGCCGCTCGCCGATCGTCGCGCCGGGATGAATGTCGATGTTCGTGACGAGGCGCGCGAACCAGGACAGGAAACGCGCCGGGAATTTGAACCCGCGTCGCCAGAGACTGTTGGCGATACGATAGAGGACGAGCGCATGAACGCCCGGATAGAGCAGGGCGACTTCGAAGATGTTGCGCGCCGCCGGGTCGCGTTGCAGCACGCAGGCGACGTCGCCGCGCAGCCTTGCAAGCAGATTGGGGCGGGCGGGCGCAGGCTGCGTCATGGCGGCAGAGGCGGCGAGGCTCATGGCGATCCTCCACAGGCGCTTTTGAAGAAGCTTTTCAGCTCGCGGCGCGTCATCGGCGCCGCCTTGTCATTGGCGCGCTGGCGAATCTGCGTCAGCAACTCGGCCGCCGTGTCGCGGTCGATGTCGAAGCCGAGTTCGGCGCATTTGCGCTGCAACGCCGCCATGCCGGAGTGTTTGGCGAGCACGACGGTGTTGCGGCGCCCAAGGCGCGCCGGATCGACGCCCTGATAGGTGCGCGCATCCTTCAGCAGCGCGGCAACGTGAATGCCAGACTCATGGGTGAACACATCGGCGCCGACGATCGCCTTCGCGCGGCCGATGCGGCGCCGCGCGGCTCGCGCCACCAGTTTCGACAGGGCGTGAAGCTTGTCGATTTTCACATTGGAGCGTCCGCGCGCGACATGCCCGAGCGCGACCGCTATTTCTTCGAGCGGCGCGTTGCCGGCGCGCTCGCCGAGGCCGAGTACGGTGACGGAGGCGTGGGTCGCGCCGGCGCGCAGCGCGGCGAGCGTATTGGCCGTCGCGAGGCCCACGTCGTCATGGCCATGAAATTCAATCGGCAGATCGGTTTCCTGCCGGACTCGCGAGATGGCGTCATAGGCTGAGAAGGGGTCGAGCACGCCGAGCGTATCCGCGAAGCGATACCGCCAGGCGCCCGCATCCGCCGCAGCGCGCAGAACGGCTCCAATGTCGCGGGGGTCCGCCCGAGACGAGTCTTCGCCGCCGAGCGCGACAGTGAGACCCTTCTCCCGCGCATAGGAGACAATGTTGCGCACGCGATCCGCCACCGCAGCGACGTCGACGCCAAGCTTGACCGAAATTTGCAACCGCGACATGGGCGCGGAAATGTTCACATGCGCGACCCCGGCTGCGAGCGCAGCGTCGACGTCCGCTTTGTTGAGGCGGCACCACGCCATCACGCGGCAGGAAAGGCCCTCGGCGACAACGGCGCCGATCGCCTCGATTTCGTCGCGCCCCATCGCCGGCGTGCCGACTTCGATTTCATCCACCCCCGCGGCGTCGAGCGTGCGCGCAATGACGACCTTGTCGCGCGCCGTAAAGGCGACGCGGGGCGCCTGCTCGCCATCGCGGAGCGTCGTGTCATTGATAAAGACGCGGGGGTGGTCAGCGTTCACGGCGTCAACTCACGCATAGACGGGCTTGAATTCTGTCGGGCCCTTATTGGCGCCCGCCCAGAACGGCGACAGCTCGCGCAGGTTTTCGAGGATCTTCGGCAGCGCCTCGATCACCTGATCAACGTCCTCCGGCACATTGTCGCGCGAAAGCGAGAAGCGGATCGAACCATGTGCGGCTGTGAACGGCACATTCATGGCGCGCATCACATGCGACGGCTCCAGGGAGCCCGACGTGCAGGCGGAGCCCGACGAGGCAGCAATGCCCTGGCGCGTGAGATGCAGCAGGATCGCTTCGCCCTCCACATATTCGAAGGCGATGTTCGTCGTGTTCGGCAGCCGCTCACGAACGTCGCCATTCACGAAGCAGTTCGGAACGCGCTGCAGGATCGCTTTTTCGAGACGATCGCGCAGCTCCTTCACCCGCGTCTGCTCGTCGGCCATATGAGTGATAGCGAGTTCCGCGGCCTTGCCGAGACCGACGATGCCGGGCGTATTCTCAGTGCCGGCGCGGCGGCCACGCTCCTGATGGCCGCCGCGCAGCAGCGGCTTGAAGCGCGCGCCGCGCTTTACGTAGAGCGCGCCAATGCCCTTGGGCGCATGCAGCTTGTGGCCTGAAAGCGACAGCATGTCGATGGCGCTCCCCTTCAGGACGATCGGCACTTTGCCGACGGCCTGCACGGCGTCGGTATGGAAGAGCGCGCCGACTTCCTTGGCGAGTTCAGCGAGCGCCTCAATGGGGAAGATCGTGCCTGTCTCGTTGTTCGCCCACATCAGGGTGACGAGCGCGACTTTATCCGAGAGCGCGGAGCGATAGGCTTCGAGATCGAGGCGGCCGAGTGAATCGACGCCAATGTAGTGCACCTTGGCGCGGCCGGATTTTTCGAGATGCTGGCAAAGCGCGAGAACGGCGGGATGCTCGACGGCGCTGGTGATAATCTCGTTGCGTCCGGGCATCGCCTCCAGCGTCGACAGGATGGCCGTATTGTCGGCTTCCGTGCCGCTCGCCGTATAGATGATCTCGTGATCGTGCTCCGCGCCGAGCAGCTGCTGCAATTGCTGGCGGGCCTTCTTGACCGATTGGCCGACGCTCGCCCCGAAGGAGTGAATCGACGACGGATTGCCGAACTGCTCGGTGAAGAACGGCAGCATCGCCTCGACGACCGCCGGATCGACCCGCGTCGTCGCATTATTGTCGAGATAGACTGGACGCATGGCCGTTCCTCTAGTGGACGTGAGACTTGACGGGGACGACGCGAACCGGCACGCCGAGCTTTGCAATCAGCCGCTCCTGAATGCCGGAGACGGTGACGCTCGCCATCTGGCAGCCGGTGCAGGCGCCGGTCAGGCTCACCATCACATTATTGCCGTCGACGTCGATGAGCTCGCAGTCGCCGCCGTCCTTTTTCAGATACGGACGCAGCTCTTCGATCGCTTCCTCGATCAGGCGCATCTTCTTCAGATTGGTCATGCCGGCCGAAGGCGGCGGCAGCGGCGAAGCAGGGGCGAGCGGCGAGGTCGGCGGCGCGGCCTCTCGTTCCGCATCCTTCTTGGCTTTCGCCTTCGCCTTGATTTCCGCAGCGTCCGCCGCGCCAAGCGAATAGGCCTCATGCGCCGCGAGAATGCCCTCGGCGACCAACTCCGCGTTTACTTTGGCGAGCACTTCTTCGAGCTTGTCGAAGCACGTCAGGCAGCCGCCGCCGGCCTTGGTGTAATCCGTGATCTGCTCGATCGTCGTCAGCTTGTTCATGCGGACGGCGCGTTCGATCATGCCTTCGTCGACGCCGAAGCATTTGCAGACGAGCGCGCCTTCCTCATGATCGTCATGCCATTCCTCGCCGCGGAAGTTCGCGATCGCCGCCTGCAGCGCTTCATAGCCCATCACCGAGCAATGCATCTTCTCGGGCGGCAGGCCGCCGAGAAAATCGGCGATGTCCTGATTGGTGATGGTGATTGCTTCCTGCAGCGTCTTGCCGATGATCATGTCGGTCAGCGCGGAGGAGGATGCGATGGCGGACCCGCAGCCAAAGGTCTGGAACCGCGCGTCCTGAATGACCTCCGTCTCCGGATCGACCTTCAGCATCAGCTTCAGCGCGTCCCCGCAGGAAATCGCGCCGACTTCGCCGACGGCGTTGGCCTCCACGAGGGCGCCGGCGTTCTTGGGGTTGAAGAAGTAGTCCTTGACCTTGTCAGAATAGTCCCACATCGCCGCCTCCTCGCGCTCAGCCGAAAGATTTTCCGCAGGAACAGCTCGATTTGGCTTGCGGATTGTCGAAGGTGAAACCAGAGCCTTCGAGACCGATGACAAAGTCGATCTTGGTGCCATCGAGATAGGCGAGCGAGCCTTCTTCGACGAAAACCTTTACGCCGTCGGTGTCGAACACGTGATCGTTGGGGTCGGCCTCGTTGACGAGGCCCATCATATATTTCAGGCCAGCACAGCCGCCGGCCTCCACCATGATGCGCAGTCCCTCGACCTCCTGGCCTGCCCCCGCCATCGCCGTACGCACCGCGGTCACAGCGCTATCCGTCAGCTGGATCATCTCGACAGCTCCCTGGTTAAGATGTCTCGTCCAGGAAGTAGCAACCGATGTGCCAGCTCAAAAAGTCATGAAAATCCTTGGATTTCCCGGGGCTCGACTTGTCTGTAAAGCGCCATTGTCGGAGAACTGACAAAGGGCTTTCCGAACCTTAAAGGAGAGGATCAACGGCGGTTCAGGTGGGCGAGAACGCTCGTTCCGTCCTCGACGCCGAAGCAATTGTCGAAGTCGCCGCATTCTCGGCAGGTCGGCGCCGCGCAGAGTGAAAAACCCTCGAGCTCACAAAGCTGCCGGTAGAAGAATTTCTTCCATTTCATATTGTCGACGTTGGCGGCCGCCAGCGCCGGGAACCATTTGTTCATCAAACGCGTCAGCTCGCTGCGCTCCAAAAGTCCGAGGTCCTGCCAGAGGTGGCGCGGCGCCATCGCGCGGCGACACACGATGGCGGCGATCCAGGCGCAGAGGGGGGAGGAGTCAGCCTTGAAGCGCGACAGCAATTCGTGGAGCTGCGTCTCTTCTTCGTCGAGAGGCAGATGCTCCGGCGCGTCATAGATATTGAAAAGCAGCCGCACGCCCGGCGCCCATTGCGCCGTGAGCGTCTCCAGCGCGGCGCGGTTGAGGCCGAGCGCCGCGGACAATGTGTCGCCCGTTGCTCGCGCTTCAACGATCCCGACAGTGAGGGCGCAGGCAAGGACATGCGCCGTGAAAGGCTCTGCGCGCGCCAGAGGCGTCGGCTCGCTGCAAATGGCGCGATAGATGGTTTCCGGACACAGCGACGCCGGGCGCGCGCCCACCTCTTTACTCGGAGAGGGCGCGAGCAGGCTCATCGGGGTCACGCCGCAACTTTGTCCGCCGGCACGTGAGTCTGGCAATTTTTCGGACAGACTCGGGCGCAGGCGTTGCAGCCGATGCAGGCGCCGGGGTGCTCGACCTTCATAATCTTGCGATTGAGATCGCCATCGAAATCATCCTCGTCGTCTTCCGTGACGATGCCGAGGATCTCGCCTTCGTCATTGACGCCGTAAAGCGCCATGACGCTCTGCGGGCAGACCTTGAAGCATCGGCCGCAGCCGATGCAGGTCTCGGCGTTGATGTCGGTGAGATAGAGCGGCGTATAGGGCGAGCCGTCTCGCGTCTTGAAGTCGGACATCACGCCGCCTCGAGTTCTTTGAGCCGCTTGCGGGCGGCCTCCAAGGCCGCATAGGCGTCATAGGTCTCCTGAGCGACCGTCATGATCGTGGTCCAGTTGACCGGCAGCTCCTCGGAGAGGTCGTGCAGGTTCATCTTCATATTCATGGCTTTGGCCGAAAGCTTCTTGATTTCGGCCTTCAGTTCGTCGACGCCGCTCATCTCCAGCCTCCATCAGTAACGGGCGACTTCGGGGAATTTCTCGATCATCTCCACGCCGGCGTCGACGAATTTCGCGCCTTCCGCGGCGAGTTTCTCGAGCGACTCGAAGCCAAAGCGGTGAACGTCGCGCAGATGCTTGTTGACGACGATCAGGCGGCCGGTCGTCAGGATCATCCGCCCGAAGCCCTCATGGCTCATCTTCATCATCGGCTGCACCATGCAGCCGGTGCGGCGCTCGATCGCGAGACCGACCGCGTTGTAGAAGAGTTCAAGACGCCACAGGATCTCAGGATCGGGGTCGCCAATGATCGGAATTTCGCGGCGCTGCTCCTTGGTGACGATGTAAGGGTCGAGAAGGCTGAGGTCGGTCTTCTTTTCCCAGGTCCCATGCGTATCCTGCGCGCGCCAGATCTTGATCAGCTCCTTGATGAACAGGCTGTCTTCGGGTTTGTGTTCGGCTTCGGCGACGGCCTCAGGCATTTTCGGTCTCCTCCTCGAAATCGAAGGAGCGCTCGCCGCTCTTCGACAAAACCTTGCGCAGCCACGGCGGCGGCGACCCTCTGAGAACGACCTGCAGCTTCTCGATCAGGTCTGTGATCTTCTCCGGCTGTGGCACTTTCATCGGGTGGATGTTCTGCGCGACGACGCGCGCGGCGCCGGAGCCGCCGATCGCCGCGACGTAGAGAATCGCGCAATCCTTGATCGCTTCGAGCTTGGGCTGCAGCTTGTCTTCATTGCCGTCTTCCTGCAGATCGCCGGCGAACTGGATCGCTTCGACGAATGTGTAGGAGTCGGGCTGGAGGTCGTAGATCGCGATATTTTTCGCCCAGCCGAAATGGGCGTCGACCCGCTCGAGGTCTTGTGTGGCGAATGCAACTTTCATGATGCCTCCTTTGCGGTCAGTGCGCGCTCGAGAGAGGAATATCCGTCGCCGTCGCAAGCGTCGTGCCGTCTTGGCCGGCGGGTTCATTGGCTACCCAGGTGTCGGGCGTCGGCTCGTGGATCTGGTCGATGAAAATATTGCCGATCTTGAAGATGAGGTCGCGCGTGCCGCGGTAGCCGACCGATGTTTCATGGGCCGCGCCGATGCGGTCGAACATCGGAAGTCCCATACGATAAAGCTGAACTCCAAGGCGTTCCGCGGCCTGGCGGCCATGCGAATGGGTGATCAGCAGGTCGCAGCCGACGGCGCGATTTTCGAGGTCTTCGAGGTCGCCGATCACGACCTCCTCTGTCATGAGCCTTTCAAGCAGCGGTGATTGGGTCGTGGTCACGGCGGCCGTCACTTCCGCGCCCATCTCGGTCAGCCATTGGCCGATAGCGAACAAAAGGTCCGGCTCCGCGCCGAGGGCGATTTTCTTGCCGCCGAAATGGAAGTGGCCGTCGAGCATCGCGTCCACGAGCTGACCGCGCTGGCGGCGGTATTTGAGCGGGACTGGACGCCCGCTGATGCGCGAGAGGAAGCTGACGAACTCATCGTTCGGGCCGAGGCCGGTCAGGCGTTCGAAGAGTTCGAACGGAACGCCGGCGCGCGCTTCGAGAGCCTTAGCGGCGCCGCGCATCTGCTCGCCGAGCGCGATGGTCCAGGCGGCTCCGCCCATGGCGGCTATGTCTTCCTTGGTCACGCCGCCGAGGGTCGTCGGGGTGAAATCCTCCGGGATATGTCCATCGAGCGAGCCCGAGAGATCGGGCAGGAACGTCGGCTCCAGACCGAAGGCCTCGATGATGTCGCGAAGCTCATCGATGTCGCCCGGCGTGAGATGGCATCCGGCGAGGACGTTGACGCGTTGCGGCGCTCTGCGAGACGCAATCTCGTCGGGAACGAAAGTCTGAATGAGCTTCGTCACTGTCTTTCCGAAGCCGTCTTGGAACGCGTCCTTGAAGTCCGGCGTCGAGACATAGACGATGCCGAGATCGTCGAGCTCCGGATGGCGCTTGCGGACGAGCTGCAGATAGCCGTCGACGTCGTCGCCTTTTGTTTCCGTAACGCCCGTCGAACAGATGCCGATCACGGAAGGCTTGGCGCGCTTCACGATGTTGAGGATGGCCTGCTCGATGTTTTCGAGCCCCCCGAGGACGGTGGCGACTTCGTTCATCGCCGTCGTTTGCAGCGGAATCGCTTCCTTGAAGTGACGGACGAAGAGCACCAGGCCAAAGGACGTGCAGCCCTGCGAGCCATGGAGGACCGGCATGCAGCCGGAGACGCCCATGAAGGCGAGCGCGCCGCCGATCGGCTGGCTCATCTTCAGCGGATTGACTGTGCAGGCCTTTTTCGAGAGGGTGACGCGCGCCATGATGACCTCACGCGGCTTGCGGCGCGGCCACCGCACGCGCTTGAGAAGAAGCTTCGAGAACGGCGGCGATGCGCTCCTGGCAACCGCCGCAGCCCGTTCCGGCGCTCGTGGCTTTGCCAACAGCCTCGACCGTGTCGGCGCCGTCATGGATGGCGTCCTCGATCGCGCCGACCGTGACGAGATTGCAGGCGCAGACCTGCTTGTCGCGGCGCGCGGTTTCTGCGGCGACGGGGTCGGCCGCGAGCGCCGCGGCTTCGGCGGCGATCGCCTCCGATGCGCGCTCTTCCCAGGTCTTTTCTTCCCAGGGCGCGGCGCGGCGCACTTGGTCCCAAACCGGATTAAAGAGCGCCTTGTCAATTTCATGAACGAGATCGACCATGCCTTCATAGCCCGCATAGGCGTGGTGGCGCTCCTGATTGATGTCGAGCCAGGGCATCTTCGCCTTGAGCGCGATGAACTGGGAGCGGCCGCCCGAAAGCATGATGTCGGCGCGCGCCTCTTTCAGCATTTTGTACATTTCGCGCGGCGTCATGTCGTCGATCATATGGGCGTCCTGGCCCATGAGCTCTTTGATCTTTTCCTTGTCTTCCTTGGTCGATTTCTTGACGCTGGTGCCGACGATCTCGAGCCCGGCCTCCTGCAGCGCCGCGACCACCGACCAGCTCTTCACGCCGCCCGTGATGAGAAGGACCCGCTTCCCTTCGAGGCGCGCGCGATAGGGTGCGATCCGCGCCCAGGCCCTGGCCTCTTCGCGGGCGATGACGGCTTCGGTCCGCGCCATCAGCTCGGCGGGGGCGCCGCGCTCGATGAGCAGACGCGCGATCTCGCGCAGGCTGTCGCTCATGTCGCCGATGCCGTAGAACGAGCCTTCGAAGAAGGGAATGCCGTAGCGCTCCTCCATCTTGCGGGCGACATTGATCATCGCCTTTGAGCAGACCATCATTGCCGCGCGGGCGCGGTGAGACGACGCGACTTCGTGATATTTGGCGTCGCCAGAGATGCAGGCGAGGATGCGAATGCCGAGCTCGTCGAGAAGCGGCTTCACCTGCCACAATTCGCCGGCGAGATTATATTCGCCGATGATGTTGATGTCGTAGGGCGTGGTGTATTCCGGCTCCTGCGTGCCGATCACATGATCGAGGATCGCCTCGCCCGCAAGCTTGTTGCCGAGATTCTTCGGACCCACAAAGCCGGGTGAGATCACGGGTATGACGGGCTTGTTGAACTTCGCCGCCGCAGCCTTGCAAACCGCCTCGATGTCGTCGCCGGTCATCGCGGGGACACAGGTTTGATACACGAAAACGGCCGGCGGATCGTATTTGTCGATAATTTCCTTGATCGATTTGTAGAGCCGCTTCTCGCCTCCGAAGACGACGTCGTTCTCGCTGATGTCGGTCGTGAAACCCGTGCGATAGAGAGACGAGCCGGAGGTTTTTGCGCCGCGATTGTCCCAGCTGTTGCCTTCGCAGGCAATCGGACCGTGGACGAGATGCGCGACGTCGGTGATGGGCTGCAGGGCGATCTTGGCCCCGTCGAAGGCGCAGCCGCCGGCGGCGGCGCCGGGCGCGAGCTGCTTCGTGCAGCCCTTCTTGCGTTCTTTCTCGGACTTGTTCTGGTTCTTTCCGCAGCCGGGCTCGTTGAAGACGTCCTGTACCTTTTCCGAGAGCGTCGACATTCCAAGCCTCCTGCCGCTTTTCGCGCGTTCATCGCGCAACTATGCATTCGCCGGGCCAAGATGGCCCGGCGAGCGCTTTGTCGTTTAGCGAATGATGTCGAAGGAGTAGTCCGACTTCGCCACGACATTCGTGTTGCGATCGATATCCTCGAAGATCGCGTCCAGGATCCAGACCAGCACGTTCATCGAGCCCTGATAGCCCCACACCGGATAGCGATGCTTGTGGTGGCGATCGAAGATCGGGAAGCCGATGCGGATGAGCGGCGTCCCCGTGTCGCGGTCGAGATACTTCCCATAGGTGTTGCCGATGAGATAGTCGACCGGCTCCGTGAAGAGCAGCGAGCGCATATGCCACAGATCCTTGCCAGGATAGACCTTGCAGCCCTTGCCGAAGGGCGAGGAGTCGAGCAGCTTTTGCACCTTTTCCGCCCAGCCCTTGCCGCCGTTGGTGGCGAGGATGTGGACCGGCTCGGCGCCGAGCTCGAGCAGGAAGGCCGCGAGGCCGTAGCAGAGGTCCGGATCGCCGTAGATCGCGAACTTCTTGCCATGGATATGGGCGGACGAGTCGGCGATCGCGTCGACGAGACGGCCGCGCTCCTTGGTGAGCTCCTCGGAGATCGGCTTGCCGGTGAGGCGCGAAATCTCCATGAGGAATTTGTCGGTCGCCGCGACGCCAACCGGGTGGTTGAGGGCGACGGTTTCCTGGCCCTTGGTGGCGATATAGGGCAGGGTCTTCTCGGTGCAGAACTCCTGCATCGAGATGGTCGCCTTGGCGTTCAGCGCCGCCGCGACGTCCTCGAGCTTGGTGCCGCCGTCATACATGCGGAATTCGCCGTCGGTCGGCGTGTCCCACACGTCGCTGTTGTCGCCGATGATGGTGTATTCCACGCCCATCGACTCGAAGATGCGCTTGATCTCGCGGAGATTGCCGACGGTGTAGCCGTCGAACCCGCCCAGGAAGTTGATGCTGTTGTTGGGCGTGCGCTCGAGCTTGGGCGCCGTGCCGGCCTTGCCGTCCCAGAAGTGCTCCAGCACGCCCTTCATGACATTGTCGTAGCCGGTGATGTGGCTGCCGACGAAGGCCGGGGTATGCGCGAAGGGAACGTCGAACTCCTGCGGAACCGAGCCCTTCTCCTTTGACGTCTTGATGAAGGCGTTGAGATCGTCGCCGATGACTTCCGCCATGCACGTCGTGGAGACCGCGATCATCTTCGGCTTGTACATGTTGTACGTGTTCGCGAGGCCATCGATCATATTGTTCAGGCCGCCAAACACCGCCGCGTCTTCGGTCATCGAGGAGGAGACGCAGGACGTCGGCTCCTTGAAGTGACGGGAGAAGTGCGAACGATAGTAAGCGACGCAACCCTGCGACCCATGCACGAAGGGGATCGTGCTTTCGAAGCCGACGGCCGCAAAAACGGCGCCCAGCGGCTGACAGGCCTTGGCCGGGTTGACGGTCAGAGCTTCGCGGGCGAAGTTCTTTTCCTTATACTCTTCCGTCTTGGTCCATTCACGGATCTGCTCGAGCTGATCCGCCGGAACCTTGTTTTCGAAGTTGTTCTGTTTGTTCTCGAACATCTCCTTGTATTCCGGCTGGCGGAACAGATTAAAGTGGTCGAGAACGTTGTCAGCATTCTGTGGCATGGCTATTCCTCATGTTTCCGCTAGCCGGTCTCGCCTCGGGGGAGGAGGCGAGACCTGTTTGTTGCGGGATCAGGCCGCCCAAGGGGCCTTGGCCATCTTCCAGACCGGCGCATTGATCGCCATGTCCATGTCGCGCGCGAAGATCGCGAAGCCGTCGTAGCCGTGATAGGGGCCTGAATAGTCCCAGCTGTGCATCTGACGGAAGGGCACGCCCATCTTCTGGAAGACGTACTTTTCCTTGATGCCGGAGCCGACGAGATCCGGCTGGATTTTCTCGACGAACTTCTCGAACTCATAGCCCGTGACGTCGTCGTAGATCAGCGTGCCGTCCTTCACATAATGGGTCGTGCGCTGATAGTCGTCGTTATGCGCGAACTCATAGCCCGTGCCGACGACTTCCATGCCGAGGTCTTCGTAGGCGCCGATGACGTGGCGCGGACGCAGGCCGCCGACATAGAGCATGACCTTCTTGCCTTCGAGGCGCGGGCGGTATTTCGCGATAACGGCGTCCATCAGCGGACGATATTTCGCGATAACGCGCTCGGCGCCTTCCTTGATCTTGTCGTCGAAGTGCGAGGCGATCTTGCGCAGCGACTCTTCGATCTTGGACGGGCCGAAGAAGTTGTACTCGCACCACGGAATGCCATATTTTTCTTCCATGTGGCGGGAGATGTAGTTCATCGAACGGTAGCAGTGCAGAACGTTGAGCTTCGCCTTCGGCGTGGCTTCGAGTTCCGCGATGGTGCCGTCGCCCGACCACTGCGCCACGACGCGCAGGCCCATCTCTTCGAGCAGAATGCGCGAAGACCAGGCGTCGCCGCCGATGTTGTAGTCGCCGATGATCGCGACGTCATAAGGCGTCGACTCGAAGCGAGCCGGCTTGCCTTCGGACTTGTCGAAGACCCAGTCCCGGATCGCGTCGTTGGCGATATGATGGCCAAGCGACTGCGAGACGCCGCGGAAGCCTTCGCAGCGAACCGGAACGATGGTCTTGCCTTCGTATTCCTTCGACTTCGCCTTCGAGACGGCCTCGATGTCGTCGCCGATGAGGCCGATCGGGCATTCGGATTGAACGGAGATGCCCTTGTTCAGCGGGAACAGCACCTGGATTTCGTCGATGATCGCGGCGAGCTTCTTGTCGCCGCCGAACACGATGTCCTTCTCCTGGAAGTCGGAGGTGAACTGCATCGTGCCGAAGGTGTCGATGCCGGTCGTGCCGATATAATAATTGCGGCGCGACGCCCAGGAATACTGGCCGCAACCGACGGGGCCGTGCGAGATGTGGATCATGTCCTTGATCGGACCCCACACCACGCCCTTCGAGCCGGCGTAAGCGCAACCACGAATGGTCATAACGCCGGGAATGGACTTGATGTTCGACTTGACGCCGCAATCCGGCTTACCGTCTTCGAACGTGCCGAGGTGCTTGGCGCGACGCTTGGCGGTCTTCTCCGGATAGGCCTTCAGGACTTCCTGAACGAGTTCCTTATTGCGGGCCTTGATGTCTTCGATGGATTCAGCTTGCGCCACACTCATGACGGAGGCCTTTCATGATCTCGGGGTAGGCCCGGCCCTCTAAAGGGCCGGGCGGTTGTCGTATTAGGCGACGTTGAGCTCCGCGGCGGTCTTGCCGACCTGGGTCTCGTCGACCTGAGCCATGACGCCATGCTCCATGAGAAGGTCTTCGAGCTCGTCCATCGTGATCGGGGTCGGGATGATGCCGTTGCCCTTGTTTCCGTGGACCTTCGTCGCAAGGGTGCGATACTCGCCAGCCTGCTTGGAGTCGGGAGCGTATTCGATGACCGTCATGCGGCGCAGCTCGGCGTGCTGGACGATGTTGTCGCGCGGCACGAAGTGGATCAGCTCGCAGCCGAGCTTCTTCGCGAGCGATTGCGCGAGCTCCAGCTCCTTGTCGGTCTTGCGCTCGTTGCAGACGAGCCCGCCCAGGCGCACGCCGCCGGAGTTGGCGTATTTCAAAATGCCCTTGGAGATGTTGTTGGCCGCATACATGGCCATCATCTCGCCGGACATGACGATGTAAATTTCCTGCGCCTTGTTCTCGCGGATCGGCATCGCGAAGCCGCCGCACACCACGTCGCCGAGAACGTCGTAGGAGACGTAATCGACGCCTTCATAAGCGCCGTTCTCTTCGAGGAAGTTGATCGAGGTGATGACGCCGCGACCGGCGCAGCCCACGCCTGGCTCCGGACCGCCGGATTCGACGCAGCGGATGTCCTGGAAGCCGACCTTCATCACGTCTTCGATTTCGAGGTCCTCGACCGAGCCGGCTTCAGCCGCCAGCGACAGGATGGTGTCCTGCGCCTTGGCGTGAAGGATCAGGCGGGTCGAGTCGGCCTTGGGGTCACAGCCGACGATGAGGATCTTCTGTCCCATCTCGGCGAGCGCCGCGAGGGTATTCTGGGAGGTCGTCGATTTACCGATGCCACCCTTGCCGTAGAAAGCGATCTGTCGAAGCGACATTGCATTCTCCTGTTGGACCGTTAGCATGATCGGCGCGCGCCACACGCAGGCCGAGATTTACTCACTTTGCGACCAGGCGCCGGCGACCGGACGTTTCCCCATGATCATCTGGGACGGCAGCCAAAAGCCTTGCGAGCCCTGTTGCGCAAGGGGCGTGCCAAAGATCAAAAAACGTTGAAGCGCCCATAAAATCATATAATTGGCGCAGACCCGGAGGTCGGGTGAACACGTGTGTCAAACCCGACAGTCATGTTCGCAAGCGAACTCATCCGGCGTCGGCGCAGCCTCGGGGAGAGAGACGGCATGTCGATTGCTTTCGAAATGGGCAACGATCTACCGGAGAAGAGGTGGGATATGCAGATCGGCGTTGAGATGTCGAAGGCGCTGGAGAACAAGCGCGTGTTCATTGTCGATGACAATGAGATCATTCGCGCAGCGCTGCAGTTCATGTTGCACGACGAATTTGAAGCGCATGAAGTGGCGAGCGCCGCTATTGCCTTCGAAAAGGCCAAGACGCAGCCGCCGGACCTTTTGTTTCTCGCCGAAAGCCTGGTGAAGTCGGAAGGCGTGGAGCTCTTGCAGAAGATCCGCACGGAGATGCCGCAGGCAAAAATTCTCGTCGTCGTAGAGGCGGGCGCGAACGCCTTCGGGAAGGAATGCGTATCGGCCGGCGCGCATGGATTCTTGGCCAAGCCGCTCAAAATCGAATTCGTGCGTCAGAAAGCCGACGCGATGCTTGGTCGCAGTACGGGCGGCGTGACAATTCCGCTGACTGTGCTCAATGTGCGGTAGTGAGAGGAGGCGATAATGGAAGCGGCAGTCAAGGAAGCGGCGGCGGACGACGCGGCGGAGGCGGCGATCCGCGCCTGCGTGAAGCGTTTCTATGAGAAGGGCGGGGCGGACAGCCTTCTCGGGCCAATCTTTGAGAAATCCATTTCAGAGCTGGAGCCGCATCTCGACATCGTCGCGAATTTCTGGTCGCACGCTCTGCTGGGGACGACGCGCTATCAGGGGACGCCCTTCGGCGTTCATGTCAATCTGCCGATCGAGCCCCAACATTTTGCGCGCTGGCTCGCGCTGTTTACCGAAACCGCGAAAGAGACGATGCCGGAGCGGCTCGCTTCAGCGGCTGTCGCACGGGCCGAACATATGACCCAGTGTTTCCAGTCGGGGCTGTTTCCGTTCAAGGACTCGCAAGGGCGCCCCTCAAAAGCGCCAGCTTGAGCGCGCGGGCGCGCGCGCCTCAGGATGAGCCAGTCATCGCGCCAGATAGAGGCTTGCCCGTCACGTTTTATTACCGCTGTTAAAAAAGCCCCTCATGCAGGGAAGCCGCCGAAAGGGCGTCTCGAAGCACGAGGGGCTTTGTATCGAGCTTTGGAGGCTCAGAGCTGCGGAACGATTATGAGGCGCTCGACCGGATTGCCATCGATGAAGTGCGACTGGAAGATTTCGTCGATGTCAGCTTCCGTGCGGGGCGTATACCAGACGCCCTGCGGATAAACGACCATCAGCGGCCCCGCGCGACAGAAACCAAGGCAGCCCGTCGCCGTCACGGCGACATCGGGGTTCGGCTGTGCGTTGAGCTTCGCCTGCAGCCGATCCCAGAGCGGCTTGGCGCCGGAGGTCATGCAGCTCCCGCGCGGATGTCCGGGCGGGCGTTGCTGAAAGCATGTGAAGACGTGATATTTGAAGACGGTGGGAAGATCCTCGAGCATTCTTATCCTTTAAGCCGCTGCGGCCGCGAGATCGGACTGGGTCAGCGTCGTGACGAAATCCGCGAGATTAGCGTCGATGCGCGTGATGTTCTGTTCGCGCAGGAACTTCTCTTCGTTGCGCGTGAGCGCGCCCTCGATGACCGCCCAATGCTTGTCTGAGGAACGCTTCATGATCTGGCGTGCGAAACTGCGTTCGAGTTGGTTGGCGAACCGGCAGCCGAGGAAGAGGAAGCTGCGGCCTTTACGAATCGTCTGAACGAGATCCGGGATCGGCGTCTGGATGTCTATCTCTGTGAGCACTTCGACATAGTCGGAGTCGGACACGATAAAGTTGGAGGCGGGCTTGGCGGAGCCGAGCGGCTCATAGACGAGTGTGCGCCATTTGAGCGCCTCTTCGGGCGCCTCGGCAGGCGCCTTGGCCCCGGAGCCGTCACGGATGAAGTCCTTCGTTGGCGCGACGGAGCCGTCGGGGCGATACCAGTTGACCCAATCGCCAAAATGTTCGCTTTGCGTCACGCCCTGGACAAGGCCCCAGCCGCTGCGTCCAGCGAAGGCCTTCAGCACGAGATCGTCGTACCAGGCATGCACGAGCAAGGGCATTTTGTCCTGCGCCGCAAGCCAGGCATGAAAAAGGCTTGGGTCCGGAGAGGCGGAAAAGGCGTTCGCCATGAGGCAGGTCAGCGTTTTCCGGTGTTTGAAGTTCTCGATATATTGCGCGGCCGCGGTGAGGTTGTTGCGAATTTTGTGCGGCACGGTCGCGCCGGCGACGAGCTCGGCGACGAGTTTTTCGGGAAGCGACGGCGGCGCCGCTTCCCCGGCGAGGCCGGTAACGCCCGGCCCGAGATAAGGTATGACGTCGCCTTGACGAAAGGCCGCTGCAATTTCACCGATCATGTTGTTCAATCCTTTTGCCAGGCGAAGGCGTCACTGACGGAGCGCTTACTGAAGAACAGCCGCCTTCAGCGCCGCGACTTCGTCCGGTGAAATCCGAAAGACGCCGCGGCCGCCGGTCAGCGCCTGAAAGGCGTTGCCGGCCTTCTCGGAGAGCTTGGTGAACCACTGCTGAGGCGTCAGGCTCGTGGGGCGCTCCGCAATCTCCAACACAGAGCCGTCGTTATTGAAGCGAACATGGATGAGGATTTTGTCGGTCATCTTTGTCTCCTTTGTCGATTTAGAAGCCGGAATCGAAGCCCAGCAATTCCACGGTTACATTTTCGGCGCCGAGCAGGGCCTGGCAGGCAAGCCGCGACTTGGATCCGACGCCGACGATCGTGTCGAGCTTCTCATTTTCTACGCGAGTCGTTTTCGAAAGGCTCTTCTTGCCCTCCGTGACGAAGACATGGCACTGACCACATTTGGCCTCGCCGCCACATTTGCTGATGATCTTCTCGCCAGCAGCCAGAATGGCGTCGAGCAGGCGGCTCCCGGTCGCCGCCTCCACTGTCTTGCCTGAAGGGAGAATCGTAACAGTCGGCATGAGTTGCTCCTTGCGTTTTGAGACGGCGAAGGCCGTCAAAGGTAGATGGCCGTGCCCGCGCCGACGTTGATCGACGCGTCCTTCATCGTCCCGACGACGAAGGCGACCTGCTCTTCGGTCAGATGGGCGTGGAACGGCAGAGCGACGGCGCGCTCGGCGACCTTCTCGGTGACGAAGAGATCGCCGCGTCGATAGCCGAGATCAATGTAATATCGCTGGAGATGTAGCGGCTGCGCATAGGCGCAAGCCTCGATTTTCTCCTGGCGCAGATCCTCGACGATGGCGTCCCGGCTCGATCGCGTGAAGCGCGTGCCGAGATGCACGACGTAAAGGAACCAGTGACACTGCTCGACTTCGGGAGCGATATACGGGTCCTTGATGCCCTCGAAGGAGCGGACATATTCCAGGAACCAGCGTTCGACCCGCTTGCGGCGCGCGAGCAAAAGTTCGACTCGGCGCAGCTGCGCGAGGCCGAGCGCCGCCGCCATGTCGCTCAGGCCCGCTTGCAGGGCCGGCCAGGCGCCGAGCACGACGGAGGAACGCTCCTCTATTCGGCGACTGCGCAAGCGACGCAGCATGGCCGCCGTCTCGTCATTGTCCGTGACGATCATCGCGCCTTCGCCGCAGATCAAGCCGCCAGGCTGCGAAAAGTCGAAGAGCGAACAATCGCCGAACGAGCCCACGAGCTTGCCCTGATACACGGAACCGATCGCTTCCGTGGAGTCCTCGATCAAGGCGACATTGGCGTCCGTCGCAAGCGCGCGCAACGGACCCCACGGGGCAGGGTGTCCGTTGGTGTTGGAGGCGACGATGGCGCGCGTCTTCTCCGTGATGGCCTTTTTGGCCTTTTCCGGATCGAGCGTGCCGGCCCAGTAATCAATGTCCCCAAAAACCGGACGCGCGCCGGAAAGCGCGATGGCTTGCGTCGCTTCCCGGAAGGAGTAGGCGGACGTGATCACTTCGTCGCCCGGGCCGACGCCGAGCGCGCGCAAGATCAACAGCAGGCCGATCGTGCCGCTGGCGACGGCGACGGCATGCTTGCGACCGAGGTAGCGCGCGAATTCTTCCTCGAAGGCGAGCACCGTATCGCCCATGGAAATGCGCGGCGACTGTAGAATCTCGAGCACCGCCTCGAGATCGCTTTGCGTCAGGTCCGGATCGTTCAACGGCAGAAGCGTGGTCTTCATGCAGCGCCTCCATTCGGGGCCAGCGCCATTCCGGTCGCGCAGCCCGGATCCTGAGTGATTTTCCAGCAGTGGTCGCGCCCGTCGATGAGATAGAGCGAGACCTTCTCGTAGATGCGGAACGGCGTCTCGTCGCGCATGTCGATTGCGTCGCAGCGCGTGACGGCGAGCCCCGGCGCAAGTTGTCGGAGGGCGACGAGCGTTTGCGGGTCGGCCTGCGCCGTCGCCAGCGCTGCGTCGATCTGCGAGACTTGCGCGGGAGCAATCGTCATGTTTCGCCTCACGCGATCTTCTTGGCTTCTACAGTGATTGGCAGCGACGTGCCCTCGGCCATCTCCGGAAGCTGCAGCTTCCAGCCATTGGCGAGCGTCACCGAGCCGCCCCACATTTCCGGGGTTTCGACTTCGACGATCGGTTCTTCCAGATCCTTCTTGGGAACATAGGCCGAGAGGACACCTTCGGAATCTCTGCGGATCATGACTTTCACGTTGCGCCTCTTTCTTTGGCCGGTTGTGAACGATCAGACGGGCTCGATCTCGTCTTCGAGACATCCCACCACGAGCTGCGGCGCGAATTCGACGAGATAGACCGGCGTTTCTGATTCAACATGCATGCCGACGTTGACGATCTCGCCCGTATCGCCCGTCTTGACGAGAAGCTCGTCCGCCGCGCGATCCGGGTAGGACCCGTCGTTGACGAGGTCGGTGATGGCCCGCACGCGCAGGCCCCAGTCGAATTTAGCGGGTCCGCTCATTATTCATCCTCCTCGCCGGCGAGTTCGATGGGCTCCAGCTCCTTGCGCTTCATGCCGACGCGGTGTCCGGTGCTTTCGAACTCCACGCCGTAAATGTAAAACTGCTGGAGAAAGGTTCCGATGTTGACGACATAGCCGACCTCGCCCTTCGTCACTAGGATTTCGCCGATGTCCTTGCCGGGGAAGGTGCCGTCGTTTCGGATGGTGCGACGAGCCCGCACCTTGTCGCCGTAGTCGAAAAACGGCGGTCCATCGAGTTCGACGTGATCGCTGTCGCGGCTGATGTTGGTCATGAATCGCTCCGTGTCTGTGCGACAATGACATTGCTGGGCGTTTCGATCCCGGCGGCGGACAGCCTTTCGCTCACGCATTCGCGCACGAGCGGGTCTTCGTCATTGACGAGCGGCGAGATGACGACGAGAGCCGCGCGCTGCGCGACTTCATAGCGAATGCGCCAATCGGCGTCCTTCGCCAGCGCCTTCAGATCGTCGGGCTCCATGCGCTTGGCGGCTTCGAGGCGAACCACGGGATCGGGGTCCTTCGCGAGACGCATCAGCGCCGCCTGCTCGATGCGGCTCGCCACGACGCGGCGGACGCTCGCGTCGGCGTCATTGATCATCAGCACCAGCAAGTCTGGCGGCAAACGCTTGGCGACCGCTTGCCGGACAGCGTAATCCTCGTCGGTCATCATCGGGAGGAGGTCCGTGCCCTCCAGTCTTCCCGCGATGCGGATGCGCACTTCGCGATGCGGATCGCTGCGCAGCTTCAAAATGTAACGGCGCGGCAGCCGACGGGCGGCGCTCCAGCGCACGGCTTCTTCCGGATCGTCGAGCATGGCCGGCAGCAGAAAGATCTCCGCAGCCTTGGCCGCGCAGGCGCGAACCTCGAAATAGGGATGCGCCACATAAATGCGCGCGAGGTCGGGGTTCCAGTCGAAGAAGCGGTCGATGCGCCGGGCGTAACGATCATGCACGCAGGCCCGCAGCGGCTTGCAGCGTCCCTGCGCGAGGCGGTCTCTATGCGCGCACGGCGCGCAATCGACCGAGACCCCCTGCCAGTCGATGGCTTCGTCGATGTCGTCAGTCGACATCTTCGAGTCCTCGACGCTCCAAAACCTCCAGGAGCACTTTTGCGCCGACTTTGTCGGCGGGGTCGAGCTCCAGCAGCTTGTTAATCGCGGCGGCGCTTTCGTCCAGGTCGCCGAGCCGCATGCTCAGATAAGCGTAGCCCTTCAACGAAAACATGAAAAAGCGGGGTCCGACCGCGTCGTAGTCGCCGAAGGCGGCGTCCTGCGGCGCGACGTCGCGCCAATTGAGCGGCAGGGAATTGTCAATGGCGGCGCGTGTGAGGCAGGTCTCCGCGATGCCGCGCGCCTCGGCGAGGCGCCCCTTGTAGAAATAGAAGCGATAAAGACCGATGAGCGTCGCTGGATGAGTCGGCGCGAGGAGACGCGCCTCCATCAAATATTTGAGCGCCAAGTCATCCTGGTCGTAAGACATGGCCGCGGCGCGCAGCAGGCGTTCGGCTTCCTCGGGAAGACCCTTGCCGAGAATGGCGGCGGCAGGGAAATCCTGCGTCGCCATTTCGACTGTCTGCATCGCCGCGTCACCAGTCATGTCAGGCTCTTTCAGGCTGTCTCCTCGAAAGCGGGGGCGTCGGTCGTCGAACAACCGCAGCTCTTTGCTTTCGGGTCGATGAAAACGAAGCCGGTCGACGTGGCCGTTTCCTTGAAGTCGATGGTCACGCCGTCGAGGAGCAGGCGGCTCTGCGCCGGCAGGAACAGCTTGAAGGCGCCATGCGCATAGACCTGCTCGCCGTCTTTTGGAGCCGGCTCGACGGAGAACTCCGCCGACATGCCGGAGCATCCACCCGGCGAGACGAGGAGACGAAGGCCGTAGCCCGGTCCGCCGTCGAATGTCACGAGGCGGCGGATGAACTTCTCGGCGGCGGGAGTAAATTCGATCTTCATTTAGGCGCTCGGCTGATAGCGAGGATAGGAGGTGTCGATGATGCAGGTATTGTCCACCGGGCAGACCGCGACGCATTGCGGCACGTCGAAATAGCCGATGCACTCCGTGCACTTCTTGGGATTGATGACGAAGGTGCCGTTCTTCTCCGAGATGGCGACGTTCGGGCACTCCGCCTCGCAGGCGGAGCACGACGTGCATTGAGAAGCGACGATCTTGTAGGTCATGGGTCAAGCTCCTTTTGCTGGTTTTTACGCATTCACCGGGACGTAGGCGCCTTGACGGATGTCGGCGTCGCCGCGCGTGACATGGGTGATCTCCCCGCTCTTCACGCGGGCGAGATAATCCTTGAAGTAGGAAATGGCCGACTGCTCGATGAACTCATAGGCGTACTGATCGACGGGATCGATGCCGGCCTTGATGAGGTCGTCTTTCGGGCAATGGCCGATTTTCGCGACGAACACCGCGGTGCAGTCGTTGATGGCGCGAATGACCGTCTCGAGCGCGTCATCTTCGCCATAGCCGCCCTGACAATAGAGGTCGACGCGGCGATGGCCGACGAATTTCGCGCCGTCGCTGGAAAGTTCGTAGATCTGGAACTCCGTCGCATGGCCGAAATGCTCGTTGATGCGGCCGCTGCCCTTGGTGGCGACGGCGACCAAGATCTTGAGATCGGCGTTCTCGCCGGCAAGGCTCTCGAGCTCGGCGTTGCGCGCGGCGACTTTCGCCAGGCGCTCTTCCTCGACCTTCTCCTGATAGGCCTGTCGCGCGCTCAGATCGTAGTTGACTTCCATCTCCATGATCTTGTCGGTCGTGAATTCGGCGCTGCGGTCTTCGCCGAGCAATCCAACCGCGTCGGCGCGGCACTGACGGCAATGGCGCATCATGTTCATCTCGCCTTCGCAGCTGTCCTGCAGGGCCTTCAGCTCCTGCGCGGACGGGCCGCGCTGGCCGTTGAGGCCGAAGACCGTGCCGTGTTCCGGCGAAGAGATGAGCGGCATGATGTTGTGCAGGAAGGCGCCGCGCGACTTCACCTCTCGGTTCACGGTCACGAGGTGATCGTCGTTGACGCCCGGGATCATCACCGAGTTGACCTTGCAGAGGATGCCGTTGGCGGTCAGCATCTCCAGGCCCTGCAATTGGCGGTCGGTGAGGATCTTCGCCGCCTCCTTGCCCGTGACGCGCTTATGCTTCCAGAAGACCCAGGGGTAGATTTCGGCGCCGATATCGGGATCGGTCATGTTGATCGTGATCGTGACGTGATCGACGTTGAATTTCTTGATCGTCTCGACATGGTCGGGCAGGGCGAGACCATTGGTCGAGAGACACAGCTTGATGTCGGGCGCGGCTTCGGAAATCAGTTCGAAGGTCTTGAAGGTCTTGCCCGGGTTGGCGAGCGGGTCGCCGGGGCCGGCGATGCCGAGCACCGTCATCTGCGGAATGGCGGAAGCGACCGCGAGAACCTTCTTGGCGGCCTGTTCGGGCGTCAGCTTCTCGCTGACGACGCCGGGACGCGACTCATTGGCGCAATCATATTTGCGGTTGCAGTAGTTGCACTGAATGTTGCAGGCCGGCGCGACGGCGACATGCATGCGGGCGTAATGATGATGCGCTTCCTCGCTGTAGCAGGGATGGTTCTTGACCTTCTCCCAGATCTCGGCGGGCATGTCTCCGGCGCCGGCGCCGGAGCCGCAGCTCGCCTTGCCGCTGCCGCCGGAGGTTCCGCAGCCTTTGTGCTCGGCGATTTTTTGCATGATGTCGTCGAGCTGCGCCGGCGCGGGCTCGGAGTCATAGGCGTCGAAGGAGCGAGAGTCGTCCATTGCGTTAACCTCTCTGGCTTGTCGTTGGACCCCTGTGGGGGTGTCTGGAACAATTCCAATTTTTGCCGGCGGCGTTGGCGGGAGGTCCGCAACAAGCGTGCCATGCGTCAAAAACTTCCTTAGTGCATTGAAAAAGAAGTAAAAAATAGGCCTGTTGCGTGAGCCGGACGTCCTGTGGCGGCTTGTCGCAAAGACGTCGGAGCTGTGTCCGCAAGGCGACATTCACCCACGCGGTCTGAGTCCGACCCCGGTGGGAAAAAGGGGAACGCCCGGAAGGGGCGCCAGTGAATTCGGCGCCTGGGCAAAATTTGATCAATGCAGGGTCGGCAGCCCGAGCGCGGCGCTCGCGGCTCCTAGCCTAAATGCTCGTCTTTCTTCGCTTTTTGGAATGGTTTCGATCTGGCGCGACAATTGCAATGAAAACACAAAACAACGCCTGTATGAGGCTCCCAAATGGGTCTTCAAATCGGTGGCGCGTTGAGCGCCGCCCCACCGCGCGCGACGGTCTCAGGTGAAACCGCGCTAGTTGGCATCTACGAAATATCGAAACTGCTCGCTTCCCCCGCCCGCCTCGAGAACGTCCTCGCGGGCGTGCTCACCCTGCTGTCGAGCTTTCTCGACATGCGGCACGGGCTGATCGCGCTGCTCGACGTCAAGGGCGCGCCCGAGGTCGTCGTGGGCGCCGGCTGGAGCGAAGGGGCTGCGAAACTGTTCTTCGATCGCCTGCCTGAGCGCGCCGTCGGCCAGATCATCGCCACCAAAATGCCGATCATCGTCGAGGACGTCGCCGCCTCGCCCCTGTTCGAGGGCATGGATCTCTCGGGTTGGGGGACGGAGGACGGGCAGTCCTTTTCAATGATCGGCGTGCCGATCAAGGAGGGCGACACGGTTGTCGGCACGCTGACGGTCGATCGCGCCCGCTGCGATCGCTCCTCCGTGCTTTTCGACCATGACGTGCGCTTCCTGACCATGGTAGCCAATATGGTTGGTCAGACGTTGCGCCTGCACAAGCTCATCGCGCGCGACCGCGAGCGGCTCATGCAGGAAAGCGCCTGGCGCGAAAAGGCGGACCGCGCCATTCCCCCCGAGGTGAAAGCCGAAGGGCTGAAGGGCATCGTCGGCGACAGTCCGGCGGTGCGGGCGGTGATCGAGAAGATTCGCATCGTCGCCAAAGCGAAATCCACGGTGCTGCTGCGCGGCGAGTCCGGCACTGGCAAGGAGCTTTTTGCGGCGGCGATCCACGATCAGTCGCCGAGGCGCAATAAGCCCTTCATCAAGCTCAATTGCGCGGCGCTGCCGGAAAGCGTGCTCGAGTCCGAACTCTTCGGCCATGAGCGCGGCGCCTTCACGGGCGCGGCCACTCTCCGCAAAGGCCGTTTCGAATTGGCGGATGGCGGAACGCTCTTCCTCGACGAGATCGGCGAAATCACGCCGTCTTTCCAGGCCAAGCTTCTCCGCGTTCTGCAGGAAGGCGAGTTCGAGCGCGTCGGCGGCTCGCGCACGCTCAAAGTCGACGTGCGTCTCGTGTGCGCGACGAACCGCAATCTCGAAGAAGCGGTTCAGAAGGGCGAGTTCCGGGCGGATCTTTATTATCGCATCAGCGTCGTGCCGATCTTCCTGCCCCCGCTGCGGGATCGCAAGGGCGACCTCGAACAACTCGCCAATGAGTTCCTGCGCCGATTCAACGACGAGCAGGGCGGCAAGCTGAGACTGTCCGAATCCGCAATGAGCGTGCTCAACGAATGTGGCTTTCCGGGCAATATTCGCGAGCTCGAGAACTGCATCTATCGCACAGCCACGCTGGCCCATGGCGATGTGATCGTCGACAAGGATTTCTCCTGCCGCAAGGACGGCTGCCTCTCGGCGATCCTGTGGAGCGGCTCCTCCTCGAAGTGGCCGGCGGGCGTGACGCCGCTGCCGATCGTCGCGCCGCAGGCGGCGCGGGGCCCCATGCCGGCGCCCGCGGAGGCGCCGCCGGTCGCCCATGCGCCGGGCGACGCCTGCCCGGGCGCCGAGAACTGCACGGTCATCGAAAAGGACCCGCGCACCGACTATGAGAAACTCGTCGACGCGATGGAGCGCGCTGGCTGGGTGAAGGCGAAGGCGGCGCGTCTTCTCGGCTTGACTCCCCGCCAGATCGGCTATGCGCTGCAAAAGCACGGGATCGAGGTGAAGAAATTCTAGTCGCCCGGCCTGCCGAGTCCGTGATGACCAGAAGCGCCGCCGCGCTACATCTCAACGTGCATTGATGCAGTGGGAGCGGTTCATGGAAAATTCGGTTTACAAGGTTGTCGAACTCGTCGGCTCCTCGCCGGACAGCATCGAGGACGCCATCGGATCGGCGATTCAGCGCGCCGGACTGACCCTGCGCAATCTCCAGTGGTTCGAGGTCGTCCAGGTTCGCGGGCGCATCGACAAGGGGAATGTCGAGAAATATCAGGTGACGATAAAGGTCGGTTTCGCCCACGACATGGAAGGCGGCGGATAGCGGCTACGGACCCGAGCGTCGCTGGAGCCTGATGATGGCCGGCTCCAGCGCTTCTTCGGGTCGTCAATGACCCCGGCTATGTCCGTCGCCGCCGCCCGCCGTAAATTTTGTCCAGAAGCGGGCGCCGGCTGCGAAGATGTCCTGCGTGTCCGAGATCACGCGTCGCGCGTCTTCGCTGGCCATCTCCATATGTTTGACTGTCCAGTTCTGAAACAGACTCGCGGTCTCGGTGAAGGACCTGGCCGAGGTCAGCCTGTTGGCGAAATCCGCAGCCATTGACGCTTCGTTTTGAAAGCGATCCAGCCATTGGCGGTTGGAGCTCTGCAGCCGGTCCCAGAACTGCGACTGGGCGTCGGCGAAATCCTCCAGACGCTGCCGGCCTTCGGCCATGAACTCGGAAGCCCTCGGCGTGGCGCCGCCGCGATCCGCTTGGCGCTCTTCCTGTTGAGACATGTCCCGCTCCTCTTCAGTCGAGTTGGCCAGCCGCCCCGGCAAGGCTATATAGGACGTATTGTTCGCGACGGACTCCCCCGGCGCGCGTCTTTCTTTGCGCTGAAGCTCGCGGCGGACACTCGACAAAGCCCGCCAACTGCTGTATGGGGAGCGGCCTCAACTAAAACAGCGTTCCGAAACGCTCGTCGGCCGCAAGGCTACAGACGAAACGGCTGGAGTTACAATCATGAACATCATCGAGCAGCTCGAGGCCGAACAGGCCGCCAAGCTTATTGAAGGCAAGAATATCCCCGACTTCCGCCCGGGCGACACGGTCATCGTGAACGTGAAGGTGAAGGAAGGCGAGCGCACGCGCGTTCAGGCATATGAAGGCGTCGTGATCGCGCGCAACGGCGGCGGCCTCAACGAGAGCTTCACTGTTCGCAAGATTTCTTACGGCGAGGGCGTGGAGCGCGTCTTCCCGATCCATGGCCCGCTGATCGACTCGATCAAGGTCGTCCGTCGCGGCAAGGTGCGCCGCGCCAAGCTCTATTATCTGCGCGACCGCCGCGGCAAGTCCGCCCGCATCGCCGAGCGCGTGGACCACAAGGCCAAGGCCTCGAACGCGTAATCTTCGCTCGGCTGGATTATGTGCCGCCCGGCGCCCGCAAGGCCCCGGGCGGTTTTGTTTTGCCCTTCCCCAAGCCGGTCACGCACAGCGGGGAAGGGGCCTACTTGTCCAGCGGCCCGTTCAAAATCCAGCGGTGGCCAAACGGGTCGCGCAGGCTCGCGTAGCGGGTGCCCCAGAAGGAATTTGTCGGCTGCGTCTCGATCTTGGCGCCGAGCTTCGCCGCGCGGGCGCAAATGTCGTCGACCTCTTTGGCCGAGTCATATTCGAGACTGACCGAGACGGTGGCGCTGTCGCCCGGCATGGGCACGCGCGTCTGGCCGAATTCGGGAAAGAAATCGGCGAGCATCACCGAGCCGCCGTTGATCACCAATTCGCAATGCGCGATGCGCAGCCCGTCCACGGAAGGCATGATCGCGCGCTGCTTGGCGTCGAAGGCGCCTGTGTAGAAGGCGATGGCGGCGGCGGCCGGGCTGACGGTCAGATAAGGCGCAACCCTTGGTCGGTTCATCCATCTGCCTCCGGAAGGGCGGCCCATGAGTCGCCCCAGTCTTTCTTACGATTCCCTTCATAGCGAGCCTTGTCCCGCTTGGGCAGGAAAATTTCGCGCAGGCCCGCGGCTTCGCAGCTTTTCAACGCGATTCCCGCCTTGCTTTGACGCGCCGGGGCGAGGATGCGCCCGGCAGGCGGCGTCCCCGCGCGCGCCGCGATGAGGTAGGCGTATTTCTCGTCCTCGAAAGGGGCCTCGGCGCCTTTCAACGCTTTGTGATCGCGCGAGCGCGGCAGCCGCACCGAGAAATGGCACCAGTCGGGCGGCGCGAGCGGGCAGGGCAGCCCATGTGGGCAGGGGGCGAGGATGGTCGCGCCAAGCTCGATCAAGCGGGCGCGAACTTGCATGAGCCGCGCATGGTCGCGCGGCGTCCCCGGTTCGACCAAGGCGAGGGCGCCGCCAGTCAGCGACCAGAGCGCGTCCGTCACCTGCGCCAGAGCGGCGTCGGCAAGTTCGGTCAGAGCATAAGCGACGACGACGAGGTCGCGCGGCGCAGCTGCCTCCCTGCCGAGCCTCGTCATGTCGGCGGCGACGATACTGGCGCGCGCGACCTGCGCCACGCCACTCTCGGCGGCGAGCGTTCCGGCGAGCGCAAGGAAGGCCGGGCTGCGGTCGATCATCTCGACGGCCTTAATTTCCGGCCAGACTTCGGTCGCGGCATAGGCGGCGGCGCCGAGCCCGCAACCGACGTCGAGCAGGCTTTTCGGCGCGAATCCCGGCTGTTCCGCCGCGAAGCGCCCGAGCGCGGCGGAGACGGCCGCATAGGTGGCCGGCATCCGGGTCAAGGCATAGGCGAGGGCGTCGGTTTCGCCGCGGATCGCGTCGCTCGTGGGCTTATGGGCGCGGTAGCTCTCCGACAGGCGGCGCGCGCTCTCGGCGAGGGCCTTGCGCGGCCGGCGCTCGAGCTGCGCCACCATTGCGGCGGCAAGTCCGGCGGGCAGGGAAGCTGCGCTCATGCCGGGCAGGGTGGCGTCGGGGCGGGCGGGCGGCGCGATCTCTCTTCCATGCGGCTTGCGTTACGGTTAGAAGAGCCTCAATTCAAGGGGCGCTTTGCTTCCTCCGCCCGACGCGGAGAGGCCGGGCGGCCCAATCCTCTCCGCCTCGCGGGGAATGCGGGACAGCCGCAGCCTGCGGCTCTGAAGGAAAGAGATATGTCCGCCAATTCGTCTGCGCCGCGCACGCTTTACGACAAGATCTGGGACGACCATGTCGTCGACCGCCAGGATGACGGCGCCTGCCTGCTTTATATCGACCGCCACCTTGTCCATGAAGTGACGAGCCCGCAGGCTTTCGAAGGCCTGCGCATGACCGGCCGCAAGGTCCGCGCGCCCCAGAAGACGCTCGCCGTCGTCGACCACAATGTGCCGACGACGGACCGCTCTCTGCCGATCGAGGACCCGGAGAGCAAGGCGCAGGTCGAGCAGCTCGCCGTCAACGCCAAGGAATTCGGCGTCGAATATTACAACGAGCACGACCGCCGCCAGGGCGTGGTGCATATCGTCGGGCCGGAGCAGGGCTTCACGCTCCCCGGCATGACGATCGTCTGCGGCGACAGCCATACGTCGACACACGGCGCCTTTGGCGCTTTGGCGCATGGCATTGGCACTTCGGAGGTCGAGCATGTGCTCGCCACCCAGACGCTGATCCAGAAGAAGGCCGCCAATATGCTGGTGCAGGTCGACGGCAAGCTCGCCGACGGCGCGACGGCCAAGGACATCATCCTCGCGATCATCGGCGAGATCGGCACGGCCGGCGGCACCGGCCATGTCATCGAATATGCCGGCGAAGCCATCCGCGATCTGTCGATGGAAGGCCGCATGACGGTCTGCAATATGTCGATCGAGGGCGGCGCCCGCGCCGGTCTCGTCGCCCCCGACGAGAAGACCTTCGCCTATCTTGAGGACCGCCCCAAGGGTCCGAAGGGCGAGGCTTTCGACATGGCGCGGCGTTACTGGGAGACGCTCTTTAGCGACGAGGGCGCGCATTTCGACAAGATCATTCGCCTCGACGCGAGCAATCTGCCGCCGATCGTCACCTGGGGCACGAGCCCCGAAGACGTCGCCCGCATCGACGGCTTCGTGCCGACGCCGGATTCAGCGAAGACCCCGCAAAAGCGCGCAGCCATCGAGCGCGCGCTCGCCTATATGGGCCTCAAGGGCGGCGAGCGGATGACAGACATCGAAATCGACCGCGTCTTCATCGGGTCCTGCACCAATGGCCGCATCGAGGATTTGCGCGCCGCCGCCAAAATGGTCGAGGGCAAGAAGGTCAGTGAGCGGGTCAACGCCATGGTCGTCCCGGGCTCGGGTCTCGTGAAGGAGCAGGCCGAAGCGGAGGGGCTCGACAGGATCTTCCGCGCCGCCGGCTTCGAATGGCGCGAACCGGGCTGCTCCATGTGCCTCGCCATGAACCCGGACCGTCTGGCGCCCGGCGAACGCTGCGCCTCGACGTCCAACCGCAATTTCGAGGGCCGCCAGGGCTTCAAGGGCCGCACCCATCTCGTATCGCCGGCCATGGCGGCGGCGGCGGCGGTCGCCGGCCGCTTCGTCGACGTGCGAAACTGGCGATAAAAACGAAAGGGGCTGCAAAGCCCCTTTTTTTTGCTTCGGCCGCAAGCATTCGCGGGACTGGCGCAGCGTGGCCCTGGGGCCCGCGGCTAACGACTTACCTGGCCTTGCGACTTGTTGAAGCGACGCGGCCGGCGCCATAGTCCGGCCCATGAACGAATCATCCGTGAACTGGGGCCGGCGGACCGCCCCGTCGCTTGCCGACATCGAGGCGCTCGCCGACGCCGCCTTCAAAGCCCTTCCTGAGCGCTTCACGCGCCTGTGCGAGGGCGTCGTCGTTCGCGTCGAGGATTTCCCCGACGAGGAGACGATGGACGCGATGGCGTGCGAAACTGACTTCGATCTTCTCGGCCTGTTTCGAGGCCGTGGGCTGACCGAGGGCGAGCACCTCGCCGAAACCGGCGCCGAGCCGAACATGGTGTGGCTCTATCGCCGCCCGATTCTCGACTTCTGGGCGGAAAGCGAGGATACGCTGGCCGATATCGTCACCCATGTGCTGGTGCATGAGATCGGCCATCATTTCGGCCTGTCCGACGCCGATATGGAAGAAATCGAGCGGCAGGCGTCCGAGCGGGATTAGGGGTCGACGATATCGCGAACTATCTCACGCATTCGATGAAAGCGATTGTCGGATGGTCGAGAAATAACTTCCAGAAGTCGCGCCCGAACGCTTTCTCTCCCTCCGGGGAGAGCCGCGGCGCGCGCCAGTGAACCTGCGAGAAACCGGCCGCGCGGAACGCGTCCTCGTGGATCTGTTTGTCGAGGAAGTAGTTCTCGATGTCGAAGAAAGTCCCGTCCTCCTGAAAGATGCGCCAAATGATCGGCGCTCCTTCTTTCACGCCGCCATTGATCTTCGCCTCGAAACCATACTGCCGGTAGGATCGGTCGGCGCCGAAGTCCAGCATCGGACTGCTGTTGACCGTGACGAAACGCCCGCCAGGCTTGAGACTTCGCGCGACTGCGTCGCACATCTGTTGCAGTTCGCGCCGGTCGTGGGCGTAATTGAGAAAATAGGCGGCGAAGGCGAGATCGAAGGCGCCCTCGAAAGGCAGGTCCTTTCCGTCGCCGATGCGGTACTCGACGCCCCCCAGCGGCCGCTTTGCTTCTTGCGCCTGCGCAAGTTCGATCATGCGCGCCGAGAGGTCCACCCCGATGACGTGCGCCGCGCCTCTTGCGCGAAGGCGTCGCGTATAATGGCCCTCGCCGCAAGCGACGTCGAGCGCCGACTGGCCGTCGAGGGCGGGAATGAGCTGATCGAGCGTGTAAGCCTCAATATGGATTCGCCAGGGATGCTGCTTGGCGCGTTGATACTCTTCGGCGATCGGATCATAATCAGTCGTCATGGCGCCCTGCCTCCCGCAAGTGCGCCAGCTTAGGCGGTTGGCATGCGCGTTTGCAATCATTGCGCGCGCCTGACGGCGTCAATGTGCCCGACTGTTTTCGGCGGCGCATTGGCGGCTTCCCCGCCTCGGGCGGGGCGCCTCAATACTCGATGAACGGCGCGTTTTTCAGCCGCCGCCGACGTTCTTCACGCGTTTCGCTCGCCGGCTCTATCGTCGCGCCGTCGATGTCGCCGAGCGCCGCGGCCGCGAATGTCACTTCGCCCGTAAAAGGCTGGCGCTTGGAGAAGGGGACGAAGCGGTCGGGCGAAAGGATGGCGGCTTTCTCTTGCGGCGCCGTGGCTTGAACCAGTCGCGCCCCGCTCGGCGAATAGCGCTCGCAGTCACGGGCGCCGGAAGCGCGCGACGCCATGCAGGCGCTGCGAGATGCGCCGGGATAGGATTTCCCCTGGGGCGCCGCGACCGCGACCCAAGGAGGCGCGAGGAAGAGAGCAAAGACGACAAGGCCGCGATATCTGCCCGCGCGCACCATCCGGGCCGGGACGGCGGATGCATTTGTCCTGGACATCGACGAATCGCCCAAAGCAGACTTAAGCTAGTTATATTTCAGTTAGTTGGCTTTCACTCGTCAAGCGCGAAGCTTGCGCGGAGCTTGCGCCGATCTTCGCAAGGTAAGGATTTGTTAAATTCCGCCCCAACCGATCTGTCTAAGGACTGAGGACATAGATCGGGACGAGGACAAGGGATAACGCCAGCGTTCTGATGACGAGACCGACCGGGAAGCCGACGCAAATCCAGTAGAGGAGGTTGTTGGGGAGGTCGGCGAAATACAGCATGAGCTCGGGCCTCAGCCGCGAAACCCATAGCATGTAGACAGAGATCGCGGCGCTGAGCGCGATGACGAACTCCACCCCAAAACCGAAGTTCGCCGCACAAATCACAATAGCGACGACTATGCTGAATTTCAGGAGCGCGTGCATGGCTTCGCCCTTTTCTGGGAGACGCCTTCTTCCAAAAAAATGGGGCGGCGGGAGACCCGGACAACAGGGCCTTTCGACGCCGGCCGCAACAATGACGTAACCGGGCCAAGCTAATGTCTCTTTTGAAGACTAGGCGCTAAGCGCGGCGCATCTCGCGCGGCAGGATCCGGAGGGCGCATGATCAGCAAGTTAATGGGCTCGGCGCTGTTGCTGCACGGACTCGAGGCGGCAAGGGTCAGCGACCTCGAGGCGCAAATTCTGTTGCTCGCGGGAGCCTTTTTGATCATCCGCGGCATAAGGCTGAAAGAAGCCAGACTGAGCCGTGGCCGCTAACAGCGGTGGCGTCGACAAATCCGCTTGTCTGTCGGAGCGGTTTGCGCCTTTCCTTCTCGACGCCCAGTCGGGGAACAAGGAGGACGCGATGAACCTGCAACGCCGTGCGGTGCGACAGAATGTCGAGAAGAGCCGGTTCGAGTTGCCGGTCGACGGCGAGGTCGCGCTTGCCGATTATGTCCTGCGCGACGGCGTGATGCTTTTCACCCACACCGAAACGCCGCCCGCTCTGCAGGGGCGAGGAATCGCCTCGGCCCTGATAGAGGGGGCGCTGCTCTCGGCGCGACAGCAGGGGCTGAAGGTGCGGGCGAGCTGTTCCTTCGTCGTGGACTATCTCGCACGACATCCCGAGTTCGCCGACTTGCAGGGCTGAACCCCCGCTGAAGCGATTCTCCGGCGTGTCGGCAAATGCCTCGCGGCGCTCTGTAATGGCTTCGCGCCTTATGCGCCGTCCGCCTCGCTGGCCAACTCCAGCCATTGCTCTTCCGCGGCGGCGAGCGCCTTGGCGAGATCCTCGCGCTGGGCCGCGAGCTTGGCGGCCTCCTGCGGGTTGCGGACAAAGGCGTCCGGCGCGGCGAGCGCTTCGTCGACGCGGGCCAGCAGGCCAGTAAATTTTTCGACCTTGTCCTCCGCGGCCGCGAGCTTGCGCCTGATCTGCCCCGCATCGCGGCGCCTCGGCGCCTCGGGCGAGGGCGCCGCCGGCGCGGGCCTGGGCTCCTCCCCCTTGGTCTTCGACAGCACCACGCGCGCATAATCGTCCATGTCGCCGTCGAAGGGGCGTACCGTTCCCTCGTCCACGAGCAAGAGCCGGTCGGCGCAGGCGTCGAGCAGATAGCGGTCGTGTGAGACCAGAATCACCGCGCCCTCGTATTCATTGACCGCTTCGATCAGGGCGGCTCGGCTATCGATATCCAGATGGTTCGTCGGTTCGTCGAGGATAAGGAGGTGCGGGGCGTTGAACGAGGCGACGCCGAGCAGCAGCCGCGCTTTCTCGCCCCCGGAGAGATTTGCGACCTTGGTGTCCGCGCGGGCTCCTGAAAAACCGGTCTGCGCCGCCCGCGCCCGCACCCGCGCCTCTGGCGCGTCGGGCATCAGCCGTGAGAAGACGAGATAGGGCGTGTCCTGCTCGTTGAGGTCCTCGATCTGGTGCTGGGCGAAAAACCCCGCCTCCAGCCTGGCGGCGCGCACCATCTTCCCGTCCATCGGCGCGAGCCTCCCGCCGAGCAGCTTGGCGAAGGTGGATTTGCCGTTGCCGTTGGCGCCGAGCAGCCCGATCCGGTCGTCGTTGGAGAGGGAGAGCGTCAGACGCGAGAGAACCACCCGCTCGCCATAGCCGACAGAGACCCGCTCCAGCGCGATGATCGGCGGCGAAAGCGGCTTCTCCGGCGAGGGCAGGTGAATTGGCAGAACGCTGTCGTCGACGATCGCGGCGACCGGCTCCATTTTCTCGAGCATTTTGAGCCGCGACTGCGCCTGCCGCGCCTTGGTGGCCTTGGCTCGGAAGCGGTCGACGAAGGCCTGCAGGTGCTTACGGCGCTCTTCCTGCTTCCGGGCGCCCTTTGCCGCGAGCAGCTGCGCCTCGCGACGCTGCTTCTCGAAAGCCGAGTAATCGCCTTTGTAGAGGGCGAGCTTGCCGCGTTCGAGGTGCAAAATATGCGTCGCGACGGCGTCGAGGAGGTCGCGATCGTGACTGATGACCACAACGCTCGCCGGGTAGCGCGCGAGATAGTCGACGAGCCAGAGCGTGCCTTCGAGATCGAGATAATTCGTGGGCTCGTCGAGCAGCAGCAGATCCGGTTGGGAGAACAGCACCGCGGCGAGCGCCACGCGCATGCGCCAGCCGCCTGAAAATTCCGACAAGGGCCGGCGCTGGGCGGCGGCGTCGAAACCGAGCCCGTGGAGAATCGCCGCGGCGCGGGCGGGGGCGGAATGGGCGTCAATGTCCGCCAGGCGGGTCTGGATGTCGGCGATGTCGTGAGGGTCGTGCGCGTTCTCGGCTCGGGCAAGAAGCTCGGCGCGCTCGCGGTCTGCGGCCAATACGAAGTCCATCAGGCTGGTCGGCCCGCCGGGCGCTTCCTGCTCGACCCGGCCGAGCCTCGTGCGCGCGGGCAGGGCGATAGTCCCGGACTCCGGCGAAATTTCCGCAGCGATCAGACGGAAAAGCGTGGTCTTGCCGGCGCCGTTGCGGCCGACAAAGCCGGCGCGGCATCGGCCTGGCAGGAAGACGCCCGCGTGATCGAAAATGAGGCGGTCGCCCAGCCGGTAGGTGAGGTCGTTGATCGTGAGCATGGTTGAGAGCCCAGTAACAGGCCAGGGCTGGCGCCGCCAGACTTGAGTTGGACTGGCGGCCTCGCGGCGGCGATTCGAACAACCCGCGTCAGTCCTGGGCAAGGCGCGCCGCGCCAGAATGGCCCACGGTTTGCTTCGTCTGCGACGAGGTCAAGAAAGAGGGAGCCCGAGGCAGATCAACCAGAGACGAGGAGGCATGGCGTCATGCACCCTGACATGGAAGCCTATCTGTGGATCACCGTTAAAGCCTTTGGTTTTGCGCTCGTGGGAATCTACGCCACGCGCATTGGTCTTTACGCCTACGAAGCCATGACGTGGGGGATTTGAAACCGTCGAAGCGCGCCGGCGCGGCGGGGCAAAATGTCTTCCCGACAAGGCTTGTCTTGCGCGCCGCGCGCCTCTATACAGCCCTCGCTGCGCCGCTTCGCGCCGCGCAGGCCCGCGCCCATCGTCTAGAGGCCTAGGACGTCGCCCTTTCACGGCGAAAACAGGGGTTCGAATCCCCTTGGGCGCGCCAAGAAAATCAACACTTTACGCGGGCGTCAGCTGGCTCCATTTCTTCTCATACGGAAAATTTACGGAAAAGGCGTGGTTGGACAAGCTTGTATTAACGCGACGTTTTTCGGCCTGTAACCACACATGACGCCCCGCCGATACATCCACGGTGGGGGCGCTCTGGCAACAAGTGTGACTTTGCGGCTTGCAGGCAAAGCTAAGCTTAAAAAGACAAGTCTAAGGTGCGCTACGCAAGCAGTCGCCGTGTCGTGAGTCCTCCGCGCTCACGCCAGATGGCTGGTAAGCAGCGCTTCTCCGATCAGAATTGCAGGGCATCGCTGTCAATTGAGACGCTCAGGCAGGGGCGTCAATGGATCTCCTGTTTGTTTGACCTTTAGTGCGAAGCCCCTAAGTCACTAGATCGCAGTCGTTTGATTACCGCCCAGTTTCTAGCTTCGGAGGTCATTATGAGAAGACTCGTTGCAATCATGGCAACGGCTTGCACGCTGGCCGGCTGTAGTGACAAATCTTCGTCACCCGCCATCGAAATACTGATGGCTCCGATGGAGGTTGGGACAAAAACGCCCGATTATGAAGTGATCTCCCCCAGAGAACTCAAACTGTCTCCTCGTGTGAAACTCCAGTTTGAAGGTAACGCCGGGCAGAACCAAGGCTTCGTGCTGCTAAGAGATAACGGGGGCCTCGGCGGCTACATGGCCTGCGGGTGCGTCGGTGCGACGACTAGCTCGTGCAAAACTGAGAACGATAACCCAGAGCATCCCTCGTGCAGCGGCAGTTGCACGGACAGTGAAGGGAACGCTCATCCATGCCAAATCGAAGGGCCTATTATCGGCCCGCCGAAGGACCCTTACAAACTAAGGTTCGTCGAGAAGTCTTTCCTTAAGTATAGCAAGGCTCCCGGCACGAGGTAGGGTGGTCGTTCGGCGAAGAAGGTGACTCAACCGCGTAGCCGGGAAGGCCGACTTTTAGCTCCGGTTGACGCATCGGTATGGTGCATCGCGATGGTTGGCGCGCTCAGCGCCACCCGCCCAACGTCCACAAGAAGGGCATTCCCTTCGAAAAATTGCGCGACGGATGTTGTAAGTTCCCGCTTGGCTGTACCGACGAGATTGCAGCGCGCTTCTGTGGTGCCGCCACGCCCCAAGGATCGCCATATGCGAGCATTGCCGGGAGCTAGCCTATGTCTGTCCCCAATGTCCGGCGAGTGAAAGTTATTGGGGTCTAAGTCGGTCAGGATCGTTGAACGCTGCAGCGCTCTACCGGAAGGGCCTATTATGGCCCTGCATGTCCGCCGCGACGCCAACGCCGAGCCGTCCGTATTCGCCAGGGTGGCCATCGAGGTATTTGGGCGGAGCCCGGCCCCAGACGCTTTCCCAGAGCGGCTGCCGGTCAAGGAAGGGTTTCTGCACGCTCTTTCCTATGCCGAGCGCGAAGGGATAGCAGTGGTCTGGATCGATGACCCCCTTGGCCTTTTTCCACCCGAAAGACGCCCGGTAATAGCGATGGACAAGCGAGCTGAAGATCGAGGAAGGGGCTGACGACCCGGAGCCAAGAAGTTGGTTCGCGCCGCCAACCCCCGTCCGCCTAGACGGACAGCCCTATGGTTAAGTATGGGCTCGCTCCCCGCTATTGTGGATTCTACGGCACCACGAACGTTATCTCTTGTGGCCGAGCGAAATAGCCAGGCACGGTTGGTCGCCACTAATGACTACGCCGTCAAAAAAAGCCCGGCGCGCGGCCGGGCTAAGGAGAAGAGTTCCCCTGGGAGGGGGATGCAGAGCAAACGCGCCGAGGCGAAACGATGTTCCAGGGGATGCAGTCGAGGAGCGGGACACACTGGTTACGCTTTGGCGGCCAGCCGCTCATTTCAATGGCGCGCAAGACAATTGGGCATCCGTCCGCTCGCATATATGGCTGATATATCGAGGCAAAGTTTAGGAACATCGCCGAGCAGCATCTGTTTCGACTCGGACAAGCAGAATATCTCATGACGAGGAAGGGAAGATGCAGCCCGCTGATCGGAAGGTCTTGCAAGAGACGCGGGATGCAATCCTGGTCATGCATGAATTGGGATACGCATTGCGACGCTCTTTGGGGCCGACGGAACATGAATCCCTGCCGCCTAGCATGGCGCTGTTGCTGATGCAGCTGGCCTTAGCAGAGGTTGTGCGAACAGCATCCGACGAGGAGTGCGATGCACATTCTCGTGGCGCACGTTAGTCGAAGCCGAACCCACGCCCATGGCCGAGCCTACTGGCGGCACTATTCCCCGCGCGACCGGATACGTTGTGAGCAGCCGAGCCGAGCCTACCTATAGGTTATCGCCGACCCATGGGCGCTTCGGCGGCTGAGAGACTCTTCGTGCTCCCGCTTACAGCGAACAGGAGCACGCGATGCAAAACCATCTTGACGCACTCGCTTCTTGCTCACGCGAACTCACGGACTTCCAAGCGCGCGCCAAAAAGCTGCAAGCGCATTCGGACATGCTGATCGCCGGGTCTAAGATTGCGATTACTGACACCAAGCAGCTGATGCGCCGCATTTTGCTAGAGGCACCTAATGCGGCGAATGACGAGGGCTACTCTGTGGATATTCCGGCTAGGCCAGCCGCTCCAGCCTTTCCGGTGGCAGAGGACAACACTGACGGTTACTAACCCGCGCATCCACGCCGCGGCCCCACCGGATACGGGCATCTCACGCGCTAAAACAAGAAGGCAGAGATGAGCCTGGCTGCTGCGAACATGAAAGCACAGATAAAGGCCAAAGCGATTCCGAACCCCGCCCAGTCGCGAGCTTGCGCGGCCTTGTAGGTGGAAAGGGCGAGGGAAAGGCTAAGAAGCGCCCCGGCCGAGCCGAGCGCCACGGTGGAGAGCTGGGTGAAGGTGAGGGTCACGGCTGCGCCTGCGAGGGCGATAAGCCCCTATCGAGGTTGATGACCGCCGTCGTCTCCGACGGCCTCAGAATGGCCCGAATGAAGGCTCGCGAACCTGCCGCCAGGACGATTGACGTCACGCCCAGCCCGCCTGCGAAAATCAGACAGACGAGCGTGAGCGCTATGCCAATCCTCGCGGCCTCCCAGTCGCGAGCTTCCGCGGCCTTCCAGGTCGCTATGGCGAGAATCGTTCCCGAGACGGTGCATGCGACAGCGCCGAGGAACAGCAGGGCCGACATCAAAACTTTATAGCCCTCCACCGGCTGCCGCAGATCAAATCTGACAAGACAGACAGCCCGTTGAGTAGCTGTGTCTTCTACTTAGGGTTGCCTCTACCAACTCCGTCTAACGCTTACCCGGTATTGCGACCGGCCGACCAACCGGCACAAGCCTGGCTTTCAATCACCAACCTGCTAAGCTTGCATTCGCCCAAACGCGCGACAGGTCAACTTCGACGCGGCCACACAACGGAGAAGCGCCATGAAAGAACTTTTGAGGCGCGTATGGGCAGCGACCGGGTTGGACGAGACCGCCGCCCTTCCGGCAATCGGACATGCGCTCCAGTTCATGCGTGACCACGCGCCGGCAGAGATAGTCACGCAGCTGATCAACCAAATACCCGACGCTCATCAAGGCATCAGGGCCGCCGCCGCGACGTCGGACGCCGGCGTGACTGCGGCGATTGCGGCAGTGAAGGGCCTATTCGGTTTTGGCCAGACGAACCTAAACGTTTTGACCGGGAAGCTGGCAAACCTTGGACTTAACGAGAAGCAAGTGGCTGCGCTTTTGGGAGAAGTTTTCGCTTACGCCGAATCTCTAGTTGGTCCGGAGGGCGTCGCGAAGATGAGGGCCGCGATGCCATACTTATCGGGGTTCATGGGAAAAACGGCACGCGCCCGTCCTGACGTTTGAACCTCCCGAATCGCGAAAGCGGCCCGCCCCCACCGCTGCCTATTTGACCCAGACCGTGCCATTTGACCAAGAGATGGCTCGCCCATCGGGGCTAACCTTACCCGTATGTGTTTGAGCAAAGGCACCGCCGGTAAACGTCATCGTCAAAGTATCCCCGGCCAGCGTGCTTTCGCCGCGCGTAAAATGCGGGTTGGGAACAGTTGCAATTGCGATGACGCGATTGCCGACCTGTTGAATTGTCAGCGTGTGCCAATCCCCACTTAGATCGATTGCCATTCGTCCGATCCCCACTTGGCTCTCAACGCGCCGCTGGCCTTTGAAATTGGCAAAGAGAGACCCAGTCCAATTGCTGAACAATACCCCTATTCGATGGGGATGCAGCCGGCGAGAAAAAAGCCTGGTCGCCAATGCGCATCAGAGCGAGAAAGTGGGCAGCTTTCAGTTCCGTAAACCCCGAAATTCACTCGGCAGCGGTCGACAAGTCGCCCTCTCCTCTTGTGCGCTGGCGCACGTACGGCCGAACCTCCATTAGCTACCGTCAGACCGTCGAGAACACAGACAAGACCTGACGGGAGCCGATCATGACCAAGCTGATCACCATCTGCGCCGCGATCGCTCTGACCCTGAGCATCGGCTTCGCCAGCACGGCTTCTGCCGCTCCCGAGGGCTTCAACAACTTCGACGGCACCGCCTGCTATTGCATGGACCCGTGATCGCATTCTTGCAGAGGGCGCAAAGGGGGCGCGTTTCCCTCTTGCCTCCAGTGTGCCTTCTGCCCTCCAGGAGGCCTGCCCGTAAGCCGCTCTGGCTCCCCCTTGCCTGCGCCCTATCTGACGGCTGTGCGGCGTGAACTGAGGAGGGAACGATGGCATTAAAGCACACTGCGTTCGCTACTCTCGTTGCGCTTCCGGCTTTTGTTGTTGCTGGAAGCGTGATGGCTGGAGACGTCAAATGGGGCTCGCCGAACGTCCCCGGCCAACCCGGCTATAAGGAGCCGCAAAAGGTCGAGGAGGTGCGTGCGCCGCGCCCCGTTAAAGATTTGAAATACGGCAGCGGCTACCAAATGAAACGCACAGAAGACGCGAAGTAGTCCTTATGCGTCAGCATGCGGTGCGGCCGCCGTTGAGCGGCCGCATTTATTTGTGCGGCTCGCCGTTCAGGCGGTCCACTGCTCTTCCTTCCGAGTCGCCCGAGCCGAGCATTTCCGCGACCTCGGCTACTCGAAGCCAAACGTCATGCCCGTCATGATCACCGTTCCGCCTTAGATGCAGGGCGTGGTCCCGAGCCTTCCTGGGGGCTCTGTGTTTATGACGAGCCCTGAGGACTTTGGCATGGATTTCTATCGCTTCTTCAAGGGATACTTTCATGAGAAGCCGCCTCAGACCGAAAGCCGCGCTGTGGAGACTTTACTATCCGTCTCTGCCTTGCGGCTAGCCTGCGTCGCGTCTCGGCGGCTTCCCGTCGCATAACCCGGCGCGGAGCCGCCGGCTGGTTCCCGTTACTCAGCTAATGCGCTGGCCGAGCGCGCGGTTCATGATGCGGCGCGTGGGTGCGAACAGTCCTATGAGGGGTTTCCTCTTCGCGGCTATGCGCTTCCACCTCGTCATCTCGCTCAGCGCGGGCCTCCGCCACGACGTTGCCCGCAGCCTCATACGCCTCCGAAACCGCTCCACGAGCCTCATCGTAGATCACGATTCCGGTCTTGATGAGTTCTTTGGCGACGGGCCTTAGTATACGCAGCAAGGTCGGGCCCAAGAGAACCGCCCCTAACCCAAGCGCCGCTGGCCCCGCAGCGCCTTCCATTTTGAAAAGGTCCTCGAACAGTGCCATTTCGGCCTCCGCTTGCTGTCACAGGAGCGTCAAATTGTGGCTTGTGCCGTTCAATCAAGCCCGCCCATCGCTGCTGATTTTTAGAGATGGCTTCGGCACCCCCTATAGCCGGGGAACAGCTGAAAGCCTCTCCGGCTTGCAACACGCGCACGGAAGAATACGCCGCGCAGCGGGGGCGGGGGCGGGGCTGTCGCGACGCAGGTGTTCGGCGACGCGTGCAACAAAAAGGCACCGCAACCCTCGCGGTCTTCGAGCGTTAACCAGGCGGTCATGACGCTGGGCGATCATGATCGCCCAGGATGCGTCCCGCGAAGGCGCACCTGCTCAACTGGCGGCTCACCATTCAGACCCCGGTGGGCCGCCGCTCCCCTTCCAATCGCTTACCCTCAAACAAAAAGCCCGGCGCGCGGCCGGGCCAAGGAGAAGAACGGACATCCAAACAACCATCCGACTGTGGCCCTCGTTCCACCCGAAGTAGCCGAATGATCCGCCAGGGCACCTCTATAATAGGCCTTCCCTGTCTGAGGAAAGCCCCCAGCCAATGCCGGGGGCAGACGACACCACGCAAAGCCGACCTTTCCCGCTCTATCTCCAGTGCACGCAACGTTTGTGGCCGAAACCGTGCGACGGGTGAAAGCGACGCGTCCACTTGATGCATTCCTTGCCCGGAGGGGGCAAATAGTGCCTAGCCTCTTGGACCAGCGACCGGCTTTCCGGCGAAACCGCGACACTCAGAGGACCAGCGGACCCTTGCGATGTGTTGGCGAGGGAAAATGCACCGCAGATGGTCACGAGACACGCGGCCCTTATTGACGTAAGCATTGCAGGTCCTCCCATGTGTTTCCGGTAAGCTACACAGATGCAGATGGGAGTGGCTGTAGAGCGGTCAAGCACATAGGGGCGAACAGCCCTCCTCAGTTTCGCCTTTTGCGAATTTGCCGAAGGCTTGTAGGCGGAGCAGCGTAGCCGACGTTTCAGAGAAGGGTCATCACAGACCCAGGTCAATATCGAGCCCGGACGGCGGCGCATCCATCTGGTGGGTCATCCCCGGCCTAAGGCGGCCTGTGCCTTCGAGAGTGCGAGCTTCTTGCGGAACTTTGGGGGTCGCAAAGCGTTGGTTTCGATCGAGGTGGATTTAACGAAGTAAGAGGGTCGCGATCCGTAATAATTCGTACCGCGACTGTTTTCATAGTGGAGGGTTCGCCATGGCAACTGTTAACCGCTACGGGCCCTACCTTGTCTCCCTTGGATTCGGGGACATTTTCCAGCCAGGACAGGTCAGGGGCTATACTTTTGGACCGTGGCCTCCCTTTGGCGAATCAGCGGTTACAGTTTCGGTACACCCTACTCGTGATGAATTTCGCGAGAAAAGCATTTCATTGGAAAGCGTTGTGTCTCGAAAACGGCCAAACGGCGAGCATTTCATCGATTGCACGTATAAGAACACAAGCTCAGAGGGAATGAAATTTTGGTCACTCTACCTGTGCGTCGTTTCGCCCTAGACCTGAGTGGGGAGGGAGGTTGAAATGAAGATATTTGCAGTTCATGACACAGATGGAAATATTTCCGCTCTCCTTACTGTGCCACCAAATTCGCCGCCCGGAGAGATTAACATTGGTCCAAGCCAATTTAGGACAGAGTTGAAGTTGGCGGGGATGAGCATCGACCTTAACGATCCCCAAATACATGATCGACTAAATGAGCTAATCGAGACTCACAAAGTCGAATGCGGAGCTGCCAAGGCAACACTCGTTAAGAAACGCTGACCCAGCGAGCGCGCTGGTTAACCATGACGTGCTCCTTTGGTCTTGTAGACCATGAGGATGTTCGCGGCGTAGTCACGAGTTACAGATGCTGGTAGGCCGCGCAGAACTGCAGGAAGGTGGCTTCATCCGCTACCCTATGCAATCGTGCTGCGACGGCTAATTCAGCCTCGACCCCTCGCCCCGCGCCGGAGCAGAAAGCCGCGCAAACAGCGCCCAAGCCGCCTGAGCGTTCCGAGCCTCAGCCGCCGCTTCTTCGATGGCGTCCATAGGCTCGACGGCATCCTGCAACATTATCTCCAGAAAATCGGTAAGAGCCCGACCGGCGGTGAAAGCCACCCGAAGCGCTTCTTTGTTGCTGTCGAAAAGCGAACACGAAGACGGCGGAATTAGCGATAGCTTATGCGCGCGGTACCATCGGCAACGTTAGTTTTGACGGCAAAGTGGCAGACGGTTGCTTGGTTAAAACTAAGATTGGGACCGTCATCGGCGAGGTGACGCGAGGTCCCAACCGCGCCTAAAAACGAAAACGCCCCGCCGATACATCCACAGTCGGGGCGCTTTGCGTTTCAAGCTACCACCAATAAGGGCCGCCGAAGAGCGCCCACAACGGCGCTGTCGCTAAGCCCACCGCAGCGCCGGCCAAAGCCCCAGCCGGATTGTAGCCATAGTAGCCATAACGGGGATAGTAGCCATAGTAGCCGTAACGGCGTGGATAGTAGCCATAGTAGCCGTAATGGCGATGGTAGCGCGCATAGTGCCAATGACGATGCGTATGGGCGTATCGCCAATGGTGGTGGTGATGATACCGATAGTGGACTTGTTCAAGCGGCGAATCCGGGCTGATTGTCGCCCGATCGGGGATGCTCATAACGCCGGCGTTTGCGCTCAGAGGAGCCGCGATCGTCAAAGCCGCGAACGCCGCCAACGCCACGCTGACTTTTCCTGACGTCTTCATGTCCGTCTCCTTTTTTGACGGAGACAAAAGCGGCAGCGTATCTGTCAACTATTCGCCTCGCGTCAAGACTGACTTCTCATTTGGACGATACCGTCGCTTCGTCGAGATGTGTGGGTCGTTTTCAACGGGCTTTCGTCCGCCTTCCGGCGTTCGAATGCGGGGCTCGACCTCGTCGCGTTCTTCCGCTCTTGCTTTTGCGGCCGCGTCACGCTGGAAGAGCTCACGACTTCGCGTTGCTGGAGTCTTAATCGACGTGCGCTGCCGCACCGACAGGGAGGGAAGCGTCCGCTAGTGTAGCAGAAAGCAGCTAAAAGAGACGGCAACGATGCAAGCAATCGTATGCGGCGGACGAAACGTCGGCAGAACCGAGCCGCTGGATCGTCAAGGCTAGAGAGAGCCTTGCGCGACCCGTCTTTAAGCGGGGCGGGCGTGGCAGTTCGCTCGATGGCCTGTAGATCGCGCCAAGGAAGGCCGAAGAGCCCGCCATCAAGACAATAGATGCCATCCCCAACCCGCCCGCAAAGACAAAGCAGATGGTTGCGAGCACTATTCCGGTTCGCACGGCCTCCCAATCGCGATCCTTGGCGACTTTGTAGGTGGCGACGGCGAGGACTAAACCCGAGACGCCGAACGCCGCAGCGCCGAGGGAAAGAAGGATGGGAATCACAGGCTTTAAACGCTCCAGCTACCAAGCTGACCAAATCCAACACGATGGAAACCGCATGGCATAAATCCGCCTTCGCGGATGCGCGGCAGCGCAGAGACGACGAGGCGCTACTTCATCCGCGTCCGCTGATTCATCAGCTTCGCTTTTAACGGGGCTTGCGCTGTAGAATTCCCAATCAACGTGCCCTGTCCGCTGGCTAGCACCGCCTTAAAGCGCCGTGGGTTTCCAACTCTCGCAGGATTGCCTCGCGAACTGCGCCCTCCCATTTCTTGGGCGGGTTCAAATCCGCAAGAATGCTCGCGACAATGCGCTGCGCTCGGGGGTTTTTTGCCAGTCTCGCCTCTAGCTCTTCGAGCGGCGTAACAAGTTGCCTGGGTTTTTCATCTTCGGCCATGAAGCATCCACCTTGCGGAGTCAGACGCGGCGGTGAACTCTTCCCTGACAGTCCGCCAAACCCCTTCTTTCGATGTTCACATCCGAGAAAGGCGATGTTGGGACAGTCTTTTTCGCTTGAACGTCGTTTAGCAGCAGCAGTGCACGTTGCGCCGCCCGAAGGATATCAATTCAGCCGCACCCCCTCATCCAGCGCCGCCCCCGACAGGCGCGTGAACAACTCCCACGCCGCCGCCGCCTCTCGGGCCTCCTCCGCCGCTTCCTCGATGGCGTCCAGGGTCCGCGCGGACTCCCCTTGCATTACGGACTCAAGGAAATCCAGCAGCGCCTTGTTGGCATTGAACGCAGACCGGCACGCCGTCTTAAACGCCTCGCGCGCCTCAGCCGATTTGAACATGTCGCGCGCCATCAATCGTCCCGGTAGTAGCGCCGCAGAGACATACGGGTTTGCCAGTCGAGCAGGTCGCGCGCCGACTTCGCCTTCGCGTCGGCAATCTCCAGGTCCGCATCCGACGCGAGACCAAGGCCGGCAGGCGCTTTTCGCCGTAGATAGTTGCCCGTCGAAGCAGCACCCGAAAGCAGAGTCCCCGCCGCCTTCATTCGTCCTTGCCGCCTCAATTGGCCCGCTTGATCGCTGCGAGCGTTCGCGACATTCTGACCCTCGATCATGGCGTTCTGGGCCTCATAGTTCAGTTGGCGCATCTCCGTCTCGCCCGCGAACAATGCGACGGCCTTGTTATATTCGCCCTGCTCTTCAATGCCGGCGACGGTGTTGACGTAGGACGCATCCGTGGTCCCGCCACCCGACGCGGCGTTAACCGCTTGCGCCCTGGATAAAGCGAGGTTCTTATCCTCAACGCGCGCCATCGCCTCGCGCTGTGAACTGGCCATCGCGGTTGTCGCCGCATAGTTCAGCGCCTTGGCCTTGTTCTGAGCGTTCATAATGTCAAAGTAGCGCTGCGCGTCGAGTGCGCTCGCCTGTTCGTTCGCGGAACTGTATTCGCCATAGGCGCTAAGCAATGTGCTGCCAGCGGATATTCCCGCGGCTGCCATCGTAAGAGGGTCAAACCCCATTTTTCGCCTTCCCTTCCATCGCCCGCCGGCCGGTCTCCAGCAGGAACGCGAGCTTGCGAGCCGTCTCGATCGTCAGCGCCTGGTCGCCCTTGGTCTCTATCGGCCCGCCATCTTTGCCCGTCAGTTCCACCCTCTCCGAGAACATGCCGAGATGCTTGCCGATCTTGTCCAAAGCCGCGAGCTTGTCGTGGAACTTAACCCGAATGCCGTCGCGGGTTTGGGCGACTTCCGCGATGGCCGCAGCCGTGTCGTCGTCGATCGCGGCGCTATCCAGCATCGAGACGCCATTACTAACAGTCTCATTGCCATCCGCGTCTCTGACGGCGACGCCTTCACCCCATCGGACAGCCTTCCGAATGTCCGCGTAGCCGATCTTCGCAAGCTCCAACAGCGTGCGCTCGATTGTGATCTCGGCGCGCTTGGCGGCATTGGCCTGAATCTCCTGGACCCTTAGCACAACCTTAGCATCGGTTAGCAGTCGAGAGGCGCTGGCGTCGACCGCGTCTTCATTTTCGCCCTCGTAACCAGCCGCACGATAAGCCTCGCGCTGAGACGCGCCCTTGGCGATCTCTTGCGCGAAGATTTCATGGCGAGGGTTATGCAGGACGGGCATTAGTAACCGACCCGCGCTCGCTCTGCCGCAAGCGCCGCGAGGTTTGCCAAAGCACTGTTGCGGTCAGGCAATCCTGCTTTGAGGATGACGCCATCCGATCTCACCACGCACCACTTGTTAACCGGGCCACGCCAGCGGGCCTTCAGATCAGCAGCGGCGTTGTTATCGGCTTCCTCATCGGCGGAAGCCATGTTGTGCCGGGATAGCTCCACCATGCGAGCCCCTTTGTGCCAAACGTCGGCAACCAGCAAAAGCGCTCGCCATTCGCACGAGTCCGTCGCGACGATGATCTCGTCGTAAGGCCGCAACTGCGAGACGACATGCATCCAGAAGCCCGGCTCCAGCACGTCCTCCGGCTTGATGTGCTCCTCGACCGTCGCGAAAAATTGACTGCGCTGGCTTTCAGCGAGCTGGAAACGGGGGAGGCGAATGGTGGGGGCGTCAGTCATAGGTTCTCTGTCTCCTCAATGTTCTCGACGAATGCGCGAACGATTTTGGCGGCGTCGTTGTTGGCGGCGTTCATTTGCTTCGCGAGCTTCAGCCCTTCGCGCAGGTGCCAGCCCACCCGGCGAAGGGCCCCGCCCGACGGATCGAGCGACGCCAGGCTTGCGTCAACGACGGCGGCGAGAGCGACGGCAATCTGTTCGATTTCATGCGGCGTCATGTGAGAATCTTAAGCGCGCCGATTTCATGACGCCACGTCGCTTTTGCGGCCCTTGCGGGTTATGCGGTGTTTTTCATTGACGGAAACATGATCGCTGATCAGCCATCTGAGCCCGTGCCCTCCTTGCTGGCGTTGTCCTGAGTTGTCCCTGGAACAACACGAAATCCACTCACAACCACGAAACAAAGCTGCATTCGCGCAGTTCTACGATTATCGAGTTGTAGGAAAGCTCAGGTAGGGTCCATCTTCATAGGTTGTGGCTTCCCCTCAAATGGCTTAGGCCGTGCTCCCGCGATTCCCTCGCGAGCTTATCTGGGAGCTTCAGGTAAGTTCGCACTCTGAAAATCCGCTCAGACCGACAGCTGGGTTCCGTGGTCGATATCGCAGAAAAAATTCACGCGGCGATCACAAGCTGGGAGTCTTGCACGGGTGGGAAGATATCTGAACAAGGCAAGCAGATAATCGTCTCCACCGTGCGTGCGATTGTCTACGATCCGCATCCTGGCTGGCGTTTGCCCTCAGGCATGGAGCCATGGCCGACCATGGAAGAAGCCTTGGCCGAGGTGCAGCGAGACGCCATCAGCAAAATAGGGCCGGCCCTAGATCAGATCGCAGCCAAGTCTCCGGACGGCAAGACCGTCAATACCTTCGAGATGCTACATTCCTTCCACGAGATATTTCAGGTCTGGTGCCCGTTCCGGAAAGACTGACGCCGACACCGCTATAGTCCCGCGCGGCGGAAATACCCTGCGACCCGCGAGCTTACACGGTCGCCGCTCAGATACAGCCGCAACACCTCTTCATCCCCGTCGAGATGCATGGCGAGAGCCACCCTCGACACACGCCAGTGCCCTCCACTGATGCGGCGTCCGATCCGATGCACGGCACACCAGTGCTGGATTGTCCTGGGCGCAACTCCCGCCAGACGCGCGGCGACATTCACCCGGATTGCTTCGGCGGAATTGAATGGGCGCAAGATGTGGTCATCTTCCATTGTCACGCCCTTCTCGCAGTAGACCGGCGGTGGCAATCAACGCGGCTTCCGCCCGCCCATCGTCTTTGACCCTCGCGAAGAACTCCGCCTTGCTCGGCCAGCGCCGGATTGCTTCCGACCGCGCCGCATCCTTCGCCCCGTCCTTGCCCGGCGGAATCCCGACTTCCCGTTTCCAGGCGGATGGCGTCAGGAACGCCACCGGGAGGCCAACAGCGGCGCAGACGCCCTCGATGACGCCCTTAGACCTCCCGAAGGCAAAAGCGCCTGTGGGGCCTTCCTTGGGGCGCGCAGCGACGAACTCGACGAAAGCCTTAGACGCCTGCCAGCGGTAGACTATGGCCGAGAGAAGCGGAGCGTTCACGTTCGGGCGGTTGGCGGGGCCGTCGCGCAGTATCGGCATATCGGCGACTTCGAACAGATCGCCAGCCGCCGAGAGCAGCGCCAGCGCTCCCTTGGCCCCGATGTCGACGCCAATGATGTTGCTCATGCCACCCCCTTTGCCGGGACGCGGCGCAAGTCGATGGTTGTCGTGCGATCCGACACGATATTGCGGATGGTCAGTTGGCAGGGCCACCCCTCCACTGGGGCGGTCCACCAATCAGCCATCTCGTTCCGTAATTCGGCGACAAGTTGCGGCTTGATCTCCCGCAGCCTCGCTATCGCTTTTTCCGGCAGGTGCTCGGCTCCCACGAGCAAGACGTCGCCGCCGTCGAGGCTGACCGATACACCGTGCTCGCGAAGATAAGAGAGGGCCTTTCGCGCGCTCATAAGCGGATAACCCCTTTCTCGCCAGAGAGGGGGGTTCCGTCGGTCACTCGGTCACCTTGCCCAGAAAACATCGGCTTTTCAGGTGACCGAAGAGGTGACTGAACGATTTTGCGTCGGTCACCAGCCCCGTCGGTCACCTCACCCTCGACAGGTGACTGAACGAGGTGGTGACTGAGCGAATTTCCCTCGGTCACCTCTTCGGTCACCTCGAAACCCAAGGAATTGTAGGAAGGTGACCGAGTGACCGACGGAAGGGGGGTATCTGGCGAAAGCATATCGCCATTCAGGCCGGGACAATTTTGGCCATCCAGGTAACGCGCCCAAGCGTCGCGGAACTGCTCCCGCTTGAACCCCTTCGGCTTATCATATGCGCTGACGTGGACCGTTCCGGCGTGAATGCCAAACTCCTTGAGCTTCGCGCCCAGTTGCCGCGCCGTCATCGGCTTCCCACGGTTCCAGGTCGCCCAAGGCGCAGTTTCGTCCTCGACCAGCCGGCGAAGCAGTTCCGCCATTGCCATGCGGTCGACGCGCTCGACGTCGAAGGCGTCACGAATATCTTTGAGCAACTCTTCGTTCGCAGAAACCGCGTCCTGTTCCGCGCCACAAAGAGCCAGGGCCGCGCGCCGCGCTTCCTTCGGCCAGTTACCACCGGCGGCGTCTGCAATGGCCAGAAGCGGCTCCCAATTGTCTTGCGCGCGGTCGCCAAGTGCATCCGGCAAATCGGGACGGGCGCGCCCTATGCTCGGCCCGTAGTCCAATCCGAAGCGGGCCAACTTGCGGGCCAGCATTTCAAAGAGAGCCGGCTCAGCGTGGCGAAGGCGCTCGACCTTCTCATCCTTAAGTTTACGGCGAAGGTTCAGAATAATTCCCCGGCTCATGACCGTCCCAGGCAGACGCCCAATGCCGGCAATTGCCTTTGCGCTCCAGGTCGAGAACTGGCGGACCTCGTGGTTGTCGCCGACCGTGCGGATGACATATGCGCTCGTGCGGGTGTGGCCGCTGTTGATAACGCCCCGAAGCTCCTCATTCTCGCGGAAGAAGGCGTCCGCCTCGTCAATAAGCAACGTCGGGGCCTTCGCTTCGATCACGCGGAAGGTTGCGGCCGGCGAGATATTCGAGGCGAACAGCGCTCGGCGCGACAGGCGGCCAATCACGTCGAGCAACTGAGTTTTGCCACAGCCCTTTTCAGGGGCCGTGACGATAGCCAGCGGAGCCACCTGGACTGCGTCGATGACCCAAGTGAAAGCGACCCACAGAGAAGCCGCCGTAGCTGTCTCCGGCTCGCACACGATGAATCGCTTGATGGTGGCGCGCACGGCGTCGAGAACCTCGGCGACGCTGACAGGATATGCGCAAGGTTCCGTATCAGCGCAAAGTTCGACCGCTTCGGAAAGCGTAGTTTCCGCTTTCTTGGAGGAAACCTGCTTATCGAGTGTTGAGACTCGGCACCCAAGGCGCGTCGCTGCCGCATCACGCTCTGCGTCGTAGGAGATCGGATCAAGCGCCGCGAGGCGCTCAATCTCTGCCATGCCCGCAAGGTCGCCGCCGTGGCGGCTTACGCCAGCAGCCTTGTGGCGCACTGCCTCCTTGCAGTCGGCGACGACGGCTGAGGCGTTCCAACCTTCGCCATTTAGCCTGCGCCTGGCGTCGGCGCGCTCCTCGTCTGAGCCAGTTTCGAAATAATCTGGGAGATCAAGATCGTTGTCAGCCATTGCGTAGATCATTCATTTTGAGGCGATCACAACGGCCCACGTTGAAGCCCGCGAACCATGCATCGCGGCGCTCCAGTGGCCAGGAGTGAAAGCCAACAGGATAATCGGGGGAGTCCGTGAAGCCGGCCCTTGCGCCGGCGTCGTATTCGTCGGCGAACTCGGCGCGGATTCTCTCGCGCGCCGCCGTCGTCTTTGGGTTTGGAGTCATTCGACGCCCTCGCCTTTGTAAAGGGCGATAGCTTCCACAAGGGTGGCGCGGAGCTGCTTGAGATGGACGCCGCAACCCTCTATCGAGCCACGCGCGGCGGCTAGGCGAAGGCTTGTCGCGAGGTTCTCCAGAAGTTCGGCAAGCTCGCGCATGGCGTCGCAGCGCAGCCAGGCGGCGTCGAGATCACGCCCCTCTGGGGGGCGACGCGTGGTTTCGTCGGGGCTGATCACTGGCGGCCCTCTCCGAAGGCGAGACCGGCGACCAATTCGGCCATCGGCCCGGAAAGGCCAAACTGCCGGCGCAGTCGCGTGACCCGAAGCCGGCAAGCGTCGGTCACGACGTCGTCGGCAGCATCGCCCAGGGCGATCCAGTGTGATTTGGCTTGAAATGGAGGGAGGGTAGCGTATTGTGAAATCCGCGAGCCGCCATGCATCGCAATTTCATGACGCCCGTTCCCTGCGACATCAGGGGCGGGCGTCTCCGCATTTTGGAAGACCATTCCCTTAAGCGGCCTCGGGCGTCTCGCCGAGAAGACGGTGGATTTCTGCCAAGCTGACCAGCGTGCGATTGCCGATATGCGTCAGCTTGATTTCGCCTTTCGCGGCCAACGCGTAGAGGTGACTGCGGCTGACGGATAGCACGCGGCATGCGTCATTCACACGGTAGGCCAAAGGCTCGACTGGCACGCCAGCGCCAATCTTGCGGCCGGCAATTTGCGGATTTGCAGATGACATATAAGGCTATCTCCGTCCGCACCACGACGGGGGCGGCTAAGGACGGATGATGGCCTAAGGGCGTGCGATCTAGAATATGCCCTTTGTTCGCACGCCCTTGGCGATAATCTCCAGCTGCTTGTCATCCGCAGCGCGAACGGCCGCATTTGTGGCGTCTCTAAGAAAGCTGTCAATGACACGCTTTTCCATCATTTCTGGCGCGTCGCCACGGTCTTTGATCTTCTTCCGGTAGATGTCGGCAACGCGCTGGCGGTCGTTGAAAACCAAAAGTGCTCCACGGGAGCTAACCTGTTCTTTTTCGAAAGCCGCATGCCATTTTTCTAACGCGGCAGCGTAGTTCCCTCCGACTTTCAGGCTGCCGCTTGCCGGTTTCGAGACCACGCCTGCCAGCGATTTGGTGAGCGCTGCGATTTCTCTCGCCGCCGCCCTTCGCGAGCTGCCCTCAATGACCTTTAGGTCTACGGCTATCGCCAGAAATGCCCGAGCCCGCCAAATATCATCTGGGTCAACTGTCTTTCCCCCAGCCTTGCTGGGTTTCAGAAAGTGACGAACAGTGCCTCGGTCGAGTTCAATTAAGCCAAGAGCAAGCTCGTTCAACTCCAAGCAGATTAATGGGTGCACGCCATTTGCGTCTAAGTAATCCACAATCTCGCGCAGAGCGTGGACAAAGCGTTTTCTGGATCGCAAGGCACCTGTAAACCGCTTCTGTCCGTGAAAAGTCGTCCCCAATTCCTCAGCTAGCCTCGCCAAAGAATAGGAAGCTTTCTCGTCCGATCCCATTCGCGAGCCCTCGCGAAGCCCAAATGGTGCGCAGGGAAACGGGTGGGCTTTACCCGCTTGTCGGCCCGTCGGCCTATCCCTGCGCGTCTCGATGGCCTCAGGCGATATCCTGCGGCCAGTCCTCGTCAGTAACGACAGCCTCATCCAGGCGGCGCTTCGAGCGCTCAGACCGGCGCTTTGCCTTCGCGAGCCGGATATACTCCGCTTCGAAGAGCCGAGAGAACGCATCGTCGAGAATGTTGCTGAGTTCGTCGTCAGTCTTGCCGAGAACCGCGTCTCGTGCTGCGCGGGCGCAGGCGGCGTCGGCGTCTTCGTCCGAACCGAGCCAGCCGTCTGTCATCTCGGCGCGCATATATTCACGGAACGCTTCGGCGATCGGCATCGAGGCCCGCGCCTTCACGCGCTCACGCCATCGCGCCTGCCGTTCCTTGTTCGTCAAAGCCATTTGCTACCTGCCATTGTTACTAACGCGGATGTGGTGGCTGTTAGTAACGGATCAAGCCCGAAGGCTCCTTTATCCACAGGGAGAAACGGCCCGCCATTGGCGAGCCGCTCATATCATCCCGGAACGACAACATGTCGCTGCGCGCGCCGTGTGCTCAGCGGCTCAAGACGCGCTGCGCATACGCCTGGGCGGCGTCTTCGAAACGCGACGTTGTCCGCGCCATCCGGAGCAGCAAACGAGCAAGGCGCAGACGCTGGACGTGAAGGAACAGATCGAGGAGAGACTTGCGCTCAGTCATTGCCGCGCCTCTCCATACTCCGTTTATCGGCGGAGAAATCGCGTGGATGCAGCCACTCGACCAGATCGCACAGAAGCCCAGCGACGGCATTGGCGTCGTCCGGATTTTCGGGCAGTTGCTGAGCGATCCGCAGGGTGATTTGCCTTAGTTCGGCGAACGACTTGGGGGCGTGCGTTTCGGTAATGGTAGCGTCAGACATGGAAAAAACCTTTCTTCACAATGGGTCAAACATGAGCACTGACGCACGACCGCAGCAGCGCCTCCGCGATTCCCCGCACGGGGGGCAATCCTGGAGGTCCTCGTCGAGGAGATATGCAGCCTTACGCCGCGCCTCGTCGAGGGTGCGCACGGGACAGGCGGCAAGCGCGAGTAGCGCAGCCGTCTCCGCAGTAGCCGCAGCATTCTCCTCTTCGTGCGCCCGGTCGTCCTCGTCAAAAATCTTGTCGACGTTCGCGAGGTATTCCTGCTCTCGCGCATCCAGCTTTTCAGACGCCTGGCGAGCTAAATCAGCATCCCAAAACTCCATCATCACGATGCGGCGGCGCTCCATGTGGTAAAGGCCCTTGAGCACGCTTTTGCAGACTTCACGAGTAAGGGGTTCGTAGTCGGGGAGCGGGTCTCCTAGGCCGGTGGGCACCACTGGACAAACAACGGCATCAGCACGTTTCAGGGCGGCGAGCCATGTCCGGCGCGCTTCTCTATGCTCGTCGATAAGCCGCTCCAATTCGTCTCCCTGCCACGCGAGCGAGTCTGCCACGGCTGGAAGTGCGGCGACAGGCGTTGCGGCGAGGCCGACGAGCATTGTCCGACGGGTTGGTGTATCTATATCTCCAGTCATAATGCGGGGTTCCCAATTCTTCGCGTTGTGACGAAGGCCGGGGAGGGGGCCATCCCTCTCCGGCCGCTTATCAGGCGGATGCGCCGCCCGATCTCTTCCGCCCCAAGGGGGCGATGTTCGATTGATCCACAATCCCAAGTGACGGCAGCGCCGCCCGGACGGTCTCGGCGACATAATTCGGCGCGAGGTGCGCATAATGCTTTTCAGTCATGCGCGTGTCGGCGTGACCAAGCTGCGCGGCGATGACGCCCATCGGGACGCCCCGCATGGCGAGAGCGCTTGCATAGGTATGGCGCAGGATATGGAAGGTCGCAGCAGGTTCGAGCTTCGCACGATTGCTCGCGGCGTCGAGAGGGCGTTGCTGATGCGACGCTCCCCAGGCCTTGCCGTCGTCGCGGACGAAAATCAGATCACGCGCCGCCTTCCCGGCGGTTAGGTTCGCGAACAGCTGCCGGCCCTCGTCAGTCAGAGCCACATGGCGCGGCTTTCCGGCCTTCGATTCCCGAACGGTGACGGTGCCAGCTTCAGCGCCGAAGTCACTCGCCCGCATCCGAATCAACTCGCCATAGCGGCATCCTGTTAGAAGCGCCGCCCGCACAAGATCGCGGAACGCCCCGTCACAGGCGTTGACCAGACGGCGGGCTTCGTCGTCAGTCAGGAAGTGCACGATTGCTGAATCGGCTTCGCGGAACGGCTTCACCTTCCGCCAAGCGTCATCGGAGGCGACGCGCCCTTCGTGGAAGGCGTGGTTCAGCGCGGCCTTGAGAACGGTCAGCGTCCGGTTGGCGGTCGCACGGCGCGCCCGAACGGCGTCGTCGTCTTCGGCATCGATCTCTCGCCCAGCTGGCTTCTCTGAGAAGCGGCCGGCCCGCGCCAGCTTCGGGGCTTTGGCGAGCCGGGCCTGCCAGTCACGTAACCGCTTAGTCGTAAGCTTGGCTAACTCTATATCCCCAAGCTCAGGCAGAATGCGCACCCTTGCGGCGGCGCGGTCCTTGTCCAGCCCCTTCGAGCCTTTCCGCTCTCGCTCGCCGAAATAGGCGTCCATGGCCTTGGCGACCGTATACGGCCCATCCTCCGGGGCGAATTCGCCAGCCAGCTCACGCGCCTTGCGCTTGAAGAACTCTGCCGCTCGCTGTTGAGCCTGCGCAAAGGAGAAGACGGTCAGCCCGTCAGGGTCGCGGGCGTCATCCGCCGCGCCGAGCGATTCGTAATGCTGCTTTCCGTCGTCCGCCCGATGGCGAGCGATCCAGGTCCCGCCAAGCGCACCGCGCCGATAGCCTATAGCGCAGCCGGCCGAGATGACGGTCCAATAGGGCTCCCGGCGCTGCGGGAGCTTCGAACGGGCCGACCGCGTGTCGATCTTGGCGTTCTTGACTGTCCGGGCCATCGGCGCACCCTCGATTTCCGTATGCGGATAATATACGGAAAAGGCGTGCGTAGACAAGCGCGGACTGCTATGGAGAGAAAACTAGTGTTTTCCAGCCAGTTATGGCTAATCAGCCGTCCGCCAGCATCCGCTAATGTCTATGTTTTCCCCCTTTCACGGCGAAAACAGGGGTTCGAATCCCCTTGGGCGCGCCAAATCAATGCCAATGAATGCGGGATGGGTGCGCGTCTACGGATGCTAGACGCATTCAAATGGGCGGAGCTGTTCACGTCTCGCGCTCAAGCCATTGGATACTGCGGCGAGGTTGTCTTCCTGGCCGGCCCGATGCTCAAGGACCTGGCGCTCACCCTTAGACTTGCTCGGCTCCAGCGGTCCAGGCATTCAGCATGCCAGCGACCCCAAAGTCGCTGCGGAAGCGCGCTGACGCTTTCGTCTGGCCCACTGCAGGTCCCCACTTCTGCCTGAGATTTGGTGAGGCGGAGGTCGGGTAAGATCAAGTCAGCGCGGGCTTGGCGGCTTTACGTGCGGAGCCTTGACGCTCGAGCGGCGGACATTGCTGTTCACATCAGGATTGAATAGGCTAGAGCCAGCGCTCGGTTAAAGGCTCCTCCTGTCTAAGCGCGGGGTAAAATCACTGGAAAACAATGAAAGCGTCGCCGCCCCGCGCAACTTGCCTCGCGCGGAGCGCTGGTAGCAAGGCGATCGGCGTCCAACAATCGAAGCTATGCCGTTTAAACAAACGGCTCGCGTGTCATGGATGTGTGGAGGAGCCGTGAAATTATCTATTGCTATGGCGACGTATAATGGCGCGCAGTACATTGAAGAACAATTCAAGAGTTTCTCGGCTCAGACATTATTGCCGGACGAATTGGTAGTCTGCGACGACTGCTCCACCGATAGTACTCTCGATATCATCGAGGCTCTTGCAAGAGGGGCGGCGTTCAAGGTTCGCGTGCACCGCAACGAAAAGCGGCTTGGTTACGCGCGAAATTTCGAGAAGGCGCTGTCGCTATGTGAAAACGACCTCATCTTCCTCAGCGACCAGGATGACGTCTGGTTCCCTGAGAAGCTCAAATTGGTTCGGGACGCCTTTGTCTCTCACCCAGAAATCGAGGTCGTGATCAACGACGCGGAAGTAGCCGACGCCCAGTTGCATCCCAGCGGCGCAACAATGCTCTCAAATATGAGAAGAGCCGGCTTGAATGATCGCCTTTTTATCACTGGCTGCTGTACGACAATTACAAGAAAGTGGAGAGATTTCATTCTACCACTCCCCAGTGACGATGTCGCCCATGATCTTTGGATAAACATTGCTTCCTTTTATACGGACAAGCGGCTCGTACTTGAGCGGCCGCTCCAATACTATCGAAGGCACCAAAGCACCGCCACTGACTGGACTGTCAGTAGCGCAAAGCCGCCTTCCTTACTCAAGGTGATCATGGATCACCTTTTTGCTGATAGTTCTTCAGGATGGACGAGGACGCGTATCCTTGCGCAATCAGTTCGCGATCGACTGGCTGATAAGTCGCCGCCGCACATGCAGCCATCCGATGTCGAACGCAGTTTGCGACGGATTGAAAGCGAAATCCGGTTATTGGATGGACGCCTTATGGCGGTGTCCAAGTCGAGAATTCTGCGCGCTCCGTTGATAATAAGCCTGCTGACTTCCGGCTCGTATGGCGCGGCCAAGGGTTGGAAGAGCGCGCTGCGCGATTTTCTAGCCCCTCGCACGCAAGCCGCCGAGGAGCCGCCGCCTTCCTTCACCCTCCGGTAGCCTCGACTTACCTCGCGATTCTATCGGCGCGTGATACGGCGCGCGTGAAGCCGGTGACGTGCGCTCGCGCACTTACCGTCTCATCGCCCTGGGCTACCGTCGAAACATCAGAAGAGAAACACGGGAGTTGAACATGACCAAGGTCGCCAAAATCCTCACGACGATCGCCCTGCTGCTGAGCTTCAGCTTTGCCTTTGTCGCCCCTGCGGCTGCTGTTGAAGGCTTCGACAATTTTGACGCCCGCGCCTGCTACTGCACGGATCCGTAATAACTGCCGTTCTAGTTTGTGTCGGGGGTCCGTGCTATCGCAAAGCCGATAGTTGACCAGCGAGGGGGCCGGCCGATGCGAATGAAGATTTTGTGTGTTGCTTGTGGCGTCGTTTACGCCAATGTCGCTGTTGCGCAGCAGGTCATCAACCCGATCGTGCTGGCTCCCGCCGCACGTGCTGCGCTTCCACAAGGCGAGGTGACGATCGTCTCTCAGCGAACAATTCGATATGCAAAACAGAAGCGATCGAAGCTTCCCCCGAGAGGATTCACCGAAGACGAAGGGTCGCCCTTTGACTGGCCCTGGGCTGCTCAGCTGTAGTTAGCAAATTTCCTTTTCCGTAAAGCTTGTGCGTGGGCGTCTCGGGTCGGGAAATCGACGCGCGTCAACTTAACGCCCGCGCTGCGAGCCTTTCTCAACCGCTGACTTGACTATGAGCCAAAGCTTTGCAGAAAATCTGCGACATTCTGACAAGGTGCGTTGTGAGCGTTATATTGCGTTTAATTGGCAGCGTTTGATTCTGACACTCACTTGAGGATCGCCGTGGGAGACGTTCAAGACCAATTTTTCTGTGAAACCTTTCTTGCGAACTCGAAAGCGGAAGTCTTACCGCCGACCATCGTTATCATCGAAAGCCGCGCCCTTATCCGCGATTGTCTGGCGATGTGCCTGCGTGAGAAGCTCGGCCTTCCAGTCCTGACCTTTTCCAGCGTGAGCAATTGGCGCCAAAGTCGGCACGCTATTCCGGCGGGCGTGATCCTTCTCGGCGGCGTCGAGGAAAGCGACGTCGAGCAGGCTCCGTTGGTTTCTGAGCTCTCCAGCTGGGGGCAGGACGTTCCGGTCATCGTAATATCGGAAAAGGTCAGCTCGGATCGCGTGGCGAGCAGCCTGCTTGGCGGCGCGAAAGGCTACATCCCGAGCGACACCCCGCTCGAAATCGTCGCACGCGCGATCAAGCTCGTCCTCGTCGGCGGCGTCTTCGTCCCAGCCGACGCAGCCATCGAGATGTGGCAGGGCGCTGCGCCGAATACCGCTCAGTCTGAAAAGGCGCCGGGCTTTACCGCGCGCGAGCTCGAGGTCGCGAAGGCGCTGCTGAAAGGGATGTCCAACAAAGTCATTGCTCATGAACTCGGCGTGAGCGAGAGCAGCGTGAAACTGCATATCCGAAACGTGATGAGGAAACTGCAGGTTCGCAATCGCACCGAGGCGGCGATCAAACTAGGAGACATCCTGTCGCCGTGAGCCGGCGGGCGCTTTGGAGGAGAAGCCGGGGACGGCTTCTTCCCAGGCAGTGAGAACGCGCGCGATCCAGGGGAGCGGGCAAACGTCTTTTACTAATTGAAGCGGCGCAAAACAGCCCGGCGCTCGTTGCGGCCATGAGCGAGCAAAGGCTCCAGCATCTGCGGCGCGCCGAAAAAGCTCCGTACTTCATTAGGAACATAGGCGAGCTTTTCGTTCAGAAGTTCGATTACGAGCGCGACGCTTTCCTCGATATTAAGGCCGGGGAGTTCGAAGTGGCCCGTTTCTAAACAGGATGAGAGCTGGTCGAGCTCAGCGCGACCTGCCTTAGGGTCAGTCAGCTCCGATAGAACGTCCACTGCAGCGACGTCGAGCGCTCGGGCGAGGGCGTCAAGCGGCGACTCCCCCTTGCGCCAACCTCCGATATGATAGGCTAGAATAGCGCGTTTGGAGCTGCGCCACTCACGGTCGATGCGTCCCCAATCTTCCTGGGATGTGATCCGCTCAGCAGCGCGACCGTCCTGTTCCATTTCGGAGCCCTGTTGCTTCTGGCGCTCTCAATAATAATGGCGCAGGCGTTTTTCGCCTGATTTTCCCAGCAAGGTCCCGAGCCGACGCGCGGCTCGGGAGATCTGCCGTGATGCTTGGCTTTTGCAGCAGCCCTCTCGCCTTTCCTCAGGGATTTCCGAGACCCGGCAGGGGCGGCAGGGATTCGATATGCTGGCCAAGACCCGTGTAGCTTTGATTGCCGACCTGGGTGACGCCAGCAGTGTTCGACTGTGAGCTTCCGGCTTTGCCGATGGAGACCTGCTGCACGCCGACAAAATTAGTCAGGCTGTTCTGCTTGACGTCGAGATCGTTGTGCTGGCCAAACTGCACGCCCGCGACGGCGCCCAGCAGCGGATTGTTGATGTTGACGCCGATAAAGCTCGGGCTGACGCTGATGAAGCCTTGCGCCTGGGCCTGGCCTGCTCCAGCGCAGACCAAAAGTGGAATAAGCCAATATTTCATTTTCATGCTCCGCTCATCTTCGGCGATCCCGTCGGGCAGGGACGTGGCCGCATTCGAGGATAGAGTCGCGGCTAAGGAAGCCGCGACCTGGTTCGACTCCAGCCAGGAGCAAGTTGTCAGGGCGCGCTGAAGTTCAGCGGAACCTGGCCTTGAATGACCGTCGCCTTATTAATGGCGTCACCCCCTTTGGAGGTGTCGCCGATGGACTGATTGATCGTCAATTCTTGCGAGAGGGACTTGTTTCCCGCGTTGACAGGGATCTGCACCTGCAAGACCGACGCCTTATTCAGCGCAAAGCCGCCTTTTGACGTGTCGCCGGTCAGCTGGTTCAATTTCAGTTGCTGTGTGACCGAAGGCGTCGGCGGCGATGCGGGCGGCGTCAAGGGCGCCAAAGGCGCGAGGGGCGCGCCGCCGGCCGATTGGGTCGAAGAGGTGATCGTTATCTCAGCGAAGGCGAGGCTGTTTGAGAGGGCCATGATGGCGGGGACGAGAAGAAACTTCTTCATCTTGATTCCTCCTGATGTCCCTGTGAATTGACGCCGAGAGGCGCACCAGGGATCTATTTGGGAGGCAGCACTAGGTTTGGCGCCTGTTTGGCTGCCTAGTTTTCGAAAAGCAGCGGCCCACTTCCTACTCGCTGTATCAGCAATGCTTAATGCAATGGGCGGGAACGCCGCCGGGTCCGGTGCGAAGATCGCGGCCGGCAATTGGCCGCGATCCTCTCTTAGCGAACTAGCGCGTCAATTCTCACGGGGCGCCGAAGTTCAGCGGAACCTGAGCCTGGATCACGACGTTCTTGTTGATCGCGTCGCCGCCCTTGGAGGTGTTGCCGATCGTCTGGCCAAGCTCCGCCTTCTGCGAGATGTTGCCGGAGCCGGCGTTGACCGGAACCTGCGCCTGCACGAGGAAGGACTTGTTCAGGGCGAAACCACCCTTGGAGGTGTCGCCGATCGTCTGGTTGAGCTTCAGCGACTGGCTGATGTCGAGAGCGAAGGCGAAGTTGGTCGAAAGGGCCACCGCGGCCGAAACGAGAAGCAGCTTTTTCATAGGAATTCTCCCAGAATCCACAAGGAAGCTCTACTGCGAGCTTACAGTTGCGAATGTAACTGGGCGGTGGATATGCCGATAGGCGCCATTTCGGCTCAATTAAGGCAAGCTTTGGCAACAAAAGGACAGGGTGAAGGCGCCCGTTTGGCGTACGTACTTATCCGCGGAGGAGAGCGGTGGGCGATCCGCATCTCCCTCCTCGGGTCTATTTCGATCGGACGTCGTCTGCGTGGTCTCTTCCCTGGCCCTGTGCAGGAAGCGGGCCAAATGCGCTGATACTCTTTTCAAACCGGCGAACGCGGACGCTGAAGCAGCGACTATTTGGCGGGCTTTGCGACCAGTTCCGCGATTTTTACGACAGCTTCAGTGCGATTGCGCACCTGCAGTTTCCGCATCACGTTTCGGATATGGACTTTTACGCTGCTTGCGCTCATGCCAAGTTCATAAGCAATCACTTTGTTGGACTTGCCCTTCAACAAGGCTTTTACGACGTCGTTCTCGCGAGCGGTGAAATCCACCTTTGGGTCGTTGGCGGTGGAGTCGGTGCGCGCGGTTTTCCACATTTCCTTCGCCGCCTGCGCGGGGACGAAGACGCCACCCGACAGCACGAGCCTGATCGCCTGCGCCGCGACCTCTAAAGGGGTGTTGCTCGGGATATAGCCCTTCGCGCCGTTGCGAATAACGTCGCTCATGTGGTCCAGGCTGAAATCGTCCGAGAGAACGATGACCGGCACGGGCTTTTGTTCGCCTGAGGACTCGTGCACGATCTCCGAACGCCGTGCGTCGATCTCCGTCTCTCGGCCGCTCAGGATGATGATGCAGGCTGAGGACCCCGTGGGATCCCGGCTCCAACTCCCCATATCCGGATAGGCCAATACGGGAAGGGCCAGCTTTTTTTGGAGGCTCAGCGCCAAGCATTCGCGGATCAGGGAGCGCGCTTCGATGATGACGACCGAGGGAGCCGTCAATAGAGGCAGCCCAAGGCCGCTTACCTCATTAAGGCGAATCTGTTCTTGAACCTCAGCGATCATATAACCCCCCTTCGGACGCGCGTCTCTCACAGAGTAATTGCAAGGATTCCGCACAGTAGGCGTTGAGAGAAATGCTAAGCCTCTACGTTGCTATTCTGCACGTCCGTGTAATGTCGCTTTTATAACGCGATCCACGCTAACTACTCTTGTGGCGATCTGCCAAGGAAGCATTCGCTCATGAACAACGTTCGATCGTTGATGTTGCGGTGTTGCAACATCTTAAGCGGTTGCCGGTTCTGGCCGATTTCGGTTGACGATCGCCCGATGAAGTTCGCCAACGCCCCCCGGGGCCGCTTGGCGCGCCGCCGCAACCAGCCCCCGTTTTGCCGAAATTGGCTTACAAAAAAGCGCGAGGGAGGAAGTAAAAACAAGATGATGCGCAGGCTCGCACCGTTTCTTCTCATCCTGGCCGCGGTCCTCGCGTCCGGCCCTCGCGCCGCGTCCGCGCAGAGCTACAGGGACTCACGGGACTCTTATGTCGTGGATTCTTGGTCCGACGACGATGATGGTGAAGCGATTCCTTACGAGAGCTTCGACCGGCCGACACGGGCCTATCCCCGTCGAGATTTCCCACTCGAGCGGCCGGGCAGGGGCGTCGATCCCTCCTACGGCGAGATCGAATCAGCGCCGCGCGGGGGTCCGCGCCAACCGCGCGTCGCCGCGCTTCCCCGCGACGCCGACCCGGCCTATTCGACGCCCTTGGATTTCGACGACCTCGTGGACCCCGGTCAATCCACGCGCGAGCCAGTGCGCGACCCGACAGGGGCCCCGCCCGGCGCAATCACAATCGATACGCGGGCGCGCAAGCTTTATCTGTCGCTCGGGGGAGGACAGGCGATTCAGTATGGCGTCGGCGTGGGGCGCGAGGGGTTCTCCTGGAAGGGCAAAGCGCAAATCGGTCGCAAGGCCTTCTGGCCAGGATGGACGCCGCCCAAGGAAATGTTGCTACGGCGTCCCGACCTCCCCTTACACATGGAGGGCGGCCTCGAGAATCCGCTCGGCGCCCGGGCGCTGTATCTCTTCGCCGGCGCCAAGGACACGATGTTTCGCATCCACGGCACCAATGAACCGGATACAATCGGGCAGGCCGTATCTTCAGGCTGCATCCGCATGCTCAATGCGGATGTCATCGATCTTTATGGCCGCGTCGCCAAGGGAACGCAGGTCGTCGTGCGCTGACCTCAGCGGCTCTGCTGGGCGTCGAGCGCCTCAACGAGAGCGAGGATACGCTCCGGAACCGGCTGGCGCAGCATGGCCTCATAGAAATCCGAGAGCTGGCGGCTGAGGTGATCGGTGGCCACTTCCTTGTAGCGGGAGGCGAGAAGCTTCGAGGCCGGGTCGCCGTGCAGGGGCGGATTCGATCCGCCGGCTTTTCCGGCGCGCCGCAGCATCGCGGAGCCGGCGAGGCTGTCATAGGACTTGAGCGCTGTGGGACGCTTCGCGATTCTGGCGGCGCCGAGATCGTTCGGGCCAGTTTTTCCGAGTTCGAGAAGGTTCATCGGGCGCCTCGAGTCTGTTGCACGGGCGCTTCCAAAAGAGGAAGCAAAAGCAAACGCTCACGGAAGCATGATGAGACCGCAAAAGCGTTAATTAACCGTAAAAGCTCTTAAGTTTTTGGTTTTTTGACTTTTGGGCCCCCCTGGCTCCATGATTTGCTCAAGCGACGTTCTACTGGAGAGGCGACTTGCTGTTTTTATGTTCCCTGCCCCTATGGCTGGGCGCCTTTTTCACCGTGCTGGCGCCGACGGCGCTCGCCATGCTGGGCCCAGTTCTCGTGCGCAAGCGGTATCCGCTGTCTGTCCTCGTGAAGAACAACGAAATCGCCGGCTTCAAATTCGCCACGATCGGCGTCATCTACGCGGTGATCCTGGCTTTTGCGATCGTTTCAGTTTGGGAGAAATTCAGCGAGGCCGAATTGCGCGTCTTGCAGGAAGCGGGGGCGTCGGCGACAATTTTTCGTATTGCGAGGGGAGAGGAGGCGGAGGCCGTCGCGACTCGCGCCGCCTTGCGCCAATATCTGACGACGGTCGTCGAGGACGATTGGCCGCGGATGGCGATAGGGACCGAAGGCCGCGATGCGACCAGGGCGCTCGATGCGCTCTATGCGGCGGCGATTCGTCTTGTCGACGGCAGGCGACCGGCCGTCGGCGTGGAGGTCATGAAAGAACTTGGGGCCATCACAGAAGCGCGTCGGGGACGGCTCCATCTTTCGATCGGCGTTGTGCCGCCGGCGCTTTGGGCGATGCTCCTTTCCGGCGCGTTGGTGACGATCGGCTTCACCTACTATTTCGGCATGGAGAACCTGCGCGCTCAAACTACAATGACAGGCGCTCTGTCCTTTGTGGTCTTTCTCGGTCTTTTCATCATCCTTTCCTACGATCGTCCCTTCACAGGAGACGTTTCCATCCATCCTCATGCAATTCGCACGCTTCTCGAGGATTTCGGCGACGGCTGAAGAGCAGGCGCTAACGTGGCGCGAAGGCGATGACCCGCGCCGGCGCGCCGGACCCCTGCGCAATCTTCATCGGCATGGCCATGACCAGCGCGCCCGTTGGCGGCAACTGGTCGAGGTTGGTCAGATTTTCGAGGCCCGGGACATTGGCGGCGCCAATGATGCGGTGGACCATGAAGTCCCGCGAGGGCCCGATATCCACGCTTGCCGTATCGAGGCCGATCAACGAGACGTGTCGTGCGCTGACGAGCAACGTGGCCGCCTCCGGCCCAAAAGACGGGAAATGAAGGTTGGTCGCGACTCCAGGCGTATCGTCGCCAAGATAAGATTTGCGATCCGGCCAACGCGCGCTCCAGCCGGTGCGCAACAGCACGATGGCGCCGTCTGGAATGCGCCCGTAGCTATTCTCCCACGCCTCGATATCGGCGGGGCTCAACGCATAGTCGGGATCCTTCGCCGCCTTGGCGGCGATGTCGATGACAACCGCGGGGCGTATGAGCCGGTCGATTGGAATATCCGAATTGGTCCAGTGATTTTCTGCAAAATGCATGGGCGCGTCGATGTGCGTGCCGCCATGCTCTGGAGAACAAAAGGCGTTGGAGTAATAAAAGAAGCCGCCCTTTGTAAGCCCCTTGTGCTCTTGCTTGAGCTGGAAGCCGGTGGGCTCGGTCGGCCAATAAATTGTGTTGGCGTCATAGGGATGGCTGAGGTCGATGACCTTGGACGCGGCGAGGTCGATGGTCTGCGCCTGTGCGCCCGCCAGCCAGCCCGCTGCAGCAGCCGCGAAAACGATCCTGATGACCCGACGCTCCATCTCTCCCCCCAGATCGCCCGCGGCAATGAGCCAGAAGGGGAGAGTGCCCTATTGCGCCGGTTCTGCCAACTCCAGGCATATGCGACGTGAGCTTCGAGCGGCGGCGCTCAATGCGCCGCCTGTCGAGTCAGATCAGGGCTGGGAGGTGGAAAATGGGGACAAATTATTGAACGTCACAATATGCTGGCCCAGATTTACGAAGTCCTTGGGCCCCGTCTGTACGACCGTGGCGTCGTTACTGAGCTTTTCATTCGGTTTGCCGACGGCGAGTTGCTGCACGGCGAAAATATTCACCGGGGCGCTCTGCTGGGTGGAAATGACGTTGTTCTGACCCGCCTGCACGCCGGTCGTTACGGTCACAAAGGGGGTGCTGTAAGTGTAAACCTGCGCCTGCGCCTCAGCGGCCCCAATGCAGACGAGAATGGGAATAAGCCAGTATTTCATGTTTTCAACTCCCACTTCCTGGCAACGATATTCAACGCTACGCATCGTCGCAATCGCTGCATCTGATTGCGGGCCGATTGGGCCCGCAATTCTCAGCGATGTCCGGCGCCGCCCGGTCTCGTCGTCAATACTTCGCGACGATCGGAACTGGCGCGCCCCAATTAAAGTGGTAGCTCACGCCCGCGCGGACAATGTTTCCGTTGAGCCGGGCGCGCACCTGGCCGCCGAAAATCGCCGGGTCGGGAAGGAACGATGCAGGGTTGACCGAACTCATCACGAAGTCGTCCGAGAACGAGCCCAGGTCGTAATAGAGATACTCGACCTTTGCCGACCAGTTCGGGAGGAACATCCACTCGAGACCGCCGCCGGCCGTCCATCCGGTCAGCACCGTCGAGATGTTCACGCCGCCAGCGCCAGGGCCAGTGAAGAAATTACCAGGGCTGAGCGGCGTGGGGCCCGTCGGCGCGACGGAGGTCAGCGTGTTCACATTGACGCCGCCATAGGCGAAGCCGCCGGTGCCATAGACGAGCAGGGTCGGGATCACAGCCCAGCCAAGGCGGCCGCGCACTGTGCCGAGGTAGTTCAGGCTACCGCGAACGGCCGTGACGCCCGCGTAACCATCGCCGACGAGCGGGCCGAGCAGACCGGGGACGGCCACATTCGTCAGGACAGTTCGCGAGCCGTTGCTCGCCGCGACGCCCTGGAAGTCCGCCTCCAGGCCAATGACGAAATTGTTGTAGAATTGCCAGTTGTAACCAAACTGGCCGCCGCCGATGAAGCCGCCGTTGTTGCCGGAGTTGACGCCGCCGGCAGACGCAGCCGTGCTGAAAGCCGCCAGGTAATTGCCTTGGTCGAAAACAAAGGCGGACGGAAGCGCCCAAAAAGGACCGGCTCCGAGGGGGCTGACGGCGATGGTTTGCTGATTACTATTCGCCCAAGTCCCGCCGGCGTTGAGACCGACGTAGAATCCCGTCCAGGTCGGCGGCGGCGGCGGCGGCGGCGGAAGGACCGGCGGGGCTTTGCGAGACGGGAGATCGGCGGCCAGCGCTGACCCAGCGGTCAGCGCGAGCGCGGCGACGGAGAGAGCGATCTTCTTCATTTCAGTAACCCATCCTCACACAGCGCATAAACGCATAGCTTTCTCGTTCCAAGAACGGTTACCCCTGAAAGAGCTCAAAGCAAACTGGATTCACGCCGCACTGCACTCGTTTCTGAGCATGCGTGTTCTCGAGGTCACACTATCGCGCGCGCTTATTGTAAAGATACAGCTTGTGGGGCGACGATTTAAAGCTGCGCTCACGTCAGGCAAAGGGCGTTTTGAACGGAACTCGTCGCAGTGGTCACCGCGAAAAAGTGCAGCGAATAATCTGAGAAAGCTTGGTGACCGCTTCTGTGCGATTTCGGGCCCGCAACTTACGGAAAACGCTTCGGATATGATATTTGACGCTGCTTTCCGCCAACCCGATGTCATAGGCGATGACTTTGTTGGACTTGCCTTTCAATAAGGCTTCGACAACCTGGTGTTCCCGCTGCGTGAAATCAGTCGACGCCCTCGTTTGTGGAGGGTTGGCCCCGTCTTGCGGCCCCTCCAGGTCCATGACATTCGCCGGGATGAAGCAGCCGCCAGCGAGCACCAGCTGAATTGCTTCGGCGGCCACGTCGAGCGACATCTCCATTGGAATAAATCCGCGCGCGCCACAACGAAGCGCATCGGCGACGTTCTGTGCGCTCGGAGCCTCGGCGAGGATGATGACAGGCGGGGCATTTTCGAAGACCGAAAGCTCCCGGAGGAGTTCATGCCACAGGGCGCTCGCCACGCCTTGGCCGCTCACGACAATCACGCATTTGGCAAAGGTGGAGGCGCTATGGCTCCAATTTTGGAGATCGGAATAGGTTGCGATGGGAAGCAGAAGCTTTTCTTGAAGACCGAGCGCCAGACACTCGCGTATGAGCGTCCTCTTATCGATTAAGACGACCGTCGGCTCCATATCGACTGGTCGATCTGTCTTCACGTAAAATTCAGCCGTTTCAACCATTGGGTCCCCCACGGGCGCGCAATAGGAAGGCTACGCGCGAGGAGTCCAAATAAGCCTTGAGACAAACGCTAAGATTTTACCAATCATCCGCTTAAGAGGATGAGAGCGCACGCCTGAAGAGGAACAAGCGCGCTCGCGCCTGTGCGATCCAATTGGGCTGAAGCCAACTGGATTTTGCTAGGCGAGGCCCTGGCTGGGAGGTCGAAAAGCTAAGGAACGAATACATAGGCCAGCGCGTTGTTCTTCAAGCGTCGCTTTCCGCACGGGAGGCCGCATGTGGCCAAACCGGAAGGAAAGCTTGCGATGACCAGCAACAACAACAATATTTGCTGGCGCAGGCTCTTCGTTATCGGTGGCTTGCTGTCGTTTACAAGTGCGTTTGGCCAAGTGCTTGCGCCTGTATCTGTTCATACAGCCCCACAGGCGGCGCTAAAGCAGGGCGCCTTCGCTTTGCAAGGAGCCGCGCCTCTTCAGGCTTCTGCGGCCCTTGCCGAAGGTCCGGCAGCCGCGACGCCGTCGGCTGCATCGGCGAGCAGCTTCCTCGCGCCGGCGCAGATTGCGACGATCGCCGCGGAGCAAACGATCAATCCGACAGTTCTCGCGCCCTCGGCGCGTAAGTTGATCCCGAGGGGATGCATGTTGATATTGTCGTGCCCGACGGCGAACAATCGGCGGCCTTATTTTGCAAAAAGCCTGCCGCCCCAGCGGAGCGTTGAAAAGCATTGGCGACCAATGCGCTCGACGCATGTCCAAATGAAGCGGGGCATGGGCAAGCGCCATGCCGACCTCGCACATTTGTCAGCCTCGAAATAGCTCATCCGTCGCGGCGTCTCGCACGCTGCGAAAAACGGGATCGCTCAATCACATTGATTGACCCGGCGCTCTCCGGCTACTTGTTTCTCTCCTGAGGGCCAGTGCGCTGGATAATAACGGCGCTGCTGTTCTGGCCGCGCTGCTTGACGACGACAGAGCCTGGCGCGGATTGCACATGCGTTTCGGCTTTCGTCTCACCAGGGCTCGTCTGAATGATGGTCACGGAGCTACTGGAGCCGCCGGACTCGGTGACGACGTTGATCTCATTCGCATAAGTTGGGTGCGACATGCCGATCAAGCTCACGAAAAGCGAAGCATGGAGGCGATTCATCGGCCTGCGCCTGTTCATGAGGCCATGGATGCCCAAAGCCCGGTAGGGCTCGATATTAGAACGATGGGCGTGGCCTTCCAAGATGAGATCGCGGCCGAGCGGCCGCGATCTGCTTGTCATCCAGCCTCGAAGTTTAATCTCAGGGGGCGCTGAAGTTCAGCGGAACCTGGGCCTGGATCACGACGGCCTTGTTCTTGGCTTCGCCGCCCTTGGTGGTGTCGCCGATCGACTGCGCGATGTCCGCTTTCTGCGTGACGTTGCCCGACGTCGTGTTCACGGGAACTTGCGCCTGCAGAACGAAAGCCTTGTTGAGGGCGAAGCCGCCCTTCGAGGTGTCGCCGATCGACTGGTTCAGCTTAAGCGACTGGCTGATGTCGAGAGCAAAGGCAAAGCTGCTCGAAAGAGCAAGAACAACGGGAACAATAATGAGCTTTTTCATATGACCCTCCTGGTTTTTGGGAAGCCAATGAAGGCTTCGAAAACATTCTACGGCTCCGTCGACGAGGTGAACAGACGCCAATTCGGCTAAGAGGAAACATGGTTTCGCCCCCAAAAGGATTAAGTGCGGGCGCCCAAATGGGTGACGCCAATTGCTAAGCTCATGCTATGCGGTGTAACTAACTATAGCTTAGCAATAAGATGTGTTGCAGAAAAACCGCATTGCACAGCGAACTTCATCCGAATTGAACAGGAAGCTAGCCTTAGTCAGGATGTTCTGATTACCGTCTTGCTGAGATCACGAATTGAATCGGGCGCAGTTCCTTGGCTACGCAAAAAAAACGTTTCCAGAACCGGCATGTGCGCCGCGGCGGCTGTTTCCTGGCTGCGGTCGTTGCGGGTGCGACTCAGTTCACGGCGAGGGCGGAGGCGCAGGCTTTCAATCCGACCGTGCTGGCGCCTGCGGCGAAGCTTCCGCCAGCTCGCGAAGTCAAAGCGACGATTGCGCGTGACCGTAAAGCCCTCCTCGCGCCGGCCGGAGCTGAAAATAAGTTTGTCACCGTTCAAAGCGTCGCGATTGAGGGCGCATTCCCCGAGCTGTCCGAGCAGAACGCCGCATTTGCGCGGAAACTGCAGGGAAGGCGGCTCAGCGTTGCGGAAATTTATCAGGCAGCCTTCGAGCTTCAGGCCGCTTATGCAAAGGCGTTCCCGCTCACGACTCTCATTGCTCCGCGGCCGGAGTTCGACGGAGGGGTTGTCCGCCTCGCGGTCATCGATGGAGTCATCGAGGATATCGAGATTGTCGGGGCGTCAGAGGGCACCCAACAGCTTGTTCGCTCCCGTCTCGAACCGCTCCTTGGCCAGCGCCATCTGACGGCCGCCGAATATGATCGGCGAACCATTCTCGTTGGCATGATCGCCGGCGTGAGCGGCGTGGCGACCGCAAAGCCTGGCGCAGGCGACGACAGATATGTTCTTTCGATCGGGATTACCGAAAACCGCGTCGCCGGGGCCTCGGTCATCACAAACCGACTGCCGAAAGAATTCGGGCCCTGGGAGTTCGCGCAAGCTCTGGCCGTGAACAACGCCTTTGGCTTTGGCGAGCAGATTTCCGGGGCCGTATCGTCGAGCCCGGATGTGGACCGCTTTTTCGACGGCACGGCAAAAAGTCAGGCCTATAGCGTCGATGTGGCGATTCCCGTCGGCATCGACGGTCTTGCTATCGGCGGCGGCTATCTCTCTGCGCGTTCCCGCGCCACCCCTTTGTTTTCTCCGCTGCCAGCCGACCTGCTCAACGCAGGCGAACGGTCGACCGGCAGGTTCGATCGCGTCAATGTGAAGGTCGGTTATCCGCTCATTCTCCGCTCGGATCTGACGCTTCGCACGCAGGTCTCGCTGGAGCACATCAACAACCGCAACCGCTATGAGCCCTTACCGCTCGGTTTCGTGTTCCCGAGCCTTTCGCTTTTTCCAATTAACGACGTCAGCCGCGACCGCTACACCGTCACGAGATTGGGAGCGGAGGGCAGCTACCGTCTTCCGTGGCTCGAAAATGCGACGGCCAGCGGTCTTATTCTTTACGGTCTCGGCCTCGGCGGCCGCGTAGGCAGCGACAACTATATGTTTGGTCCGCCGCTCTCGCGCCTCTACGCGAGTCCCGTCTTCAACAGGTTGAACCTCAAGGGTCGCATTGACATCGGCTTGCCGGAGCAATTCTATTTCTCCGCGATCGGCCGCATGCAGACGAGCTTCGGCAAGCCGCTGATGCTCCCCGAAAACTTCATTCTCGATGGTTCCGAGGCCGTGTCCGGCTATGCGTCCGGCACGCTCAACGTGGACCGTGGCGTGACGGCGCGCGCCGAGCTTATGCGCCCCGTCAATCTCGAATTCCTGGGCTTCAATCATGTCGTCGCCCCTTACATTTTCGGCGCCTGGGGCAGCGGCGTGCACGAAAATCGCGCGCCGGGTCAGCTCCGCAACATTTGGGCGGAGACCTTTGGCGGCGGCCTGAGAACGGACACCAATTTCACCGACACGCCATTCGGCGAGTCGCTCGCGATCGAGTTCGGACGCGATTTTTCGAACATTCCGTTCCGCGAGACCGGCTATCGCACCAATGTGAGCTACGCCATGCGTTTCGCCGGCAATCCGCTGGCGCCCGACGCGACGCCGGCGTCGCGTACCGGCGTGCTCAAGAGCGGTCTGCCCGATGCGCCGCCGCCTTTGCTTTGGCAGGGGTTCTATGCTGGCTTGAACGCCGGTTACACTTGGGATCCGCGCCCGGCGGTCACGACTTTGTCTTGGCCGGCGGAGACGTCAATTGACAATTGGCTGATGGCGCCGCCCTCGCTCATTCCTTTCCCAGGTTACTGGGAGGCTTCCGCGCGCGGCGTCAATGGCCAATCTCTTGCCGCGGGCGGCGGTTTTTTCGGCGGCGGGCAGCTCGGCTTCAATCTGCAGGTCAATCGTTTCGTGCTCGGCATCGAGACAGACATGCAGGGCGCAAACACGCGCACGCGGCATGTATTGCAGAGCTTCAACCCGGCAGGCATTCTCGGCGCGCCCTGGGTCGATTACGCCGGCACGTCGATCCACAACACCAAGTCTGTTGATTGGCTCGGCACGACGCGCGCGCGCGTCGGCTATCTGATTACGCCCACCTTGCTCGGCTACGCGACGGGCGGCGTCGCCTATGGCGGCGCCCGCGCGAGCAGCGTCGCCTTGCAGAGCTGGGGCGGAGAATTGATGAGCGCGGTCCTGGGGGTGCCGGCGCTGCTGCAGGCCTCCGGCGGAGCGGGCCAGTATTCGGGAACGCGCGCTGGTTGGACTATCGGCGCCGGTCTCGAATGGATGTTCGCTCCGAACGCCAGCCTCAAAGCCGAATATCTGCATTACGACCTCGGCAGCACCAACTATGCAATTTCGCCGCTTGCGACGATTTTGCAGCCGCTCGCTCTCAGCAACGTGCTCGGCGTGAACGCCTATACGCAGTTCAGGGGCGACATCGCACGCATGGGGCTGAACTATCATTTCGGCGCGGGCAAAACCGTGGAGACGGCTTCCGCGCCCCCGGCGGTCTTCACGTCCGGCTTCTACGCCGGTCTGAACGTTGGGTATGGCTGGGACGCGACGCCCACCGTCTCCTCGCGCGTCGTTCCGATGCAGAACACGCTCGACCAGGCTTTGGCGTCAAATCTCGGCTCAGCCGCGGCGCTCACCGCGACCGGCGCCTTGAAGGCAAATGCAAATGGCGCGTTGGGCGGCGGCCAGGCGGGTTACAATTACGTCCTGGGCCGTTATGTCGGCGGCGTCGAGTTTGATTTGCAGGGTGCGAGCCAGCAGGGCCAGGGAGGTTTCGCCGCCATTGCGCCCTATACGATCGCCGGCGCGCCCCTCGGGACGACTGGAACGTCGGTCGCCGTCGAGAAAACCCTCGATTGGTTCGGCACGGTGCGCGCGCGGGCCGGCTATCTTATCACGCCGTCGATCCTTGCTTTCGCCAGCGGCGGCTTTGCCTATGGCGGTATGACCCTGCAAAATCGCGTCGGTCACACGACGGACGTGCTTCCCTTGCTTTGGGCCTTTGCCCAGTCGAACAGTTCCGTTGGCCACATTTCTACGGCGCGCGTCGGCTGGACTCTCGGCGGCGGCTTTGAATGGAAGTTCACGCCCGATATGAGCCTGAAGGCCGAGTATCTCTATTACGACCTGGGCCAGGCGAACGCGACCGGAGCCATTACGGACGCTTTCAGAATTGGGCCAGCCAGCCCTGCGTTCGTTAATACCGCGAACGTGACTGCAAGCACACGTTTCAACGGACAAATCGCGCGGCTCGGCTTCAACTACCACTTCGATCCGACCGTCGCGATGCAGTTGATCGTCAAGTGACCGCGGGCGGCGAGTTTTCTCGCCGCAGCTCACGCAAGTATTATCGAGGATTATCGAGCGGGGCCGAGCGCAAAAAAACCAGGCGGGTTTTCCATGTGACCCGTCTTGCTCTGAACGATCGAGCCGAGCGCAATAACCGCCTCGGTTCGGTTGTGCACCCCTAATCTGCGCATGATATTGCGGATGTGCACCTTCACGCTGCTTTCGCTCAAATTGAGTTCATGAGCGATGAGCTTGTTGGACTCGCCTTTCAGCAGTCGCCTGACGACGTCATATTCCCGCGGGGTGAACTCGAACTTTGCGCTCCCGAGCGCCTCCGGCTCGACATCGTCGTCTTCCTCCATGACCAAAGCGGCGGGTATGAATACGCCCCCGACGATGACCAGCTTTATCGCGCGCGCAGCGATTTCGAGGGGGGTGTCGCTCGAGATATAGCCCCTCACCCCACAGCGCAGGCTCTTGGCGATTTGGTCTTTCTTCTCCGTATCAGAGAAGATGACGACGGGAACGCCGGTTTGCCTCCGGCACAGCTCCCGGATGATTTCAAATTGCTCGCTGATCTGGCGCTCGAGTCCGCTCAAGATGATGGCGCATGCAGACGAGCCGAGCGGGTCTTCAGCCCAGGACTTCACGTCCGGATAGGTCAGAACCGGCAGTCTCAGCTTGTTCTGGAGGCAGAGCGCGAGGCATTCCCCAATCAGAGCTCTGTTCTCGACGACGACGAGGGAAGGCGACTGGAAGGCTTTGTCCCGGCATGAACCTGAGAATAAACTTTTTGAAAAAAACTCTTGCGTCTCATCCGTCATATCGACCTCCCCACGCAAGCACTAACACAACCGATTAACCTGTATCTCGATGATCCGCTTTTCAAGTAAGGAGTTAGAAAGGCGTTAACAACTACAACGTGACCATGCGGCGAGACGCATGCTTATTCAGAGCAGGGCAAGCGCTCGGCGTCTTTTGATTTCGATTCCAATGTCTCGCGAGCGCTCGATTGCATAATCACCCAACTCCTAATCGTCGCCAGGCGCAAGTCTTCATCGCGAAGCCGAGTTCTTCACGGAGGCGCGCGTGATCATTTCTTCCGCCTTGGATTATCGCGAGGCCGCCCGCCGGAAAATCCCGCCGTTTCTATTTCACTACATCGACGGCGGCGCGGGGTCGGAGATGACCCTTCGCGCCAATATTTCGGACCTCGCCGCCATCCCGGTCAGACAGCGCGCCCTTCGTGGCGCGGCGGAAATCAGGCTGTCGACCCAATGGTTCGGGCAGCAGTCGGCGCTTCCGCTCATCCTCGGGCCCGTGGGATTGGCCGGCATGTTCGCGCGTCGCGGCGAAGTCCAGTTGGCTCGCGCCGCCACCGCCAGCAAAATTCCCTTTGTTCAATCGACGGTCTCTGTCTGTTCGATTGACGAGGTCGCGGCGACTTGCCCACATTCGTTATGGTTTCAGCTTTATGTCTTGAAAGACCGCGGATTCATGCGCGACGTCCTGGAGCGCGCCCGCGGCGCCGGCGTGACGACTCTCGTCTTCACGGTGGATCTGCCGACGCCGGGGCCCCGCTATCGCGATGCGCATTCGGGCATGTCGGGCCCTTACGCCTCTCTGCGTCGTCTGTTTCAAGCGCTGACGCGGCCGGGCTGGGCCTATGACGTCGGCGTGATGGGGCGGCCGCATGACCTTGGCAATATTTCCGCTTACATGGGACGGCGGATCGGGCTCGAAGACTATATCGGCTGGCTCACCGCCAATATGGATCCGGCGATCAGCTGGCCGGATCTCGAATGGATACGCGATTTTTGGAAGGGCCCGATGATCGTCAAGGGGATACTCGACCCCGAGGACGCGCGGGACGCCTTGCGCTTCGGCGCGGATGGGATCGTCGTTTCGAACCATGGCGGCCGGCAGCTCGACGGGGCCATCTCGACAGCGCGCGCCTTGCCGGAAATCGCCCGAGCGGTCGGCGACGGCGTCGTCTTGTTTGCGGACTCCGGCGTCCGTTCGGGCCTCGACGTTTTGCGCATGCTGGCTTTGGGGGCGAAGGGGGTGCTGCTGGGTCGCGCGGCTGCTTACGCGCTCGCCGCTCGCGGGCGGCCGGGGGTCGAGAACATGTTGTCGATCCTGGCGAACGAGATGCGGGTCTCTATGACGCTGACGGGCGTAGCCTCAATCGGCGAGATCGACGAAAGCATTCTGGCCTTAACGGACATCGGAAAGTGAAAATGCCGGCAACGCGGCGTTCGTAAGGTTTGCCCTAGCCTTGACTGGCTGATAGCCTTCGCTGACCAAGCGAGACGGGAAACCAGCGCTCATGCAGTTACGACATTTCTTCATTGCTTTTTTCGCTGCGGAGATCGCTCTGGCCGGCGCCAATCTCTATATTGGCGTTCTCCTCGAGCATATCCAGGACGGCCTGGAACAGGAGCAGGCGAGTTATTTCCAGACATATAAACTTGCTGATGAGCTTCGCGCATCTTCGGAGTATCTCACGCGCTTCGCACGCAAGTTCACGGTGACCAAGGATGAGTCGCTCGTCAAATATTACCAGCAAATTCTCGACATTCGCGACGGCAAGCTTGCAGCCCCGGCGGGTTACAACAGCGTTTACTGGGACCTCGTCACCGGCAAGCTGATTGCGGAACCGGCGCTGTCGTCGCGCGGCGCGCAGTCGCTCGAAGACCGGCTTTTGCAGACGGGCATCACCGCGCGTGAATTCAACCTCCTCAAGGACGCGAAAATCCGGTCTGACAAGCTGGCGGAGCTGGAGCTTCGGGCGATGCACGCCGCCAAGGGAGAATTCGAGGACGGCGAAGGGAAGTATACGAGAAAAGGCGCCCCCGATCAGGCGACCGCCATCCGCCTCCTGAATGACGAAAATTACAGTAAGGGCAAGGCCGCGATCATGAAGCCGGTCGCGGATTTTCTGGACGCGGTGGACACGCGCCACAAATTGACGCTCGAGACCCTGAATGGGCGGTCGGATCAGCTCGTGCGCGCCAACACCGTCGTTGCTGTTCTATTCGTCCTTTCAATCATCGCCGCCGCGGCCGTTCTCCTTTTCAGATTCCTGCGTCGCGGCGCCAGACTCATGGCTGCGGTCGAAGCGATCGGCGAGGGCGCGCTGACGCGAAAGACAGGCGTGACCGGTTCGGATGAAATCGGGAGGCTCGGCGGCGCCATCGATACGATGGCGGACCGCCTGCATGCGGCTTTCACGCGGCTGGAGGACAAAGTCAGGACGGTCGAGGAAACGTCCTCGGAGTTGCAACAGGAGCGCGACCGATCGGACAAGTTGCTGCGCAATATATTGCCGGCCGTCATCGCCGCGCGCTTGCAAAACGGCGAGGAAATGATTGCGGAGACCTATCCGGAGGTCACGGTGCTGTTCGCCGATATCGTCGGCTTCACCGGTCTCGCCGCAAAGCTCGGTCCCTACGAAACCGTCCGTATGCTCAATGATATTTTCGGGCGCTTCGACGAACTCGTTGAAAGCTACCAGCTGGAAAAAATCAAGACTATTGGCGACTGCTACATGGTCGTCGGCGGCGTGCCCGACCGCACGCCTCTGCATTGCCAGCGTATCGCGCAATTCGCGCTGGAGGCGATCAAGACCGTCGACGCTTATTCGAAGACATTTCCGATGCCGCTGCAAATTCGTATTGGCGTCCACACGGGAACGGTCGTCGCCGGCGTGGTGGGAAAGAGGAAGTTTTCCTACGATCTCTGGGGCGAGGTGGTGAATATGGCGAGCCGCTACCAATCCACGGGTCAGCCGAACAAGATTCACGTTTCCGATGCGGTTCATCTGCGCCTCGCGGACGACTTCGCCTTCGAGGACGCCGGCCATGTGGAGCTCAAAGGGCATGGGGCCGAGCATTCCTGGTTCCTGATCGGGGAAAGGGCGGCCTCGGCCGAGGTCATCGAGCTGCGCAAGAGAAGGGCGATGTCGGACTAATGAGCCGAAAGGGTCTTCTTCTCAGCGTCCGAGAAAGGCAAGCTGCGCCTCTTCCGCTAGGCGTTCTCCCTCGCCGCGATAGCGCGGGGAGTAATGGAAGGTGACGAGTCGTTTGACCCCGGCGAGCCGTGCGATCGTCCCCGCTTGATGCGCGGTCAGGTGACGACGTTGCGCCGCGATGGCGGCGTCGGCTTCAAAAAATGTCGCCTCGATGAAGAGCGTGTCTGCGTCCTTGGCGAGCGCGACGATCTTTTCGACATTTGCTCGAGTGAAGGCGCAGTCGACCACATAGGCGATCTTGCGCCCGGTCGAGACACGCATGATCTCGTTCCTGAGTTGTCCGAGCGGAAGAGTCTTCGGCGTGTCAGCGTCGGGCGCTTGCCAGGAGACTTCAATCGGAAATGCATCCGCGCGGCCGTGTAATACCGCTTCTTTGAAATCGCGTAGCCAGGGGCCGACGGCCAGCCCCGCCGCCTCCAGCTTATTGCGCCAGACGTTAATTTGCGCCCGCTCCTCCAGCGCGAAGGCAAGAACCGGCACGCCATGATCGAGCGTGGTGGCGCGGACCTGTATGCCGGGTTCTTTCAAGAGCAGCCCATCGGCTTCTGCGCGGCGCTCAGCGTGCTGGCGGGAAAAACTCTCGCGCCCTGAGAAAAGGGCGCTCGTCATGTTGCCGACGGCGTCCATCTCGGTGACGCGGAAGCTTACATTGCCGTCATATCCATCCAGGAGATTCCAGGTGTAGGCCTTGAGCTTATGCCCGATCGCCTCGATGGAGCCGGCAGGTCCATAGATGCCGATGACTTTCTCCCGCCCCAATACCCGGCGCAGGAGCTGATCGAAGCCCGCAAAATGATCCATGTGTCGATGGCTGACGAAAACGTCGCTGATGCGCAGAATTTTCCGCGTCGGCAAGCCGGCGATATCGCCGATGTCGAAGAGCAGCGCGCGCCGCTCGAAGGCGAGGTCGACATAAAGGCCCGGATCGTCGAAGCGGTCGTTGACCAGCGTGGGATCGAAATGGCGAGGCATCGAGAGGCGGGCGGGTGAGGGCTTTCAGACTTTGGGTTTGACGAGCTGATCGAGATCCGGCTCGCCGCAATGTTCGAGCACGAAGCGCCGAGCTTCGTCGCGCAATCTGACGACGCACGTGAAGTCCGCGCCGCCGGCATGCAGCGGCGGGCCGATCTTGAGTCCGAGCGCGGACCATCGCGGGAACCATTGTCCGCCTCTCAGCATCGAGCGGGTCCCGCGCAAAGCGCCGGGAACAATGTCGAGATGAGCTTCCGCCGCCGTCTTGAAGGCGCCGAGGTAAAATCCGGTTAGTCCGGCGCGGCGCGTGAAGGTCCCCTCCGGGAAGAAAACGAGATTGCGCCCCTCGCGCGCGGCCGCAAGCAGCGCCTCGACGTCGGCGACGCTCGCCGCAACGTCGAAACGCTCGACGAATTGCACGCCGAGGCGGCGCAGGAACGGTCCGGCGAAAACCTGTCCGGCGAGCTCCTTCTTCGCGACATAGACCGGCTCGCCCGGCAGGAAGGTCGTGAGCAGGATGACGTCCGCATAGCTCGCGTGATTGAAGACGAGCGCGGCGTTCCTTTCGGGGATGTATTCGAGGCCTTCGACTTTCACGGGGACGCGCAGGGCGGCGAGCGTCGCGCCTGCGACTTTTCTGACGAAGGCCCAGCGGCGGCGCAATCCCGGCAGCGTCATCACGCCCAGCCAGGCAGCCGAATAACCGAGGGCGACGGCGGTCCACCACCAGACCGCATAGGCGAGGCTCCAGATCGACGCGAGAACGCGCCGCCACTGTGGGCCGAGCCCCGCCAAGGCGAGCCGCGCCAGCTGGCGCCAGACTGCCTGTCCCGGGGCGCCGAGGCTGCCTTGCTCGTAAAGCGCCTTGGCCGCGCTGCGCCTGATCTTGCCGCTCGAGGTCTTCGGGGCCGAGCGGGGCGGGACGAGCGCGATCTCATCCGCCAACGCGCCGCTGACTTCGCTGACGACCTGATGGGCGCGCGCGACGAGCTTTTCACGCGCCGCCGGGTCAGTCTCGGCAGTTTCGGCGACGACCACGACGCGCTCGGTGGCCGAGCGCGGATCGAGCGTGCCGAAGACCGCGACGCAGCCCTTGCGAATGCCGGGGATGAGGCCGACGGCCTCCTCGATCTCCTGCGGATAGAGGTGGCGTCCGGCGCGAATGATAATGTCCTTTATCCGGCCGGTGATGAAAATGTCGCCGTTGGCCATGTAGGCGCGGTCGCCGCTGTCGAGCCAGCCGTTGTGAATAAGCTCGCGTGTCTTCGCTTCGTTACGGAAATAGCCGGCGGTCGCGGAGGGGCCGCGAAACTCCAGCCGCCCTTCGCGGCGTTCGGCGAGTTCGCGGCCATTGGCGTCGACGATACGGATTTCGTGCCGGGGCAGGGGCTGTCCGCTGGCGACGAATTCCATGGCCCTCGCGTCATTGGCGCGGGCGCGCTGCGCCAGGCCCTTGAGCGTCAAGGCCTCCCGATCGACGCGATCGATCACGGGCGCCCTGCCGGGCGGCGGGAAGGCGAGACCCACGGCGTTTTCGGCAAGGCCATACACCGGGGCCATCGCCTCGGGCCTGAAGCCATATCGGCCGAATTTCTCGATGAAGCGGCGCAGCGTATAGACGCTTACCGGCTCCGCGCCATTGGCGACCATGCGCAGCGACGCAAGGTCCAGCCCTTCGAGGCTCGCCGCGTCGATCTTGTTGACGCAGAGTTCGAAGCCGAAATTCGGCGCGGCGCTCAGCGTCGCGCGGAAGCGGTGGATGGCCCACAGCCAATTTGCCGGGCGTGTGAGGAAACTCACCGGCGACATCACGTAAAGCGGGGCGGCGAAATACAGGCTGCCCAGCCAGGCGCCGATGAGGCCCATGTCGTGATAAAGCGGCAGCCAGCTCACGAAGACGTCGGAAGAGCTGGCGTTGATCGCTTCTCCCATGGCGCGCACATTGGCGAGGAGATTGGCGTGGGTCAACACGACGCCCTTGGGGTCGCCGGTGCTCCCCGAGGTGTATTGGATCAATGCGGTCTGCGACGCGTCGCGAACGCCCGACGGGGCGACGTCCGTCTTCGACTGCAGGGTCGCCACGCTTTCCACGGACTCGAGCGTCTCGACCTGGGCCCGCAGCAGCGCAGCGAGCGCAAGACCTTCCGGCATGGTGACCAGTATCCGCGCGCCGGCGTTTCGCAGGATCCCGGCCTGGCGGCGCAGATGGTCCTCGATCTGGGCGAGCCGCAAAGGCGGATAGATCGGCACGGGGGCGGCGCCGGTATAAAGAATTCCAAAAAAGACGGCGAAAAATTCAAGTCCGGTCGGCAACATGATCGCAACCCTGTCGCCAGGCGCGACGTCGCGCGCAATGAGTCCGGCCGCGACGCCGCGGGCGCGCTCCGCCAGCTCCCCATAGGTGAGGGCGCCGATCTCCGTGCGGTCGTCTTCCAGCGCCGTCAGATGAAGCCTGTCCGGGTGACGCGCGACATGCCACTCGAGGGTCTCGACCAGAGTTTGCGCGTCGCCGGGCGCCTGAGCCGGCGGCAGCGGCTGCGCCGTCGGGGCGCGGTAGCGCACGCCTGTGTCGCGAGGGCGCGCATGTTCGATCGCGGCAAGGAGATCGCCGACAGTTTCAGCTTGGCTGACGCGGTCCAGCGGCAGACGCAGGTGGAACGTCCGTTCGATGCGGGCGGTCAGCTCGGTGCGCGCCAGACTGTCGACGCCAAGATCCTGTTCGAGGCGGCTGGCAAGAGAAATGTCGACCGCCTGACCCTGGCTCGGCCGCAAGTCGCGCAACAGCGCCTGCACCAGCGCGACAAGGGCGCCTGCGCTCGAGGCGCCCTCCTGCGGCTTCTCAGGCCCGTGATCTCTCGCCTTATCATCCATGTGACGCTCGGCTCCGGGCCTGTCTTGAACGGGCAGGCCGACGCCGCCGAAAAAGCTGCGCCCTTTCTATTTAATTCAACATCGGGCCGCAGACAGCCGGGGAGGCGGCGCATGCCCGGACGGCGAGGCTTTAACGCTTTACGCGGGAATAATAGCGGGCGAGCGCTTTCATCTCCTGGTCCGATAGTTTCTGGCCCATCATCAGCATTGTTTCGTGCCGTCGCTTGCCGGTCTCGAAGGCCTGGAGCTGACGAAACAGATATGCTTCGCTTTTGCCGGCGATCGTCGGCGTCTGATCCGGGACGACCGAAACGCCGTCGACGCCGTGGCAGGTGTCGCACTCCATCCGCAGCCCGGCGAGGCTTTCGTTGTCGCCGGCGAAGGCCGGGGACATGGCGATCGGGACCAGGACGGATAGGCGCGCGAGACGTTTCATTTTAGGCCGCTGTCAAGGCTGGCGCTGCAGTCGCGCCGATTCAAATTTCAACACAGTCACGGGCGGTCCGACGCGCTATTGCAACGCAGCATCGCCTTTGCCGGCCATCGTATCCTGGCGAAATTCACGGCCATTTTGGCCGAAGAACTGCGCCGGCACGGTAGCGCTTCTGGTAAATATTCTCAAGAGGAGCGCGATGTTGCGGAAGGCGTCAACAAGGAGAGGGAAGCTCGTTCATCCGCTCTTCGTGCGCGTGACGCATTGGATCAACGCCTTTGCCGCGATCGCCATGCTGATGAGCGGCTTGCGGATTTACAACGCGGCCCCGCTGTATGAGGTGCGCTTTCCAGGCGAATTGACGCTCGGGGGCTGGCTGGCCGGCGCGCTCGCATGGCATTTCGCTGCGATGTGGCTCTTGCTTCTCAACGGGTTCGCCTATCTTGGCTATGGGGTCTTTTCTGGCCACTTCCTGCGCAGAATCCTCGACGTCCGGCCCATCGCCGCGTACCGCAACGTCAAACTGGAGATGAAACATCTTCTGCTCCATGGAACCGGCGACTACAATATCGTGCAGCGCGTTCTCTATGTCCTCGCGATCGGCGACATGTTACTGCTTTTCTTCTCGGGGCTGGCCCTTTGGAAGCCGGTTCAGTTGCACGAACTGACTAAACTCCTCGGCGGCTATGATCAGGCGCGCCATATCCATTTTGCCGGCATGGCGATCCTCGCGTCGTTCATCGTGATCCACGGCGGCGTCGCTCTTGCCGTGAAGGGGACGATCGCATCCATGGTGACGGGACGCTTAACCAAGGCGTATGCAAAGGAGCGGCAGAGCCGATGAAAACCCGAAAAGCTCTTGGCGGCGCGTCGCTCACTGACTTCAAGCCCCAGCTGGAGCGCATGGAGCGCCGGCTCTTTCTCAAGCAGGGTCTCTCGCTCGGCGCCCTGACGCTTTTGTCGGGGTGCACCTTGAAGGATGACGATGCGGTCGATCGGCTGCTGTGGGCGATGTCCAGATGGAACGATCGCGTCCAGGCCGCCTTGTTCAATCCCGACAAGCTCGCCCCGAGCTATTCCGAAGCCGACGTCGTAACGCCATTTCCGTTCAACGCCTATTATGAGGAGGCGCTCGCGCCCGTCGTCGACGGGACGACTTACAGATTGCATCTTTCCGGGCTCGTCGAGGATAAGCGCGGCTGGACGCTTCAGGAGCTTCGCGCGCTGCCCCAGACCACGCAGATCACCCGCCTCGTTTGCGTCGAGGGCTGGAGTGCGGTTGGCAAATGGACCGGCGCGCCGTTCAGGACGTTTCTGGAGCGCATCGGCGCTGACCTCACCGCGAAATATGTGGGCTTTCAGTGCGCCGATAAATATTGGACGAGCATCGATATGCCCACGGCGCTCCACCCGCAGACCCTCCTCGTGCTGGATTTCCCCGAGACGAAATACGGCTATCCGGTCAGAATTCGCATGCCGACGAAACTCGGCTTCAAGAATCCGAAGTTCGTGACCGAGATCTTCGTCACAAACGATAATCCGGGCGGTTATTGGGAAAAGCAGGGTTACAACTGGTTTAGCGGCACGTAGCTTGGAGGCCGCGCCGGGCGTCGCCGCGCAGCGCATGCAAAGTTGACCCGAGTCTCGAAGATCGCTGCAGCCGGCTTTTCAGAACCCCGCTGCATTGGAATGCGCGACCGGCTCGGCCTGATGAGACCGGCGTTTACACGCCCGAGAGCGTGAGTTTCTCGTTCAAGGTCTTGATCTCTTCCTGCGCTTTGACCTGGTCGGTAATGTCATATTGCACCCCCAGGAAATAGACGACATTGCCGCGCTCATCGAAGAGCGGCTTGACGACCAGTCGATTGTGGAAGAGCGCGCCATCTTTCCGATAATTGCGGAGCGTCACTTCGACCGGCTCGCCTTTCTTGATCGCCGCGCGCAGGCGATCGAGCTCAGCCTGGTCTCGATCGGTCCCCTGCAGAAACCTGCAGTTGCGGCCGATGATCTCATCCTGCGGATAGCCGCAGATGTTTTCGAACGCCTTGTTGGCGTAGACGATGGGGGAGTCCTCCAGGTCCGGATCGCTGAGCGTAACGCCGTTGACGCAAGAGTCTAATATCTGCGTGAGCACATGCGGGATGACCCCCTTGTCTTTTTGCACGATGAACATCATTTCCCCTTTCCGCTTTTTGTGTCGCCTTCTTAGGACGGAGCGCCGTCCTCGAGCAGGCGTTTGATGTTTTCGACGGTTTGCTCGGCTCCTTCCTGTAAAGCGGTACGAATGAGTTTCTGAAAGGGCCGCATCACGAGATCCAGTTCTTTCAGCTCGAAAGTGAAGACGATGCGCGTCGTTCCTTCGCCTTCCGGCTGGAACTCGTAAGACGATCGGAAAGGCTCCGAGAGCCCTTCGATTTCAAGCACGCTGGCGGGAGAGAAGGTGGCGATCTGAAATGTCGATTCACTGTCGATGCCTCGGTCCCTTGTCACCTGCCGCCCTTTCGTTCCCGCATGGACGGGCGGCGGCGAGAGTTCCTCGAGTTCGACGACCTGAGGACACCACTTCGGATAGTTCTCGAAAAACGCGTCGCCAATAAAAGAGTATGCCCTCCTGACGGGGCATTCGACGATCTCCTCCGATCGACCGGCGACCGGTTTTGACGCCCCGATCCCGAGCATATCACCCCTCCTGACGATCTTGATCGCCGCAAACTATGATCTCATATAGTTCATCGATGCATGGTCGTGACCGATCAATCCTGGCCAATCTCCGGACGGTTTGCGAACGAAGCCGCAGCGGTCCGGGGCGGTGTGAAAACCCCTGATTGTGAAAACCCATGATCATGCGATCGCCATCCGGGACGGTCTTGCGAATTTGGAGTGGGCAATGAGCGCGTCGGGGATCGAAGGCTACCTTTTTGGAGTCGCCGGGCTGCTGTTCGCCACCCTTCTCGTCCTGGAGAAGAAGTTTCCTTACGTGAAGGTTCCAAAACATGAGTTGAAGAAGTCTTTTGCGACGAACACGGGCGCGTTCCTGGCCAATAATTTGATTATGAGCGCATTCTCTATTTCCAGTCTGCTGCTCGTCGCCTCCAATTACGCCCATTATGGCCTATTGGGGAAAATGCAGGACGGACCCGCGAAGTGGATTTTGAGTTTCGTCCTGTTCGATTTCGCGGTCTACGTGTGGCACTACCTCGGCCATAAGTCCGAGTTTTTGTGGCGTTTCCACAAAATCCATCACAGCGACAAGAGCTACCACGTCACCACGGGACTGAGGTTTCACGTTTTGGACCAGTTTCTCGAAGTGCTGGTCAAATGCGCCTGCGTGGTGTTGTTCGGGGTCCCCGCCAGCATCGTGGTCGTCTGCGAGATCGTGCGGATGTTTTTTGTGCTGTTCCATCACGGGAATTTCACTTTCCCCGGCGAGCGGCTGCTGTCGTACGTCATCATCACGCCGCAACTGCACCGCGCCCATCATTCGACGCTTCGGGCGGAGCACGACAGTAATTACGGCATCGTCCTCTCGGTCTGGGATATGATCTTCGGGACGAGGAAGGACCTCACGCCAGCCTCCATCGGCTTGGAGCTGATCGAGGCGGAGAATCTCGTCCAATTGTTCAGCCTCGCCTTTCTCACGGAGCGGCGGCTGGCGCGGCTCCTGCACCTCGTGCCGCGCCGGCGGAACTAGGCTCCCTTTGGCCGCGATTCGCGGACGCCCTGACGCAACCTTGTTACGCCAGAGGTGAACCGCCGCGGGCGGATTTATCCACAATGTGCGCAACTGAATGATCTTATAGGCCTTTGCCGCGCAGACCAGCGGCCGAGGCAACGCTAACCTCGCGTCCGGGTTGAGATTTTTCCGCTTTTCTTGCCAAATGCTTAAAGTTTCGAGTCTCGTAACAGAATCTGATTTTTGCAGAAACCCGGGGGGAGTCGTGGGCACGCTGGACCTCGACCAAGTCGTCAACAGGTTGGTTCAAAAGGATCATTCAAGTCCCCGGCCGCTGCCGGGGTCGAAGCGCCGGCTCGGTCAGAGCGAGGAGGGCGCGACCTCCGTGTTGGAGTTGGTCTCAGAGGCGGCGGCGTCGATACGGCAACGGGAACAACAGGCGACGAACGCCGTGGCGCGCGCCCACAATGCGGCGAAAGCCGTGAAGCAGCAGCTGCAAAGCGCCGAGGCCCGCGCTGAACGCGCGGAAGCGGTCCTCCGCCAGGCCGAAAACGAACTCGCCGAGCTGACGGCGAGAGTCGCCCAGGCTCACAAGGACATCGAGCTCCTGCAGTCCTACATCGGCGCCAAAGAGGCCGAACTCGCCGCAACGGAGAATCGCGCCGTCAACGCAGAACAGCGCGGGACCGACTCCGAGGGGTCCATTCAGAGAATCGTCGAGGCTATTCGCCGCGAATTTTCTGTCAGCGGCGGCTAAAGGGCCCCTTCGGGGAAGATGGCGATTAATGCGCGCAGAATGGCGGCGTTTGCGGGACAGAGCCGTGGGAGCCGCGTGTAGTTTTTCGACAGTCGGTTCCCCTTCCAACTTGCCCGGGTCCCTTAGGACTCGGGCTTATTTTCGACCGCGAGAGCCATTGGCGAAAACAGTCCGTGGAAGGGCGGGAAAGTGGGTTCCGTCAACGGCGCGCTTCCTATAGCCAAGATGAAGGTTGTCTTGCCGACGACACGAGACGACCAACTTCAAACCCGGCCTCGAGCCGGGTTTGTTTTTCGCGCCGTCACGGCCTAGCGCCGACGCGACGCGTTTCGCATAGCGGCCCGCGGCGTTTCGCTGGCGCTCAGCCGAATTGGCGCAGCCTTCACGAGTCTCGACAGCGCTCTCCGGTGGAGCGCCTCCACCTTCTCGGCCGAACGAAGCGCGTCGAGCATCGGCGTGCAGACGAGACGGCCGGCGGAAGGGTCCCGATGGCACAGAGGGTCCCACAAGCCCATTGGGGTCCAGATGTCGCGGTCGTGCCACTCTGGCATGCCGAGGATCGGATAGAGGCAGACGCCCCTGAGGGGTTCGCCCTCGCTGAGCAACGCCTCCGCCATCCCCACGACTTCGCGAAGCCATGGCCCGCGGTTGTGGCCAATGTGGCTCGTCTCGGTAATCATCGCCTCCCGTCCATAGCGTTTGCAGACGGACCGGACGAGGTCGGCCAGCGGCGCGCGGCGCGCGTCGTCGTCGGCGAGCGGGGGAATAACGCCATGGCCGTTCGGGCGACCGTTGAGCTCCCACTGATTGGTCCAGTAGTAATTGATCCCGACGATATCGAGATGGTCTGGACTTCCGCCGAGTTCCGGCAGCAGACGGCCGGACAGCATGTCCCACGACTGAAAAACCAGCCGTTCGTTGAAATCCCGGGCCTCCTCCGCAAGATCGGGCCTATCGCGAGGCGCGACGACGCGGCACAACGGATCGACGTTGACGAAGCGCGCGCGCGGGCAGGCGGCGCGGATGGCGTCGATCCCGGCGATGGCCGCGCGCGCGAGCGCGACCTTGAGCTCCCAGCCGCGCCCCGTGGCGTGAGGAGCGAAAAGCCCTTTTTCGCCTGCAGCGTAGGACATGAAGGAAGGCTCATTGACGGGCGTGAAGAAAAACGGCCCTTCCGAGCGGGACATGATGAAGCGCGCCACGGCGTGGCAGTAGTCCGCGAAACGGGTCGGAAAGCCCCTCGACCAGAGATCCACGTCTCTGGGAAACCCGTAGTGGAACAGGTCCCAGATGACATCGACGCGGTGGCGCTTCGCCGCCTCGATGAAGGGGGTCACAGTCGAAAAGTCATGCCGGCCTCTCTGGTCGACGAGCGGCCAGCGTATCGTTTCGCGCGCGGCGTGCAGGCCGAGACCCGCAATCTCACGATAGTCCTGGTCGAGCGTCCTGTCGTGGCCGGTCGCCGCAACCTGGTCGAACCATTCCCCGTGTCGGTTATAGCCGGTCGAGCCTTCGAAGCCGGCAAAAAAGAAACTGCGAAACATGCCTGTTCCTCTCGCATCGTCTGAAGGGCGAAAAAAGAAAGCGTCGTCTATCCCGCGCGCATCGGGCTGCGGGGAGCGCCGCTCGCCGCCAGCGGACCGACCGACTGAGACCCGCCGCGAACCAGATCGCGATAGGCGCCGACCAGCGGCGTCTCCAGGCGGGCAAGCTGTCCGTTCGGATCAGGGTCGAGGTCCCACAGGCCCATTTGCAGCAGATGATCGTGCAGCGGGCGGCGACCCTGGCGATAGGCCCATGTCACCAGCGCAAACATCGGCCACCAAGTGTAACCCAGCATCGGCACGCCGTCGACGCGCAAGCGTCTCACGGCGGCGACCGACTGGCGCAACCAGTCCAACCGTCGCGCCGCCGAGCCTTTGTCGGCGGTCTCGGAAACCATCAGCGGCGCGCCATAGCGGTCGAAATACATGCGCCCGATCTTTTCGACCAGATCGCCCGACGCGTGCGGCATTCTGATCCGCAGACGTCCCGCGGCGTCGCGCAAAAGTCTCTTGCTCGTGAAGATCGGATAGAGATTGACGCCGATGATGGGCAGGTCCAGCGGCTGGTCGAGGAAGTTCTCGAGAACGTCTTCATCTGCGCCTTCGCTGATGAGCCAGTCCCAAAGCGCATGGTTCCGGTCGACGCGACCGCTGATCAGGTCCAGCGCGAGAAAGACGATTTCCTGGCGGCGGCGCGCCTCCGCCACGAGCGTCGGATCGTCCGTGTCGAACATATCAGTTGCATCGACGTGGAACGGAACGATTTCCGCATCCACCTGTTGCAGCGCGCGCACGGTCTCGACAATGCCCTGGCAGATGGCGATCATAAGCGCGACGAAGCCGCGCCAGCTTCTCTCATAGGGCGGCCACCAGCCGAGCCGTCCGCAATACCAGGCGGTGATGCGCGGTTCGTTGAGCGGCGTATACCATCGCACGCGTCCGCGAAATCGCTCCGCCAGCCGCGCCGCATATTCGGCGACGTAATAGGGGTAATCGGGGTTGAGGAAGGCGCGCTCGATCCACGGCGGCAGCCCGTAATGCACGAGGTCGACGATGGGGTCGATCTTCAGCGCGAGCATGCGCTCCAGCGCGGCGTCGACAAAGCCCCAGGCCCAGACGTTCGGCGCAGGCTGCACGCGATGCCAGGGCACGCCATAGCGCGCGCAGGGCGTCCCCAGCTGGGCGATGAGCGCCAGGTCCTCGCGCCACCGATCGTAGTGTCCCGTCAGTTCATATTCGTCGAGTGTGCGGCCGGTTCGCGGATGCGGCGCCGTGATGAAGGTGTCCTCGATGCCGACGGCCCACAGAAAGGCGTCGGGCGCCGCCAGCCGCCCAAGGTCCGAGGCGGAGGGGAGGGCGCTCACGGGCCACGCGCGCGGGACCTGGCGGGCGGGGAGTGGCCAGGCATCGGGAGCCGTCTTTTCGCACTCATCCGCAAGGGCGCCTCCGTCTCTGCAGGACGGGATCAAAACATCGAGCAGAGATAACCCTGATGAGCGGGCGCGGTTCCTCTCGAGCCTGTCTCGCCGTCGAGCTCTCGCCGGCGCTTGGACCTCTCGAAGCCCGAACGCTCGCTCGCGCGCCGGCCTTCCGAGTGCGCTGGCTTATGCCTTTGCCTCGCAGAAGCGAAGCGCCCCGCGATTGAGCGGGGCGCTTGCGGTCGTCAGTGCTGCTTCGCGGGCTTCTTTGCATGGGGCGCGTGATGCGCCGGGGCAGGCTTCGGCGCAGCGGACGCGGGGGCCGTTTCAGCGGCCTTTTCAGGCGCGGGACTGGCGGCCGGCGCCGCGGCGGGCGCAGGCTCCGGCGCGGAGGCGGCCGGCGGAGCGGCTTCGGCGGCCGGCGTCGCTTCTGGAACGGCGGTGGACGCCGGGGTTGTGGCGGGCGCTTCGGAAGAGGTCGGCGCGTTGCCGGCGCTGTCCACGGATTCAGGTTTCCGGAGCCAGCCGGCGTATACAGCGTAAGCAACGGCGCCGAGTACGACGGCGGCGATCAGAACGCGCTTCATGGGTAATCCTTTCGACGACAGGAAGGCAAACACGGGTTTGCTGTGATTCCCTGCGTTTGGCAATCTGCTAATCGCCGTATCGAAAGCATTCCCGTCGGGCTGAGATGGACATAGACGAGATCTTGAGCGCGCCAGCCCTTTCTTCTTCTATGGCTGAGCCTGATGAAGGCTTCACGCAGCGCTGATTTTCGCGACGGGGCCGGTCTTTTGTTCTATAAACTTGAGTCCCCACGAGCCCCCTGAGCAAAGCATGCTGTTTTACATCGGTCTGTTTTTGTCGGTGATTTTTGCAATCGACGTCTTCGCCGAGATGTTCGGCTACGGTCCACAGGCCTACATCGGCGCTCCGTTCGGCGTGGCGGCCTTTCTCCTCCTTTGGAGATTTCGCAGCCCGCAAACCACAGTCGCTTCCGAGCCGGAGGAAGCTCGGGACGAACCGGAGGCTGCGCCGCAAGCTTCGACGCCACAGCGAGTTCCCCCGGAGATTTTGGAAAAATGGGCGCGGCGGCATCGGCAGAGTCTCTCCAGGAGCGCGGCCTCGTCTGCGTCAGCGAGCGTGCAATCGTTATCTTCCGCCACGCCGGACCAGGACGTCGAGAAGAAGCATCGCAGGCGGCGCGGCAGCCAAAAGCGACCCGAACCGCCCAGCATTCTGGAGCGACTGAAAAAGGTTGCTCGAAGCCTGGATTCCTGACGCGCGGCCAATTTCGCCCTGCGCGACAGGGCCGCCTTAAGTCCTCGCTCGCGCTCAAGCCTCCCTGTGACGACCCGTGCGTTCACACACATCGCCTTCGGCCTCTCGCCGGTATCTTTTTCACCAGTAACGGGGAGGGAGCGATGAAAAACTTCGACGATGAAGCGACTGTGGCGACCGTGATGGCCGTCGCGATGATGGGCGTTTGCTGGGCGGTTCTGATCGCTCCGCTTGCGGGCTGAGAGCGTTCCTGCCGAGCGATTGGAGCCAGTCAAAAGCAGAGCTCCGGCGGCCGCGCTTCCCTCCGAAAATTTGTCGCTTGAATTACACGGTCTAAGCTTTAGCTTAGGCTGTCCCGTTGCGCCTTCGCAGCGGTGACGAGGGGCGGCCGAGGAGCACATTTGTCATTTAGGCGCCGGCGAAAAGGCTCGGCCCTCCGCCGAGGCGACAGTGGTCGCGACAGTCGGCGAGGCCCGGTTCCTTTGCTTGCCGCATTTCTCGCGCTGGCCGCTTCGTTTCCTGACGTGGCGCGCGCCGGCGCCTTCTGCTCCTTCTCTCCACGCCCGATAACCCTTTCGTTTGGGAGGCTGGGGGTTTCAAATCTGCAGGGCGCCACGACGACGGGTCGGTTCAGCGAATCCTGCCTGCCCGGACTGCAGACCGATCAGATCGGGGTGTGCGCCAGGTTCGGAAAAAGCGCGGCCGGCGGCGGCGAGTTCAACAGGGCGATGAATGACGGCGCCGGAAACTCGATCGCCTATGGTCTCTATCATGATCCGCAGATGACCGTCCCCTGGCTCGGGGAGTCCGAAACGGTGTTTCTGTCGACGCCATACGACACGAACAGCGGCGCCAGCGTGCAGGGAACGGTCTATGCGAAAATCCTTTCCGCAACCGCCGGCCTGCCGGCGGGGACCTACACGGACGATATCTCCGGAGCGGCGATCGTCGCCGACAGCGGTTACGACGGCGTCTCCAATGCGTGCCTGAGTGGTCTGCTGTCCAGCGATGCGCCGTTGCTTACCGTCGCAGTGACGCTGCAGGCCTCCTGCACGATCAGCGCGAGCAACATGGTCTTTGCCAGCGCCGCGTCTCCCGCTGCGTCGGCGCAAGCCACGTCGAGGCTCGCCGTCGTCTGCACGAAGGATACGCCCTATGAGGTCGGCCTCTCGGCCGGCATGGGCGCCGGCGCGACGGCGACCGCGCGAAAGATGACCGGACCGGAAGGCAGAACGATCGGATACAATCTCTATCGCGACCCCGCCCATGCGCTGCCGTGGGGCGACGCCGCCGGCTTCAAACTGTCGGGCGTCGGCGCCGGCGGGGCGCAGACGTTGACCGTCTATGGTCTGGCGCCTGCGCAGGCGATGGGCGCGCCCGGCCTCTACACGGATACGATCATCGTCACTTTGACCTATTGAGCCGCGCGGCGTCCCAGGACGACGTCGGCCACGTTGATCTTGGAGCGGATGTCAAGCTCTGCGCAAGCTGAGTTGTATAAACTGGGCGACACAACTTATTTCTTGGTTAACAACATTTTAATACTTGAACTTGACTATTCCTGACCGACGCTATGACGGCGTCGGACACAGGAGTTGAAGATGAAGAGCTTTTTTCGTTTGGTTCTTGCGGCCGGGATCGTGGCCGGGAGCGTCGACGTCGCCGGGGCGGCGACCAGCACCGCCACATTGAGCGTGTCGATGACGATCCAGTCGACATGCGCCATCACGACGCCCAACCCCTCCTTGGCCTTCCCCGTGTCGGGCAATTTGAGCAGCAACGTTGACGCGGCGCAGGTGTTCAACGTCCAGTGCACGTCCGGCACGCCGTATAACGTCGGTCTCGATGTGGGAAGCGGCGGCGGGACTGTCGCCATCCGCAAGATGAGGAACGGCACGGGCGCCGGCGCGCCGACCATCGATTACACGATGTATCGCGACCCGGCCCGCACCCAGGTGTGGGGCAATACGATTGGCACGGACACGCTGACCGGCACGGGCAGCGGACGACACATGAACTACGCCACTGGCGCTCTCTCGAGTCTTTTCCTTGCTTTCGCCGCGGCTCCGGTCCTTGCCGCCAACCTTCAGGTGGCGCCGGTGACGCTCGAAATTCCGCCGCCGGGCGCGACGACCACTGTCACGTTGAAAAACGGCGGCGACCGCCCGTTGACGGCGCAATTGCGCGTAGTCCGCTGGCGCCAGGTCGAAGGCGAGGACGATTACCAGCCGACCGAAGCCGTCGTCGCCAGTCCGCCGCTGGCCGAACTTTCCGGAAATCAGAGCTACACGGTGCGGATCGTGCGCGCCGACCAGTCTCCCGTCGTCGAGGAGGAGAGCTACCGTCTGATCGTCGACGAACTGCCGTCCGCCGCCGCCGCGGGGTCGAAATCCGTCAATCTCCAATTGCGCTATTCAATCCCCGTCTTTTTCTACGCCCCCGACGCAGAGCCGCCCAAGCTCACTTGGCGCTTTCGTAAAGCCAATGGCCGCATCGTCGTGACGCTGCGCAACGACGGCGGGCGCCACGTGCGCATATCGGGTCTCAAGCTGAAAGACCGCTCCGGCGCCGTGGTTTCGTTTGGCAATGGCCTGATCGGCTACGCGCTTGCGCACTCGGAGGCCCAATGGACGTCGCAGCCCGCGAAGGGGCTTGCCGGCGACACGGTCGCCTTGAGCGCTGTGAGCGACCAGGGACCGATCGATGGCGAGGCGACGGCGGAACGCTGACGCGTGCATCCGCGTCGTTGCGATCCTGCGCTTGATCGGGGGGCTTGCGGCGCTCGTCCCTCACGCCCTCGCCGCTCAAGAGGCGCGCGACGCCGCGCGGTCGCTGCAACTCGAGGTTTTCGTCAACGGCCATCCCCGCAATCTTATCGCCAAATTCAGCGAGCGCGCGGATGGCCGCCTCGCGTCGCCGTCGTCCGAACTCTCGGAGATCGGCGTGCGGACGCCCAAGGAAGGCGGCTCGGAGGAAGAGGAGGTCGCGCTCGACGCCATCCCTGGCCTCTCTTACGAATATGACGTCGCGAAGCAACAAATCCGCCTGACGCTCGCGCCCCAGGCGATGGCCGAGCGCGTTTACAAGGCGACGCCGGGGAGCGACAAAACACAGGAGTCGCCGCTCGAGTCCTCCTTCGGCGGTCTCCTCAATTATCACCTGCGCAGCTCGGTGATGCGCGATCCCCGTGGCGGTTTCGACTATCAGGGCGCGTCGGCGAACTTTGACGCGCGCGTTTTCTCGGATTACGGCGTGGTGAAATCCGGCGCGATCGTCGGCTCCACGGTCGCCAACCGTTTCACTCAGGTGCGCCTCGACACCAATTACACTTACGCCGACGACAGCCGCCTGATGAACTACGTGGTCGGCGACACGATCGCCCCGGGGCCGGCCTGGTCGCGGTCGATCCGGCTCGCCGGCGTGCAGATCCAGCGCAACTTCGGCTTGCGCCCCGACCTCGTCACGGCGGCGCTTCCCTCGGTCTCGGGCTCGGCGGCGGTGCCATCCACCGTCGACGTCTACGTCAACAACAATCTGACAATTTCGCAGCCTGTCGACGCGGGGCCTTATCGCATCGACGCCATTCCGGTCGCGGGCGACGGCACGACGCGCGTTCTGACGCGCGACGCGACGGGCCGGGTGATCGAGACCTCAACGCCGTTCATGGTCAGCAGCAAAATATTGAAGCAGGGGGCTTTCGACTGGTCGTTCGAGGCCGGCCTGCCGCGCCAGTATTACGCGATCCAGTCGAACCAATATGCGCACGTCGCGGTCGCCTCCGGCTCGATGCGCGGCGGGCTGACGGACTGGCTGACTCTCCAGGCCCATGGCGAGACTTCTTCTTCTCGCTTCGCCAATGCGAGCGCGGGCGCGAGCTTCCGCATTCTCGATCGCGCCGTGGCGACGTTGGCGGGGGGCGGAAGCTATTGGCGCGGCGAGGTCGGCGGCCTCGTCTATGCGAGCCTGGAGACGCGTCTCTTCGGCGTGTCGGTGTCGGCGTCGTCGCAGCGCGCGTTCGGGTTGTTCAACGATCTCGCCACCGTGACCGCGCCGACCACCAACGCCTACAATCAGCCGCTCGCGTCCGCACTCTACAGTTCTCCGTGGATCCCAGGCGCCGCCGCCGCTTTCTACCGGACTTATTACGACGGCTTGCGTCCGTCGCGGGCGCTCGATCGCGTCTCCTTCAGCTTCCCCGCGCCCTTTGATGAGAAAACCGCCGTCAATCTTACCTTCGCCAATGTGACGCGGAGCGGAGGAGTGAACAATTCGCGCATGCTCACGCTCGGCCTCACCCGCACCTTCTTCGACGACGTAACCGCCTATCTCGCGGCCACCTATGATTTCGCCAACGCCGACCAGCGCGGCGTTTTCGCCGGCCTGTCCATCCCGCTCGGCGGCGAAACCGTGATGTCGACGTCCTTCTCGCCACAAAACACGGCGTCGTCGGTGACGGCGGACGTGGGGCGCATGGTCGGGCAGGAGCCGGGCTCTTGGGGCTGGCGGGTGCGCAACACTGGCTTGACCGGCCAGGCCGCCTATCGCGAAGCGTCCGTCGGCTATCGGCACGAATACGGCCGCATCGACCTCGGGGCCTCGCAAATGGGCCGAAACTTGGGCGGCTACGCAGCTGCGGAAGGGTCGGTGGCGGCGATCCGGAACGCGGGCGTTGGTCTTGGCAATCCGATCAGCGACTCTTTCGCCATGGTCAACGCCGGCGCGCCGGGCGTGGAGGTTCTTGCGGAAAATCGCCCAATCGGGCGCACGAACATGTTTGGAACTATCGTCGCGCCCAACTTACGCGCTTATGAAATGAATCGTCTGTCGCTCAACGTCGAGACCCTGCCGCTCGATCGTTCGATCGCGCAGACAGAACGCCTCGTGCGGCCCGCGCGCAATGCCGGCGTGGCGGTGGATTTCGTCGGCAAGCGGCGTCAGGCCGGCGTCACGGTGATCATGAAAGACGCCAGCGGCGCCTTCCTCCCGCCCGGCTCGCGCGCCGTCCTCAGCGGCGCAGGCGACGCCGCCGTCGTCGGCTATGACGGGCGTCTCTATGTGCCGGAGCCGCAGGCGGAAAATGAGGTCGTCGTTTCGCTCGACGCTAAGGAGTGCCGGGCAAGTTTCACTTACGCGCCGGAGAATGGCCGCGCGATCGGGCCGGTGGCGTGCGAGTGAGCCTGTTTTGCTCGAATTCGCCAACAGCGAAGTGGCGGCCCTCGATGCGTGAGAGGGGAACAGCGCAGCTTCGCCGAACGCCACGATGTGGCGAGCGCACAGCTAATTTATTGTTTTGATTGGTGGAGCCAGACGGAATCGAACCGACGACCTCTTCAATGCCATTGAAGCGCAAGGCTTAAGAGTGTCGTTTGCATCCTGTTTGAACTACCTCCCAACGCCTACCTATTTCCCTGCAATTCCAGCCTTTTACACACTGCTTGATCCGTTGACCCTCTGAACCTACAGGCAGGGCAGGGGGAGGTTCAAGAGGCGTTTTCGGCCTTTCAGTGTGACAAGCGGTGTGACAGAAAGCCTGCTATAGGCGAGGTCTAGACAGAGCTTGCCACGTATATTTCTAGGGCTGGCAAGGCCACTCATTGGCCTTACCGGCAGGACGGCTCTTGCGACCACCAACACTCTTAGACGCCTCTACAGCCTTCCATGGCTCTCTCTGAGCCTCCAAACCTCCGCCTTCGTCAGTCAGCCCCACAGCCGTCTGCGACGAATTGTCAACTCGCGGAAACTACGTAGGACATGGTTAAACCCCCGCGAAATCCTCCTGACATACTTTCCTCCCGCACTCGCCGGCCTTCCTTACACAGGGGGAGGTCGGCTTCTTTTTACCCCCTCCCTAACTCCCTAACTTCCTCCTTGGTCATTGCCGCTTATACATCCCAGCAATCTGAGCGACCGTCAGCCAAGGTGACCTTACGTGGATCATCCTGTGGCAGTTCGAGCAGAGCAGGGAGAGGTCTTCCAGGTTGGTCTTGCTTCCAGTTGTCAACGTGTGAACTGGCTTGACATGATGCACCTCGATAAAGCCTCTCCCTCGTTCCCCATAATGCTCCTCGAAGTCGAACCCGCAGGCTTCGCAGGTTAACTTGCCTCTCAACTGTAAGACTTTTCGCTTCTTAGCCTCGATGATCGCCCGGCTTCGTTCCCTGATCTGATGCTGTCGGGTTAGAAGTCGCCCTTCTGGGGCTTCTGCAATGTCGCTCTCTTCGTCGATCGACGGGGCTGAGCCACCCCCGATGTGTGAGCGGATTGCTTTTGCCGCTGCATGAAGCTCTACCGGATGTTGGGCGAATTGGTTCCATACAAACTCTTCGTCCTTCCCGCCTCTTTGGAGGCCGACCTTACCCTGCGCCGAATACGCGGGGTCGAAGCGGCGGAAGTTCATTATCTTCATGTAGACGCCGTTGGCGTTGCGAAACTCTCTGGTGACACCCGCAAACTGTGACCCCATCTTGTTGAGTAAGGTGGAAAGCTCGACAATCTCTGAGCTGCCCTTTCCTGGCGGGTTGCCTTTGAACTGCACATAGAGGTCGAGGGCCAGGATAAGCTCGTCTCTGGCCCATGTAGGGTTGCGGGCCGAGGCACTACGTTCGTCAACCACGATGAACCCTAAGTTCTCCAATGCTCGCTTCACAGTATTCTCGCCGCCCGAGAACTCATCCGAACGGAGCGGTAGTTGGCCTGGAAGTTTTCCATGTGCCGCCCCTGCAATTGCTTTGCTGTCGTAAAGGTTGTCGTTCCACTTGATGTAGAAAGTCTTCGCCTCTCCGAACCCATAGCGTTTGAGGAACGTTGAGCGCCCTAAGGAGTCGAACTCCGTGATCGCCGCTTCTACCGCTTGCCGTGTCAAATCACGCAGCCCCATAATGCCCTCGAAAAAAATACCTCAGCAATGGGACATAAGAAGGCATGAGGGAGAGGCAGTCAATCCGCCGCTCCCGTTGTTGCTCTGCTATTGCGTCGAGCTTCGTTGGTCACTGAAAGGTGGGAGTGATCTTTCTTTGCGTCACTCAGTCATTGCAGAGGTCATGCAGCCCGCTTGAACGAGTTGCTATGATAGACAACTGGGTTTAGCCATTCACGAAGAAGCCCTCTCATTCGCTCCGAAGGAATGAAGACATGGATCGGTTCGCCCCGCCGTATACGGCTTCTCCAAATCCACTGGATCATAGCTGACAGCGCATACATGTCCTCATCAACCGTTATACCTCGCTCATGGAAATAGCCCTTGATGACCGGATGATAGAACCAGTTGCACAAGTAGGCCATAGCTTGCTTATCGACATAGTCGTTGGTTCCCTTGGCATTGTTAGGTATCCAGCCCCTTGTGTAGCCCTTACCCGCGAGCTTAGCTTTGACCTTTGCAAAGGTGGTCCAACCATTCACCTTAGAAGGAGACTTAGCGACCCTAGCGAAGAAAGTCTCAGTAGACGACCTTAGTCCCTTTAGCTCCTCAGGAGAGGCCTTACCGAACCACGTCGATGATAAGGGATTGCTTAGTCCATTAGCATCCCCTCTGCGGTTCATTGGACCCTCGTAGATGGTTATCAGAGACCTTAGCTGAGACCTTATTTTCTCATCGCCTCTGCCCTCATCCCACTCACACAGAGACCCATCCATGATAGTATTCATGTGAATGTCGAACCCTTCTGCTTGCAGGTAAGCATAGAATGGAGACCCCTTGAATAAGTAGGTGCAGACAAGCACCTCGTTGAAGCAGGTAAGGAACTCAGACGGAAACTCCCATAGGAGGATTTTATCCTTGATGAAGACCAAGCTTCCAATGTCACACAGATGCTTGAAGTCGGTGAACCTACCTGAGTAATCAGGGTGAGTTTCATAGTTCCAGCGAAGGCGTCTCGTATCCTTATCGACGTAGACCATGTTATTGTCGAATAGGAGTTTGCGGTCCTTTTCTGATAGCTTGTCAAACATTTCCACGCACTCAAGAGCCTCATCGACTATGAGCTTATAGCCTTTACTCTTGAGCTTCCCGTATATGGTTCGGTCAAGCATCCTGAAAAGAGCATGAGTCGTGACGACGTTCTCACCGTCATCAATCAGGCGTTCAAGGTGATAGAGCTTTCTTGAGTGAACAGGCTGAGGGTCTTTAAATCTTAAGTCAGGGCATGAGTGAGTGAACCTATCAACCTCACTTAGTAGGGGAACCACCACCAGAAACCTAGTTGGTTCGTGGTCTGCGTTAGCGAAAGACTGAGCCAAATCCTTAGTATGCTGAGTGTTAATCATGTTGATGACATAGGTGGTCTTACCCGACCCCATGATGGAGTCGAGGACAGTGATAGTTGTCATGTTAGGGAGTGTTCCTGTTTAGGGATTTTAAGGTGGTTGTCTCACGCCTCTTCTAACCTCCTCTCTCTTTAAGGGAGACGAGCTAGAAGCCTTGTAAAACAAGGGTTTTAGAGAGTGATGCGGAAATTTCTTTGGGTGCTTTTTCCGCACACTCATGAGTAGCCCCCTAGCGAGGGGCTTGATCCTGATTGCTCTTTGCTAAACACACTTGAATGGCTCCGTCAGAGGTCTCTGAGCGGTTCGGGGGGTGTCTTGCGAACATCAGTCAGGGGTGTGTGCAACATCGCGTGCTGGCGAGGGCGAACGACCTGATAGCCCCTACCCAAACTCTTGGAAGTTCGAGTCGAGGTATCCTGTTTGTCGGCATCCGGTGCCGTTGAGCAGGCGTCGAAAGCCCTCGCAGCGTTAGGGGGATGTGCAACGCCGTTTAAACGGACAGAAATGGGTCTTCCCTAAACGAGATGGATTTCCGCTAGTGGGGTAGCGGGCGAGCGGAAGGGGCGTGTTGGCGAGTCTCGCAGGTCGATCCAGGGGCGCTCAAGAGGTGGGTCTTGGCCTGGTCACGTCAACCGATGCCTGACCGGATGCTTACAGGCGGGAAAGCGTCCCTATTACCTGGTGTGTAACATGGTAGCGCCTCGGCCATTGAGCCTCATTACCTCTCGCTATCGGTCGTTGCTGACCGCTGCGAGCGTCTTGGCAATAGCTCAATCCCGCAAGCTCCCACAGGATAGGCGCTAGGTCTCTGGCCCGATTATCAGCCTTGGCGTTCCTCGCCACGATGCTAGCGGCTGTGCCTTTCGAGCGGTGCTTGCTGTTAAGTTTGCCTCCATCCCCGCCAAGCTTCACGCCTCTCGCTTTAGCGGCTTTAGTCCGCTTGCTAATCATTTCAGCTACCAGGAAGCGAGCAAATCTAACGCTTGGAATGCAGTTCTCCGCACCCACAACAATGACCTTCATGCTCTCCGGTCGCGAAAACCACATCGCAGCCGCAACTCATGCACTTTTGGCGATGCATCTTGAACGTGGTCTGGCACAGATGGCAGTGTCCGCTTAGCGTCCCTTTCTTTCGCTCAATGGATGCTACGCTAGTCCCCTGATGATCGTGGTCAGACGCGGAAATACATTCAAGGCATTCATAGATAGTTGACGACGGCTCCATGCCAAGAACCCGTTTTGCTAGGCGTTTATTCGTCAGGCGATGGAGCATCGAAAGCTCATGCAGAACCAGCGAACGTGTCCCCTCGCTAAAATGAAATATATTAGCCAATCCATCATCTTCTATCCCATCTAGGTCTCGCAGCCAGTTTCGACCGGGAAAAAGCTCGACATATTGCCTCGTTAGAATGCGGATTGGTTCCAAAAGTTCTATATCGTGGTGTTTGCCGAGGTGCTGTATCGTATTGCGTCCTCGGCGAACGTCTTCAATCTTTCTTTTGAAATCATCGCTAATTTTTAAATTAGAGCTGGCCCCGGAAATTCGGACAGTAGCTTGAGTGGATTTTCTGCCTGACAGCGGCGAGGATTCTTGCTGCGAATCAGGAGCATTCGATGACGAAACGGAGCCGCCGGACGCATTCTCCGGCCCTAAAGGCAAAAGTGGCTTTGGCCGCGATCAAGGGCGAGAAGACGCTGGCCGAACTGGCGCAGCAATTCGACGTCCACCCGAACCAGATCACGACGTGGAAAAGTCAGTTGCTTGAAGGCGCGGCCGGCGTTTTCGGGCAGGAGAAGGAGAAGACGGAGCCAAAGGAAGCCGCCGTTGACTTGAAGGGGCTTCACGCGAAGATCGGCGAACTGACGCTGGAGAACGATTTTTTGTCCGGCGCGCTCACAAAAGCGGGATTGCTGAGCGCAAAAAGATGATCGACCGCGATCATGATCTTCCAATCGCCAGGCAGACGAAGGCGCTGGGGGTTGCCCGCAGCTCCGTCTACTACAAGCCGCGGCCGGTTTCGGCCGAGGATCTGAAGCTGATGCGCCGCATTGACGAGTTGCATCTCGAACATCCCTTTGCGGGCGCGCGGATGCTGCGCGATCTGTTGCGGCGCGAGGGCGTCGCCGTGGGCCGCCGGCATGTCACGACGCTGATGAAGCGGATGGGGATCGAGGCGATCTATCGTCGGCCGAACACGAGCAAGCCCGCGCCGGGACACAAGGTTTATCCGTATCTGCTGCGCGGGGTGAAGATCGAGCGACCAAACCAGGTCTGGGCGACGGATATCAGCTACATCCCGATGCGGCGCGGCTTCGTCTATCTCGTGGCGGTCGTCGACGTCTTCACGCGGCGCGTTCTTTCGCATCGCGTGTCGATCGCGATGGAAGCGGAGATCTGCGTCGAAGCCTTGAAAGAAGCGCTGGCGAAACACGACAAGCCGGAGATTTTCAACACGGATCAGGGCAGCCAGTTCACCAGTCTTGACTTCACCGGGGTGCTTATCAATGCGAAGGTCTTGATCAGCATGGACGGGAAAGGCGCTTGGCGAGACAATGTCTTTGTCGAGCGGCTGTGGCGCAGTGTGAAATACGAGGAGGTCTATTTGCGCGCCTACGACAGCGTGTCGGAAGCTCGCGCCTCGATCGGCCGGTATCTGGCCTTTTACAACGAGCGGCGCCCGCATTCGAGCCTTGACGGGCGCACGCCCGACGAGGCCTACTTCGACATTAAGGAAACGGCGATGGCCGCATGACCGTCGCCGTCGATTTTGCCGCAGCTCTGGTCGGGCTACGCCCTCCCGACGCCGCGGCAAAATCGAAACGCCCCGCGTTCAGCAAACCCCGGCAGAGATCCACTCAAAATCCGCGGGGAGCTGTCCAGATAACCGGGGCCAGCTCTATTGCCGATCGCAGTGACTACCTTCACCAGATCGCTCGCGTCGATAGTTTTGCAATCCATAAAATCGACATTCTCTCGCGTCCAGGTCTTTACGTCCGAACCAAGAAGTAGAAGAAACGGGCTTTCCTCACAGATATAGCTCTTGAGCGCCAACTCCTGGCTGTGCTGAATTAGCGAGTAAATTAGTTGCAACCTTGGCTGCATAATTTTTTCATATTTCGAGAGGTTTTCCCTACTTTCTTGGAGGGTAGGTTCGTTGTCTGGACCAGCGACAGGGACAAGTTTCTCGTCTCTTACCTCGAACCTTATGACACCAGTATGCTCAATCGATTCAAAAAGTGAGGAAGCTTCCTTCCAGGCCACGAAATAGGCTCGCACGGCCAGCGACCTTAATTCGTGGTGATCTGGGACGTTACTAATCATGTCTGGCTGCACTTATACAAACGGTAGCGTTCAGCACCTTATAAACCATAGCCCTTCCACAACCGACCTGCTTTGCAATCTCAGTCGCACCAACACCCTCAGCTTTGAGCTTTCGGATCAGGGCGTGGTCAAGTTTTGCCGGTCGTCCCTTGTAGACGCCTTCGGCCTTCGCCTTCTCGATCCCGGCCCTCTGGCGTTCCTTGATAAATCCGAGTTCCATTTCGGCCACCATGCCGAGGACCGTGAGGACCATGCGCCCCATCGGGCCAGCCGTATTCACCTCAGGCTCTAGCACCCTCAGGCTTGCGCCTTTCTGTTCTAGTTCGTGAACCAGATTGAGAACGTCTCTCGTAGACCTCCCCAACCTATCCAGCTTGACCACAACCAACTGGTCGCCCGGCCTAACGAAGTCCAAGATTGTCTCAAGCTCGCTGCGACCCTCTCTGGATCGCCCTGAGACTTTCTCTTGCCGAATGACCTCGCACCCTGCCGCTTTCAATCGGTCAACCTGAGTGTCCGTCTTCTGGTCATTGGTGCTGACCCTCGCATAGCCGATAACCGTCATCGTCCTGTCTCTCTGTGTCCACTCTGGGTTCACCCTTGGTATGTGTCTACTCAGAGTCCTAAAAGCGTCTACCGTGGGTTCATAATGAATTAGTAGACGCTTCGACTCCAATGGTCAAGAGTCATAGTAGACGGCAGAGGACAGATGGTGACTTGAGCGCCTCGTTGCCCCTACAAACAGCAGGAAAGTCAAACTGGGTAAGGGCCAAGCTCGTGCAAAAAGTATCTTACGGAGGTAAGCCGGTTTTTATCGTAGAGAAGCATCAAGAAGTGATTGAGGCTTGGGTCGCGTGTCGCTTAAACGGCCTGAGTGGACGAGTTCTGATCACGTTGGACCATCACACAGATTTACAAGCGGCGTTTCTCCGTCACTCGCATCAGAGCGCCTCCCGTAGTTTTGGCTCCCCCGTTGACGAGACGGAAGCGACGCGAAAGCAAAGAGAGTTGGTTGCTGAGTTTAATCCTGACAACCTACAATCGGCTCGTGCGGCGGTCGGAATGCTCCAGCACGATGAGCATATTGATCTGGCAATCAAGGCTGGAATTTTTGAACATGCTTATGTCGTGCTGGGATACACAAGTGCTGTCGGGCGGCACCCTCAAGCAACTGTCCTCAGCTTTGAACCGCGTCTCGTAAGCTTTGAAAAGTTTCCCCCCGATGGCGACTGTGAACGTGAGCGAGCCGATGCAGTGATTGAGAGTGGGAAGCTTTCGTTAAAAATTAATCGGATCGAGGCGGAGCGAGGTGCCATCGGAACCTTTGATTACATCCTCGATGTTGACCTGGATGTTTTTTCAACCGCTAAATCAATTTCCCCGAGCGACCCTGCGACGTTCTACGACCTGATCAGAGGAGCAAGAGCAATAACAATAGCTAGGGAAACAAAGATCGTTGAGCAGGAAGATGGCACCAGCTTAGAGCCCTTGAAGGCCGACTATCTGTTAGAGAAACTACTTGGACATATTGAACTAGCAATGAGAGTTAGTCCGCAATGAAAACGCTGAAGGTTTTAATAGCGGCTTCCACGTTTCTGGTAATGCTTGACTGCGCTAACGCTCAAACAGACTGCGAACGATACGCGGTAACTCCCCACGAAAAGGAAGTATGTGGGGAGGGAAACAGGCATAGAGCTTACAAACTCGAAACATGCGGTCGCCTCTTTGCCAGTCAACAAGAACTAGACCTGTGCTATCGCTTTGGGGTTAGAGCCGTATCTTGGGCGTATGTCATCTGCCGCAAGGCCGCAAACCCTACGAAATGCCAGGAGTCAAACTCGAAAAGCTTGTCGATATGGGACAGCACACCGCACCCTGATGACGAGCGCTTTTACAAATAAGAAGCATTGGTATCGCTGGCTTGTATCCGCTCGCCACCTAACCAGATTGGGAGAGCCGTCCCCTTCGCATACGATGGATCGGCCCGGCGGCAGGGGGGTAAAATTTGCCTTCGGCAATAGCGTTGAGGTTTCACATTTTGTAGCAAAAAATGAACGTCTTAGTCTCGACTGATTGGGAACTTGCGGGAAGCTTTGACATGCCCAGCGGAAACGAAGTGATTGCAAAAGTCGACATTCCTAATCCCACCGGCAAGTTCCCGCTTGAGTTAAAGGCGGGTAATTCGATCGTCTTGGCCGGAGCAAATGGTGCAGGAAAAACTAGGCTTGGCGTGTTTTTAGAAGCAGCTTGCCCCGCTGATAAGGTTAGGCGTATCGCCGCCCACAGGTCGTTAGTTCTATCTGACAAAATCTCAGCGATCAGCCTCGACCGAGCTATGAAGGGGTTGCAGTTTGGATACATTGACGGCGAAGCGGGTCATCGGACAGGCCATCGTTGGCAGAATAAGCCCGCTGTTGCACTGCTTAATGATTTCGAATTTCTGTTACAGGCTCTTTTTGCTGAGACCAGCCGAGTCGCAATCCAGCACCTTGAGTCTCGCAGGACCAGCCCAAACGAACCTCCGCCGGAAACAGTATTGTGGAGATTGAAAACCATCTGGGAAAGATTGCTTCCTCATCGCAAGCTCCGTCTGCAAGAGCTTGGTATCTTAGTCGTCCCCGACGCTGCTTCAACTTCTGACTCGACCTCAGAATACCCTGGCTCAGAAATGAGTGATGGAGAGC